>NZ_JBUYSY010000008.1:0-123781 GCF_055231795.1 Flavobacterium riviphilum
GGAGGAGCGGCATCCTTTGCTGACGGGGTTCGGCAGCAAAGATATAGCGGATCACGGGAGGGGAAGTGTGGAGATATCCGTTCGTGTGCTCCTAATGAATGCACTAAAAAAACTAAGGCACATAAAGATTTAAGTTAAAAAAGGAATAACTTAAATGTCCTTATGTGCCTTATAGGATTTAAAAAGCAGCCACGAATTCAACTTCTATGGGCTACTTTCTGCTTACTATTACAAGAAAAACTTTAATGACTTAAATGTTCGAAAACAGTAGGCAGTTGCCGATTTATTTCAAATGTTCGAGCATATCTACCGTCATATTGTCGAGGGTAAAATGGTGGTTCCAACCCCAATCTTCGCGCGCACGGCTATCATCGATGCTCGCAGGCCAACTGTCGGCGATTTTTTGACGGAAATCAGGTGCATAACTGATGGTGAAATCAGGAATGTGCTTTTTGATTTCGGCGGCGATTTCGGTGGGTGTAAAACTCATAGCGGCCAAGTTATACGACGAACGAATCTTGATTTGCTCCGCTGGCGCCTGCATAATTTGGATGGTAGCCGCAATAGCGTCGTCCATATACATCATTGGCATTTTGGTTTCGGCCGACAAGAAACATTCGTAGGATTGGTTTTCGAGGGCTTTGTGGTAAATATCTACCGCATAATCTGTAGTTCCGCCGCCCGGAGGCGAAGACCAGCTAATCAAGCCCGGATAACGGATGCTGCGTACGTCTACACCAAAAAGATTGTGATAGTATTCGCACCATCTTTCGCCCGACTGTTTGCTAATGCCATACACGGTCGAAGGTTCCATTACGGTGTATTGAGGCGTATTTTCTTTGGGAGTAGTAGGTCCGAAAACTGCAATACTCGAAGGCCAGAATATTTTTTTGATTTTTCCGGCTTTGGCCAAATTTAGGACGTGAAACAAGGAATTCATATTCAAATCCCAAGCAAAAGCTGGGTTTTTTTCGGCAGTAGCCGAGAGCAAAGCGGCCATCAAATAGACATCGGTGATTTGGTGCACCTCGACCAAATGTTCGATTTGGTTAAAATCGAGCGCATTGATGACTTCAAAAGGACCCGAGTTGACCACATCTACATTCAGTTTTCGAATATCGGAAGCGATGACGTTCTCGGTACCGTAAATTTTTCTCAATTTTTGGGTCAGTTCCGTTCCGATTTGACCACACGCGCCAATGATTAATATTTTTGGATTCATAAGTTGCCGTTTTAAAAGAACAAAGATAGGAATTTATCTTAAAAATATCGATTTCGCAATAATGACAATAAATTTAGTAAAAAAATGTAATTATACACCATGTATTCTTTAAAAATTTAGAAAGTGACTAAAAAATTACTGAATTCATGCTAGAGGTCTTTGGAATAAAATGGATGAAAGTGTCCATCTACCTGAGTTGTTTTTCAGAATAATTACTTTTTTCGAAATCTTAAAATGAGGTATTTTAGAGAAAGTAAAATGAAATTATCCCTATTTTTACCTGATGAACAAAAGAATACTTGTAACATCGGTTTTTATTTTTTTGGCGGCATTTTTTCCCAATTATTTTTGGGGACAAAATGAGGTGACTACTTTATTGCAAAAATTAGATCGAGCCGTTGTGAACTATCCGATAACTGCTAAAAAAAAGGAAAAACAATTACTGCATCTCAAAGCGTTATTGCGTTTCAGTACTTCCAACAAGCAGCGTTATGCTATTTACGAACAACTTTATTCCCAATACGCAACCTATCAGTTGGACTCGGCATTGACTTATGCTCGAAAAAGTGGGCAAGTAGCCCTAGCTTTAAAAGATTTAGGAAAAGTAAACGTGGCTCAGCTCAACGTGGCTACTATTTTGGGCACTTCAGGGATGTACAAAGAATCGATTGACTTGTTGGAGTCGATTCCTGTAAATCAAACGCCCAACTTGAAGGGCTATTATTATGGCACGTACCGAATTGTCTATGGTTACTTGACTGAATATGCGGCTTCGGCTTTAGAAAAACAAAAGTATAAGGCATTGACGCAACGCTACCGAGATTCTTCTATGTTGTATTTTCAGCCGAAAAGTCGAGAATTTTGTATTGCCAATACCGATGTTTTATTTGAAAAAAAGCTGTACGATCAAGCGATTGCTGCGTTACTTCGTTTTTACACGTCAACATCTGCTCAGGATCCCGATCAAGCGGTTTTAGCGTATTTGATTGCAGAAGGCTATCGATTAAAAAAAGATAAAGAACAACAAAAAAAGTGGTTGATTCTTTCGGCTATTTCTGATGTACAATTGGCCAAAAAAGAAAATATTTCGTTGCGTAAAATAGCTTTTATCTTGTATGAAGAAGGCGATATTGATCGGGCGTACACCTACATCAAGCGATCTTTGGAAGACGCCTTGTTTTGTAATGCCAAACTACGGACGTATGAAATTTCTAAAATGCTGCCCATCATCAACCAAGCTTACGAAAATAAAAACAAAACCAATCGTACACAATTGACCATTTTTCTGTTAGCGGTAAGTGTTTTGTCGTTAATCCTATTAGGCGCTTTGGTATTGCTTTTCAAACAAATGCGAAAAGTAGCTGCGGCCCAAAAAGCCCTTACTTTGGCTAATGAACAACTTTCTAATTTGAATCAGGATTTAAAAGAAATCAATCAACGACTAAATGCTACCAATGCAACCTTGGCCGAAGCGAGTTTGTTGAAGGAAATTTATATTGGCCGTTATATGGACCAATGTTCGGATTATATTGGTAAACTCGAAGAATACAGCCAAAAACTCAAAGTAATGGCCACAGCTGGAAAAGTAAATGAGTTGCTCAAATTGGTTAAATCGAATGCGCCTGTTGAAAAAGAATTAAGGGAATTTTACACCCAATTTGACCAAACTTTCTTGGAATTGTTTCCCTCTTTTATTCAAGATTTTTCTAATTTATTGGTCGATACGGACGCGATACAACTAAAAAAAGGAGAGCTACTCAACACCGAATTGCGCATTTTTGCTTTGATTCGTTTAGGGATAAAAGACAGTGCCAAAATTGCCGTGTTTTTGCGATATTCTGTTTCTACCATTTATAATTACCGCTCACAATTAAAAAACAAAGCACGCGGTCCAAGAGAAGAATTCGAAAATCAAGTGCTATTAATTGGAACTTCTCCAGAAAAATAACCACTTTTTATTCCTAATGCTACCACTTTTTTTGTTTACTTTTATTTTATAAACAACTGAAAAACAATATTTTATAATATTTTAAATCTACTTTTTTTTTACGCTATCGTTTTCACTATGATAAAGCGGCTAATTTTGTAGGTATAGTTTTTTATGCCGAAAGGAAATTTTAAAGGCTACTGATTACATCGATTTCGATGGATTTCGCACTTTGTATTGATTCCTTTTTAGCACGCATCTCCTAAATGTTTAATCCTTTTTATTCAAAAAAATGAAACACTTTTTATTCTCTGTTTTCCTTTTTTGTATCGTAATGACTTCGGTACAAGCCCAACAATTACAATCGCCCGATAAACAATTGGTCATGACATTTTCATTGCTTTCGGATGGCACGCCAAGTTATACCTTGAATTACAAAGGCAAGGTTGTAATCAAGCCAAGTACTTTAGGATTCGACTTGAAAAATGATAAAAAATCCTTACGAAATGATTTCGTAATTGCCGATACCAAAACGGCAACTTTTGATGAAAGTTGGAAACCAGTTTGGGGAGAAGTGGCTTCCATTCGCAACCATTACAACGAATTGGCGGTTACTTTGAATCAAAAAGAAACCCAACGACAAATGGTGGTTCGTTTCCGATTATTTAATGAAGGACTAGGATTTCGCTATGAATTTCCTTTGCAAAAAAATCTGTCCTATTTTGTAATCAAAGAAGAAAAAACCCAGTTTGCCATGACCGGAGATCACACGGCTTTTTGGATTCCGGGAGATTATGATACACAAGAATACGATTATACCACTTCGAAATTATCTGAAATTAGAGGATTTAGCGAAAAAGCCAAAACGGCCAATTTATCGCAAACCACCTTCTCTCCAACCGGTGTGCAAACTTCATTATTGATGAAAACCAAAGAAGGATTGTATATCAACTTACACGAAGCCGCGTTGATCAATTACTCGTGTATGCATTTGAATTTGGATGACAAAAATATGATTTTCGAATCGTGGTTGACCCCAGACCAATTTGGTGACAAAGGTTTGATGCAAGCGCCACATAATACACCATGGCGTACTATTATAGTGAGCGATGATGCCAGAAATATTTTGGCTTCTAAAATGACATTGAATTTAAACGATCCTTGTAAAATTGAAGATACTTCTTGGATAAAACCTATGAAATACATTGGGGTCTGGTGGGAAATGATTACCGATAAAAGTAGTTGGGCGTATACCGATGAATTGCCTTCGGTGCAACTTGGTGTTACCGATTTCACTAAAGTAAAACCCAACGGTCGTCACGGAGCTACTACCGAAAATGTAAAAAAATACATTGATTTTGCTGCGCAACACGGATTTGATGGCGTTTTGGTTGAAGGTTGGAACGAAGGTTGGGAAGATTGGTTTGGGCATTCCAAAGATTATGTTTTTGATTTTGTAACTCCTTATCCTGATTTTGATGTCAAAGGAATTCGTGACTATGCGAAGTCCAAAGGAGTAAAAATGATCATGCATCACGAAACTTCTGGATCGATTCGTAATTATGAGCGTCATATGGACAAAGCGTACCAATACATGAAAGACAATGGTTATGATGCTGTAAAAAGCGGATACGTGGGCAATATCCTTCCTTTGGGCTCTAATCATTACAGCCAATGGACCAATAACCACTATCAATACGCGGTAGAAAAAGCAGCCGAATACAAAATAATGGTCAACGCACACGAAGCGGTGCGTCCTACAGGAATATGCAGAACCTATCCTAATTTGATTGGTAATGAATCGGCTAGAGGGACAGAATACCAATCTTTTGGTGGTTCCAAACCAAATCACGTGACACTCTTGCCATTTATGCGCTTGTTAGGCGGCCCTATGGATTATACACCCGGTATTTTCGAAATGAATATCAGTTCGTTTAGTCCAACTAACAAATCGCATGTTAACAGCACCTTGGCCAATCAGTTGGCATTGTATGTAACCCTTTATAGCCCCTTACAAATGGCCGCCGATTTCCCAGAACATTACAACAAATTTGCTGATGCTTTTCAGTTTATTAAAGATGTAGCTATCGATTGGGACGAGAGTAAGTATCTAGAAGCCGAACCCGGAGATTATATTACTGTAGCTAGAAAAGCCAAAGGAACTTCTAATTGGTTTATTGGAAATGTTAATGGCGAAACGCCAAGAACGTCTAAAATAAAACTAGACTTTTTGGATAAAGGCAAAACGTATGAAGCTACCATTTATGCCGATGCCAAAGACGCTCATTACAAAACGAATCCACAAGCGTATACCATTCGCAAAGTAAAGGTGAATAGCAAATCGCAAATGTCTCAATATGCTGCTCCAGGTGGAGGATACGCTGTGAGTATTGTGGAAATAAAAAAATAATTCCTAAACACCCTTTGGAATCTACGGATACAATTGGTTTTGTTTGAAGTGAATGAGCTCGGTCTTGTACTGGGCTCTTTGCATTGGTAATAACACAATATGACTGTCCGTAACTCATACCAACAGTTTAAATAATGACAATATACTTTGCGTCTCTGCGCCTTTGCGTGAAATTGGGCTCGCAAAGTCGCGAAGACGCAAAGATCAGAAAGGATTATATTTATGAAAAACATTCAACAACTAATTTATTCTGTGAAATGGTACTAGTCAAGGATAGTCATATAACACAAAGAATTCTGAAAACCCAAAATTGAAAATCCTATAACTTAAATTTACTTTGTAACTTTGGCCTTTTAATCCAAAAACTATGAAATACCGAATTAGTTTCGTTATACTATTCGCACTGCTACTTGCTTCATGCAACGAAAATGCCAAACAACGTTTGGAAGCCCAAAAAAAAGAAGCCGAAAAAAGCAAAGTGATTTTTGCTGCTATAGATAAAGGGTGGAAATTTCAAAGTCAACCCATCAATGAAGTTGCCGAAAAAAGCATGGGATTTTGGCCACAATGGCGAACGTTTATGGATGAATTAGGTCAAAAACCAAAAAGTTCCATCAGTGCTTTTCAGAAAAAAACTAGAATATTAACCAAAAAAGCCGAGGAACTAAAAAATAGTATTCCAGGGCAATACAACAATGCCGCCATTCGCAGCCGTATAGCTATTGTGATTACGAATGTAAGTTTACTCGACATGTACATGCATTTAACCCAAATACCAGATAAAAAGGTAGTTCGACAAATTGGCGAAATCAATCAAGAATTAATTGCTTTGCAACGCGAGTTGGACAAAATCGACATGAAAAGCAAAATTCCAATCGAACAAGGCGAAATCGAAATGCTTCAAATGATGAAAGATACCGCTAGAGCTATACCCTCTTCAGTTATGTCACCTCCTAACCCTTCGAAAGTTGAGTAGTACTGTGTTAAATAAAATATATACCACTTCTCCAAAAATCAAACAACTTGGAGTACTTTTGGCTGAACCCTCCGCTCAAAAACTGCAGCTAACAGGATTGTTAGGCTCCGCCTTTTCTTTTGTAACTCGAGCGTTGTTTACTCTTTCGGACAAACCTTTTTTATTGGTGTTCAACAACAAAGAGGAAGCGGCCTATTACTTGAACGATATGGAGCAATTGGTGGGCGAAAAAGACGTACTGTTTTATCCCGCCTCTTTCCGAAGACCGTATCAAATAGAAGAAACCGACAATGCCAATGTTTTGTTGCGTGCTGAGGTGTTGAACCGCATCAATTCGCGTAAAAAACCCGCCGTAATTGTCACTTATCCCGAAGCGCTTTTTGAAAAAGTAGTTACCCGAAAGGAATTGGACAAAAACACCTTAAAAGTGTCAGTCGGGGATAAGATTTCTATCGATTTTATCAACGAGGTGTTGTTTGAATACGAGTTCAAAAGAGTCGATTTTATTACCGAACCCGGAGAATTTTCTGTGCGTGGAGGCATTGTAGACGTCTTTTCGTTTTCGAATGATAATCCGTACCGCATCGAGTTTTTTGGCAACGAAGTCGAAAGTATTCGAACCTTTGATGTCGCTACCCAATTATCGATAGAGACCAAGAAAAAAATCACGATTATTCCCAATGTAGAAAATTCCTTTTTTCAAGAAAATCGGGAATCTTTTCTAGATTATATTTCGCCACAAACGGTGATTTTTATTCAAAATACCGAACTGTTGTTGGCCGATTTAGACAAACAATTTGGTAAAGCCGAAGAAGCTTTCGCAAAATTATCCCAAGAAATCAAACGGGCCACACCCGAGCAATTGTTCTTGAATCAAGCCAGTTTCATCAAGCGTGCTGTAGATTTTTCGGTCGTAGAATGGGGAAGCAAAGCGGTTTTCAAAACCTCAAAAACGTTTCCTTTTCATTTTCAACCACAACCGTCATTCAATAAACAATTCGATTTGTTACTGAACAACCTCAGCGACAATCATTTTAACGGCTACAAAAATTATTTGTTTTGTTCCAATGACGGACAAGTCAAACGCTTTCACGATATTTTCGAAAGTTTAGATGAAGCCAATGCCGAAAACATTCGAAAGCAATACCATACTATCGTGTTGCCAATGTATCAAGGCTTTATCGACGAAGAAAACCAAATTGCTTGTTACACCGACCACCAGATTTTTGAACGTTATCACAAATTCAGCATCAAAAACGGCTATTCGAAAAAGCAAAACATTACGCTAAAGGAATTAACCTCCCTTTCGGTTGGCGATTATGTGACGCATATTGACCACGGAATTGGGAAATTCGGAGGCTTGCAAAAAATACAAGTGGAAGGCAAAACCCAAGAAGCGATTAAGTTGGTTTATGCCGATAATGACATTGTGTATGTGAGCATCCATTCGCTACACAAAATTTCGAAATACAACGGTAAAGACGGAACGCCACCCAAAATCTACAAATTAGGCTCGAATGCTTGGAAAGCGTTAAAGCAAAAAACCAAAGCGAGAGTCAAACATATTGCGTTCAATTTGATTCAGTTGTACGCCAAACGTCGCTTGGAAAAAGGCTTTCAATTTGCGCCCGATAGTTACTTACAAAACGAGCTAGAAAGTTCATTTATCTACGAAGACACCCCTGACCAAGTAAAATCGACTCAGGACGTCAAAGCTGATATGGAAAGCGAACGCCCAATGGACCGATTAGTTTGTGGTGACGTTGGTTTTGGAAAAACCGAAGTGGCGATTCGTGCCGCTTTCAAAGCTGTGGACAATAGCAAACAAGTGGCGGTTTTGGTACCCACCACGATTTTGGCCTACCAACATTTCCGAACGTTTAGCGAGCGATTGAAAGATATGCCGGTAACGGTGGGCTATTTGAACCGTTTTAGAACCGCCAAGCAAAAAGCAGAAACCTTAAAGCAACTCGCCGAAGGGAAACTAGATATTGTCATCGGTACACACCAATTGGTCAACAAAAATGTAGTCTTCAAAGATTTAGGTTTGTTGATTGTAGACGAGGAGCAAAAGTTTGGCGTAAATGTAAAAGACAAACTGAAAACCATTGCGGCTAATGTGGATACACTTACTCTTACCGCCACGCCTATTCCAAGAACCTTGCAGTTTTCGTTGATGGCGGCCAGAGATTTGTCAGTGATTACTACGCCACCGCCCAATCGTTATCCGATAGAAACGCACGTAGTTGGGTTTAATGAAGAAACCATTCGAGATGCGATTTCGTATGAAATTCAGCGCAATGGTCAAGTGTATTTCATTAATAACCGTATTGAAAATATTAAAGAAATCGCGGGTATGATTCAGCGTTTGGTGCCCAATGCACGAGTAGGCATAGGTCACGGCCAAATGGATGGTAAAAAACTCGAAGAATTGATGTTGGCCTTTATGAACGGTGAATTCGATGTTTTGGTAGCCACCACCATCATCGAAAGCGGATTGGATGTGCCCAATGCGAACACCATTTTCATTAATAATGCGAATAATTTTGGATTATCAGATTTGCACCAAATGCGAGGACGTGTGGGACGAAGCAACAAAAAAGCCTTTTGTTATTTTATTTGTCCGCCGTATTCTGCGATGACCGAAGAAGCCCGAAAACGCATCCAAGCTTTGGAACAATTTAGCGAGTTGGGTAGCGGATTCAATATTGCAATGAAGGATTTAGAGATTCGTGGTGCAGGCGATTTGTTGGGTGGGGAACAAAGTGGTTTCATCAATGAAATTGGCTTTGATACCTATCAAAAAATTATGAATGAAGCTATCGAGGAACTTAAGGAGAATGAATTTAAAGACCTTTATCCAGAAGAGAACAACATCGAAACCAAACAATACGTCAAAGACCTGCAACTCGACACCGATTTTGAGTTGTTATTCCCAGATGAATACATCAATACCGTTTCGGAGCGATTGCTGCTGTACAACGAATTAGGAGAAGTCAAAAACGAAGAAGAACTGACTGTTTTCATCAACAAGTTAATAGACCGATTTGGTCCTTTACCAGCAAGAGCCAATGCGTTGATGAACAGCATTCGCATTAAATGGATCGCCACCCGAGTGGGTATCGAAAAACTAGTGCTTAAACAAGGCAAAATGATTGGGTATTTTGTTTCCGACCAACAATCCGATTTTTACCAATCGAATCGCTTCAATAAAGTCTTGGATTTTGTACAAAAGCATCCCAATCTATGCAAAATGAAAGAAAAGCAAACCCCAGCAGGCCTGCGTTTGTTGCTGACTTTTGATAATGCCAAAACCACCCGAAGATGTTTGGAGTTGATGGAAATGTTGGGAGGGGAGTAATATGGAAACTAAAAAATTAATAGAACCAATCCTATTTGTTAACATCCTCCTATTTTTTTGTAAAAACCCATACATTTCTTACTCCAAAAAAGTGTTATTGGTGTAATTCTACTATTTTTGTAAAAAAGCGAATAACTAATACATGAGAACTTTAGTCATAGGAGACATACATGGTGGCTTGCGTGCCTTACATCAGGTATTGGAACGGGCACAAGTAACCCCTAAAGATCACTTGATTTTTTTGGGCGATTATGTAGACGGCTGGAGTCAGTCCCCTCAGGTTATCGATTTGCTTATCGCATTACAAAAAACGCATAATGTTACGTGTATCAAAGGCAATCATGACGGATTGTTTTTGGATTACTTAGATAATGGCAAAGACAATCCTTTGTGGTACAAACATGGAGGTGAAGCTACCGTACTGGCCTACGAAACTGTAGATAACGAAACGATAGCCCAACACATTGCATTCTTGAAATCATTAAAAGAATACTATTTAGATGAAAAAAACCGTTTGTTTATCCATGCTGGTTTTACCAATTTGAATGGTATTGACTATGAATATTTCCCAAAAATGTTTTACTGGGATAGAACGCTATGGGAAACAGCAGTAGCACTAGACAAAAGTTGGCCTCAAAATCATCCTTTTTACCCCAAACGGTTAACTCTATATGACGAAATTTATATAGGCCATACCCCAGTAACCCGTTTGAACCAAACTGTGCCCATTCAAATGGCCAATGTTTGGAACGTAGACACCGGTGCTGCCTTCAAAGGACCGCTCACGATTCTAGACGTAGACACCAAAGAATTTTGGCAAAGCGAACCCTTGCATCAATTATACTTTGATGAAAAAGGGAGAAATCAATTGTAAACTTATAAATCACATCTATATAATGAAAAAAGCTGTCTTATTAGCCTTGTTATTTTGTTTCACTGCTACACAAGCGCAACAAGCCTTTAGAGGAAAAGGCGATGGAAAATTTAGTGTTGGTGCTCATTTTCAAAATGGAGGAAATGGCATCCAATTGTCGTCTGATTTTGGTCTTGGCGAAAATTTATCCTATGGTTTAGTTGGTGCTTATTTATTGGGTGTAGAAAATATTCCTGGTATTGGAAAACCCAAATTTGAAGACCGAGTGGATGTAAGACTCAGAATTAATGCCAATTTGAGTAGTGTTTTCAATATTGACGAGAAACTAGATATTTACCCAGGCTTGAGTTTGGGACTGAAAAATTTTGGAGGACATGTAGGTGCACGCTATTTCTTTACGGATGGATTTGGCATTTTTAGCGAAGCTAGTTTCCCAATTGCCAAATACGATGAGAGCAGCAGGTATTTCTATAACCTTCACAACCAATTTACCTTTACCGTTGGTGCTTGTTTTAGTATGTAATTATCGAACAAAAAAACGAAGCTTTAAGCTTCGTTTTTTTTTGTTGTATTAATTCTTTAAATCTTTAATGACCTTAAAAGCAATATCCACTTCATCTTCGCTTACTAAAATGGTAAATTCATTCGATGTTGAAATCACTTCGTTAATGATGATGCCTTCCCAAGCCAAACGCTGAAAAATAAAGTAATAAATTCCAGGAACTGCTATATTATCTTTAGGCAATTTTACCGTAATCGAAGCTAGATTTTCTAACTTTTGAATGAGTTTTTCATCTACAAAGTGTTTTTCTACAAGATGATTTACACTGTTGCTCACTACCAAGTTAATTTCGTTTACCCCTCTGGAAGAAGTATAAAATATATCCGAGTAGGCGTTGATGTCACTTATTAAATCTGCTTGCTTAATCAAAACCGTATCCGAAACGGCAAAAGTATAATCTGTCAATTCAGATCGAACCGTGATTTCTCCAATATTTTTAATGACTTTATTAATCTTGTGATTCAACCTAAAGTCTAATTCTTCGGTCAATCGCTTTAACGACATCACTACGGCTCCTTGCTTTACTTCTTTACCAAACTCATCTTTTAATTCGGTCAATATGGTCCGAGACAAAGAAGTCAAATTTATAATTCCCATCGAAAGCGCATTTAACAAAAAAGGCTTTGTTTTGATGTAATTTTCAACAATAGAAGATACCGTTTTCATGTTATGACTTGTTTTAATTAGTAACAATTTATAAAATAACCAACTAAATGTGTTAAATCTTTAAGCAAATATACTTAAAAAACAAAATGTTACAATTATAACAATGCGTTTTTTTGCATTAAAAATGATAAAAAGCATCGATAAGGTGCTCTACAACAAACTCTTCCTGCTTTTTTTGAATTGCAATAATGTCAAAACGGACCGAAACATCCAAAGTGTTTTGGGTGATGTAGGCATCAATGGCTTTAACTAGCAACTGAATTTTTTTGGGCTTCACAAAATCTTGAGGCAGTCCCATTTCAATAGAAGAACGGGTCTTTACTTCCACAACAGCTAACGTATCGCCTTGTTGAGCAATGATGTCAATTTCGGCTTTTTGGTAATACCAGTTGGTAGCCAAAATAGTATAACCATGGCGCTGAAGATATTCAACCGCAAGTTGTTCTCCTTTTTTACCTAATTCGTTGTGTGTTGCCATGATCAGAATTATTCAAAATCTACTGTTGCTCCAGTTGTGGTTACTTCCAAACGTACCATACTACCCAAAATCAAGGCCCGATTGTCTTTGACATGTCCGGCTGGGAAATTATAAACCACTGGTATTTGATAATTTCGGGTTATCTCTTCAATAATTTCATGAGCATTTTTGCCCCATGGAATGTCATTGTCCTTCATATCTGACATACCGCCTACAATAATGCCTTTTAAACTTTCTAAACACCCATTGCGTTTTAAATTCATCATCATACGATCAATATGGTATAAATATTCATCTAAATCTTCAATAAAAAGGATTTTGTCGGTACAATCGATTGCCGAAGGCGACCCAAATAAACTGTATAAGATGGATAAATTCCCTCCTACCAATTCACCATGGGCAACCCCCAAACGGTTCATAGGTGAAGCAGGAATTTGATATTGGAGCGTTTGGCCGAATAATGCTTTATACAAACTGCTAATAGAAGTAGGTGCCGTTTTTGCTATACTTACAGGCATCGTTCCATGAATACTTTTGTAGCCCATGGTATTCAAATGACTATGCAAAACGGTGACATCACTAAAACCAATAATCCATTTGGGGTGTTGTTGGAATACCGTAAAATCCAACTGATCGAGCATTCGCACCGTACCATAACCGCCACGAACACACCAAATCGCTTTTACATTGGGGTTATCCAATTGTGTTTGAAAATCTTTGGCCCGTTGCGCATCAGTGCCGGCTAATTGATTTTGGTCTAAACCAATAGTATTGCCAACTATTACTTCCAATCCCCAACTTTTCAATAAATCAAAAGTAGGTTGCAAATTGTCATTAAGATGCTTACGGGCAGTAGCCACCAAGGCAACTGTATCTCCTTTTTTTAGATAGGGTGGTGTTATCATTTGTTTTTGTGCTTGACAAAGGGTTATCGAAAATAAAGTAATCCATACCACCATAGGGATAAAAAAACACCTAGGTGAATAAGAGGAAAATAGTATAGTTTTTGACTTCAAAGGCAGGATTCAAAAGGGTTCAAAAGCAAAGATATACATTTCAAAAAAAAGAGCCTAGCCTTATAGAATTTCTATTATCTTTACTTCACGTGTATTTTTTAATCAAATTATGAGACTCATCCTACTGATTATCGCCCTGTTACTACACTTTACAGTACCTACATTTTCTCAAATTAAAAAATTCAACATTCATACCGTAGCCTTTTACAATTTTGAAAATCTTTTCGATACCATCAACGATCCCGAAACCCATGACGAAGAGTGGACTCCCAATGGCGCACAAAGTTGGACCTCTTCTAAATACGAATTGAAATTGAAACATTTGGCTCAAGTACTCTCCGAAATTGGCACAAAAGAAAACAAAGCACTGCCTACTTTTATAGGAGGATGCGAAATTGAAAACCGTTCTGTGCTTGAAGATTTAATTCAACAATCAAAACTTTTGGAAGCTGATTATGGTATTATTCATTTTGACTCACCTGACAAACGTGGCATAGATGTGGCTTTGTTATATCGAAAAAAATGGTTTCGCCCTTCCAGTTATAGTGTTGTTCCACTAAAAATCACTGTCGAAGAAGAGATTAAAAAATCAAACTTGCATTCCACAAATCCCTCCTCAACCGAAGAAGATGAAATTCCGGAAACCCCAACTATTAAGCAGTTTTACACTAGAGATCAATTGTTAGTAAGTGGCTTATTGGAGGGCGAAATGATACATCTCATCGTTAATCACTGGCCCTCGCGTTCTGGTGGTGAGCAAAAAACATCCAAATTTCGAGAAGCCGCTGCTTTATTGAATAAAAAAATTATCGACTCCTTACAACAAATAAACAGTAATGCCAAAATTATCACTATGGGCGATTTGAACGACGGCCCTTTAAACAAGAGTATCAAAAGTGTGCTAGGAGCCAAAGCAGCAAAAGAAAAGACCAATAGCTCCGAAGTTTTCAATCCTTTTGAAAGTATGGCCAAAAAAGGAATGGGCACCATTGCCCATCAGGACACTTGGGATATTTTTGACCAAATCATGCTCACGGGCACTTGGCTAAGTGATGATTTTTCGAGATGGAGGTATTGGAAAGCGGGCATTTATCATCCCAATTATCTTATTCAAACCCAAGGAAAATACAAAGGGTATCCACTAAGGCATTCCACTACCGAAGTGGGATACAGCGATCATTTTCCGGTATATGTCTATTTGATTCGAGAAAGTAGATAGCTATAAATAATGGTTTAAGCACTATCTGATATTAACATCATATTCCATATCTTAGCCTAGTTAATCTAGCTCAAAATATAATGGCCATAGCAAAACCCTTCAACCTCAACCAATGGATTCAAGATAACCGTGAGTTATTAAAACCACCCGTTGGTAACAAGAATCTTTATGTTGATTCTGGCGACTATATCGTGATGATTGTAGCAGGTCCGAACGCACGGAAAGATTATCATTATAACGAAACCGAAGAATTATTTTACCAACTCGAAGGTAGCATTAAAGTCATTATTCAAGAAGATGGACAGCGCAAGGAAATGGAATTGCATGCCGGAGATATGTATTTGCATCCCGCTAAAGTTCCGCACTCGCCTGTTCGCTCCGAAGGATCTATCGGATTGGTTATCGAACGTAAAAGAGCTGGTTTAGGTTTTACCGATGGATTGCTTTGGCATTGTGACGCTTGTAATCATAAATTGCATGAAGTGTATTTTGAACTCCACAACATTGAAAAAGATTTTCTACCGCATTTTCAACATTTCTATAGCTCCGAGGCGTTGCGCACTTGCCAAAATTGCGGTTCCGTAATGCCCGTAGACCCAAGATTTATGGGGAAGAAATAATTCTTTTATTCAACTTTATGATTAAAGAAAAACTGAAATATCATCTTGATAGATACTACGATTCTTTATTAGAATACAAACACGTTAGTTCAAGAATAAATAATGTTTTTAACGAAGATTTAAATAAGTATTCCTCTGAAAAATCTCTTTTACATATTTCTTCTTTACTAATCATTAGAGATTGGAGTGGGAAATCAGATAGCAATGGGGGAACATATTGTTTCCCTACTGATAGTATGATTTATACGAATAAAGAAAACTACTCCTTATTTATAAATAAAGTCCTTTCAGAACAATTCTGTTTGATGTATGTTCAATCTTATGAGTCATTTGAGCGTTTCCTAAAAAATATTATTTATGAACTTGCTTTAAATGATGATGAAATAAAAAACTCAATCATTTCTCAACTAAAACAAAATCAAAGTTTTTCTAGAGAAAACATTAAGGGTGACAAACTACTTTTTGAACTTATAATTAAAAACTTATCAGGTAAAAAATACAAAAAAGATAAAATAGAATTTGACGAAAAATCAATCTATTATATACTTTCAAAGACAAGAAATCATATAGTTCATGATAATTGTAGAATCAATAAATCTATTCTTTTTTGTTCAAAAGAAAAGGAGTATTTATTCAAAGAACTGTTTTTATTTGAAGAACTTGATTCCAAAAACATAAAAATAGTTTTAAACTCAAAAACATTTCAAACTTTAATAGATTTCATGAGTAACTATGCTTTCCAAATTGTAAAAAACACATGTATAAAATATGATTTAGATTGGAGGTTTTATAAAAATATGAATCAAATTTAATTTACTACAACTCCACACGCTTTCCTTGTTCTGGGAAAATTAATGTCAATCCTAAAGTGTTGGCTTCAGCCAATTGTTGCTTGATTTTTTTGACAGAAGCCATTGGAGGTTTTAAGTGAGTGATGATGATTTTGCATTTTTGCAAGGCCTCTTTCCCGGAAAGTTGTGCTAAAACTTGCATTTCATGCATCAAATGATTTGGAGTTAAGTGCCCAAACAATAAGTTATCCGGTTGTTCGTTTGGAAAAGAAACTTCAATAAAGATAGCTTTCAATTCTTGCTTTTGAATCAAAGGCGCAACGGTTTTCCAAAGATCGGCTAGATGCGTACTTTTTTCAACACGATCTGGACCCGTATCGCCTAAATACAGCACCGCTTCAGTTCCGTTTCGCACCAAAAATGCAGAACTTTCATATGGATTGACATGACTTAAAGGAAACGTCTCTAAAGTCATGGAAGTATTAGAAAGCGGGATCGTTTTCTCGTAGGAAAGGGTTTCAAAATGATATTTTTTTAAAGGACGACCTAGGCCAGCATCTCCAAAATTTGCCCAAGTTTGATCGTTAAAATAATGATTTTGCATCCGTTCCATACACGAAGGAATAGCGTAAACTGTTTTGGTTGAATCGGCTGGCGAATTGATTATCAAACCCGAAACATGATCCAAATGCGCGTGAGATATGAGATACCCCTTAATGTATTTACGTAAAACAGTCGAAATAGGCACTCGAAAGGTTTTCTTTTTTATTGCTTGCTCAATTCCTGAATGAATTGTACCTGCATCAAAACAGATATAATCGTTACTTCCTTTTACCGCCAATAAGTAGGCTGAAATGTTACTCTCATCAGCACCACCATAAATCCCCAAAGGCACAACATCAAAGGATTTTTTAGTATTTTGGCTCCAAGAAATACCACATGATAACATGAAAATTAAACCGAGTAAAATCTTTTTCATACCTAAACTTTTTAGTGTATAAAATTACGATTTCTATAGAAAATTATTCCGTTTTGAAACCATTATCCATTACTCCTTTCACTAAGTTTTTAAAAATCAAAGCTTACGCTATCGGAAACGAAGTAAAGAAATGCGTCCCTTTTCATTTTTAAATCTTTTCAACATTTTGAAATAACGATTGAAATACTATCTTTACGAAAAAATATAACAATTTTATATAAAAAAGTTACAATGACAACATCAACAGCCTTTGGTATAGAAGAAGCCTTACAAGAATTGGGCTTAAAAGACATCAACGAAGGAACTTCAACAGGAACTCGTTGGTTTTCTAATGGTAAAATTATTGAATCTTTTTCTCCTGCAACAGGCGAATTGATTGGCAAAGTAAAATCTTCTACAGCCGAAGATTATCAATTAGCCATGAAAACTGCTGAAGAAGCTTTTGCTTCTTGGCGTTTGGTACCTGCTCCTAAACGTGGTGAAATTGTTCGTCAAATGGGAGAAGAATTAAGAAAATTTAAAGAGCCTCTAGGAAAATTAGTTTCTTATGAAATGGGAAAAAGTTTGCAAGAAGGTCTTGGTGAAGTTCAAGAAATGATAGACATCTGTGATTTTGCAGTAGGTTTATCTCGTCAGTTATATGGTTTGACCATGCATTCTGAAAGACCAATGCACCGTATGTACGAGCAATGGCATCCTTTTGGAATTGTTGGGATTATTTCTGCTTTTAATTTCCCAGTTGCCGTTTGGAGCTGGAACTCCATGTTGGCTTGGGTTTGTGGTGATGTTTGCATTTGGAAACCCAGTTCTAAAACTCCTTTGTGCGCTGTAGCTTGTCAAAATATTATTCAAACCGTTTTAGAGCGTAACAATATTCCTGAAGGTGTGAGTTGTTTGGTAGTTGGGAACGAATCTGGTGATTTGATTAACAATGACAAACGTATTCCATTGGTTTCTTTTACCGGTTCCACTCGTATTGGAAGACACGTATCTAAAACGGTAGCAGAGCGTTTTGGAAACACCATCCTAGAGTTGGGTGGCAATAACGCTATCATTGTATCAGAACACGCGGATATCAATATGGTTTTGGTAGGTGCTGTATTTGGTGCCGTAGGAACTGCAGGACAACGTTGTACTTCTACGCGTCGTTTGATTGTTCACGAAAGTGTATACGATAAAACAATCAGTGTTTTACAAAATGCTTACGGTCAACTAAAAATTGGTAACCCTCTTGATGCTGCTAACCACGTTGGTCCACTAATTGATAAAGGTGCCGTAAACGATTATTTGAACGCTATTGAAAAAGCCAAAAAAGAAGGCGGAAAAATCATTGTTGAAGGAGGCGTTTTAACTGGCGAAGGCTACGAAAGTGGTTGTTATGTAAAACCATGTATCATCGAAGCTCAAAATCATTTTGAAATTGTTCAAGAAGAAACTTTTGCCCCCATTTTATATGTAATGAAATACAGTACAATTGAGGAAGCTATTGCAATGCAAAATGGAGTTCCTCAAGGTCTTTCTTCCTCTATCTTTACTAATAGCATGCGCGAAATGGAATTATTCCTCTCGGCAGCAGGTTCGGATTGTGGTATTGCCAACGTAAATATTGGTACCTCAGGAGCTGAAATTGGTGGTGCCTTTGGTGGTGAAAAAGAAACCGGTGGTGGACGTGAGTCTGGATCTGATGCTTGGAAAGCTTACATGCGAAGACAAACCAATACCATCAACTATGGTACAGCATTACCATTAGCACAAGGCATTAAATTCGATTTTTAAATCAATATAAAGTGTAGTAAAAAAGCCTCTTGTATTTTCAAGAGGCTTTTTTTATTTCTTATAAAAATTATTGTGATCCAAATATTCCCAAACTTGATGCGGTAATAATGGCTGAATGTTCTTCCCTATTTTAATGTTCTCCCGAATGAAAGTAGCTGAAATTTCTACCACTGGCGCATCTATAAGATGTACTTTAGGGTGATTATGAAAGTCTTTATTTCCCATCTCAGCACTGATTCTTGGATAAACATAAATTTCATAATGAGCTAAAATGGCTTCGTAATTTTTCCATTTATGAAGTGTTTTCAAATTGTCTTCACCCATTAACAAAGCAAACTCATACTCAGGATGCTTCTCCTGCAAATGCGTTAAAGTCGTAATAGTGTAATTAGGCTGTGGTAATTTAAACTCAATATCAGAAGCTTTGATTTTAGGATAATCCGAAGTAGCCAAATGTACCATATGCAACCGATGGTAATCATCGAGTAAGGTGCTTTTCTTTTTCAAAGGATTATGTGGCGTAACGACCATCCAAACCTGATCTAAATCGGTATGCTCGACCATATGATTCGCTATAATCAAATGCCCTACATGAATGGGATTGTACGTTCCAAAATAAAGTCCAATTTTCATTTTCAGTTCTTTGTTAAGTCTACTCAGCCCTTTCTTATCGATGCTTTTCTGCTATCTGTATTACTTAGTAGTATCTGTAGTTACAAAATCTTTCACCAATTGATACGCTTCTTCCAAAGCTACAGGCAAATCATAATTCTTAATAATTTTATCAAATTGAGGCGCCGTAGCCAATTCTACAGAAGCTTTGGCAATTCGCATGTTGATTTTATCATCGCTTTCCGTTGAACGTTGTTTGAGACGTCGTTTCAATTCATCAACGCTGGGTGGCTTTACAAAAACAGCCAAGGTTTCCTCGGGGAATTTATGCTTAATACGCAAACCACCTGCCACATCGATATCAAAAATTACATTTTTGCCCAAAGCCCAAATACGCTCCACTTCACTTTTTAAGGTTCCGTAAAAATTGTCTCGATACACTTCTTCCCATTCCACAAAATCCTCTGCTTTGATGTGTTTTTTGAATTGTTCCAAAGACATGAAATAATAATCTTTACCATCAACTTCTTGACCTCGTGGTTCGCGAGTAGCTGCCGAAATAGAGAACTCCAAATTCAAGTCTTCTTTCCCTAATAAATGTCTAACTATAGTAGTTTTTCCGGATCCCGATGGTGCCGAGAATACAATTAATTTCCCTTTTTTCATTTTCTTTTATTTATCCGCATTTAAAGTTAGCGGCTATAATACATTCAATACCTGTTCTTTGATTTTTTCTAATTCGTCTTTCATTTGAACGACTAACTTTTGCATTTGCGCATGATTCGATTTGGACCCCATAGTGTTGATTTCTCGACCCATTTCTTGAGTAATAAAGCCTAACTTTCTACCATTGGCCTCTGTCCCTTCGAGTGTAGTTAAGAAATAATCCAAATGATTAGTCAGTCTCACTTTCTCCTCGGTAATATCGAGTTTTTCGATATAATAAATCAGTTCTTGTTCAAAACGACTTTGATCAACATTCACTTGTAATTCGGCAATAGCAGTTTGCAAGCGATCTTTTACCGCTTGAATTCGTTCTGGATCCAAAACCAATGCTTCTTCCATGTATTGACGAATGTTCGCGATTCGCAATTGGAATTCTTTTTCTAAGGTTTGCCCTTCATCTTTGCGGAAGTTTTGAATGTTTTGCAAGGCTTCTTCAATGATTGTTTGGATGTGCCCCCATTCTTCCTTGTCTAATTCTTCGCGTTCTACTTTCATGGTATCCGGCATACGAAGTGCCATTTTCATCAACTCCGTTTCGTCGGCCTGAGCATATACGTCACGCAATTGATTCATATATGCTTTTACAATGGGTACATTAACCTTAGTAGAGGTTTGTTCGGCTGTAGATTCAATAAATATAGAAAAGTCTACCTTTCCTCTTTCCAATTGCGATGCAATAAGATTGCGCAAACTCAATTCCATTTCTCTATACAAAGAAGGAATTCTTACGTTTAAATCCAAGCCTTTACTATTTAAGGATTTGATTTCGATAGTAACTTTTTTGGTAGGCAATTGCAAGCTCGCTTTGCCAAAACCGGTCATAGAATGTATCATATTGATAACTAAATAATTGTAAATATAAACAAAGTAAATGGCAATTCGAAGAAGGAACCATTTATTGACTAAAACAATAAAACCCTTTTCTTCACCTTACTTTTTTTGACTTACGAGATAAACTCCCGAAAAAATACAAACAGCGGAACCTATCTTGACCCAACTAAGCGTATCTTTTCCTAATCCAATGGCAAAAACGGTTGCAAATAGCGGTTGCAAATAGATAAAGACAGCCACTGTGGTGGGTTTTAATTCTTTCATGGAGAGTAAATTTAGCAAATAGGTCAAGAAAGTAGATACTATTACTACAAAACTTATTTTCCAATAAATACTTTCGGGTACCAATGCCCAATTTACCGTTTGAAATTCCTCCCATCCAAAGGGCAAAACCATTAGGAATCCAAAAAGATAAATCCATTTGACAAA
Organism: Flavobacterium riviphilum; assembly: GCF_055231795.1. NCBI lineage: Bacteria > Pseudomonadati > Bacteroidota > Flavobacteriia > Flavobacteriales > Flavobacteriaceae > Flavobacterium > Flavobacterium riviphilum. The sequence goes on from NZ_JBUYSY010000008.1 coordinate 21,476, forward strand.
GGTAAACGCATTATAGGTATGCATCAATTTTTTGACAATAATTAAGTAAAAACCATATGAAATAGCATTTACCAATACCAAGAAATTACCCAATGCTGGCTGAGTAGCATTACCAACAGATTTACCATACAGTATTAAAAAAGTGGTCCCAAATAACCCCAAGAGTATACCTAAAATCATGCGCTTTTTTAATCGTTCTTTCATCAATATGGCCGACAAAACCAGCACAATCATCGGAGTAGAAACCATAATCACAGCCGCTGAAATAGGCGATGTTAAACTTAAACCTTTAAAAAAAGTAAGCATATTGAACGCTACCCCAAAAAAAGCGGCTGCAACTATTCTAGGAAAATCTTTAAGGGCGATCTTTTCTTTAGGTACGGCTAGCCAAGTTAACCAAAACAACAAAGTGGAACCACCCACGCGCAACAAGATAAAACCAAATGCATCTATGTACTTTGGCATGACATCTTTGGCTATGGTAAAGGTAACTCCGTAAATAATCGAAACTAAAGTTGCGCCGAGTAAGGCAAGGTTCCTATTAGACATGTTGCAACGCGTTTTGAACGTTTTGCACATTTTTGGCCGAATTACCAATGTAAATTTGCTGGTCTATTACAAATACCGGACGACTTAGAAAGGTATAATGCTCAAGTATATATTTTTTAAAATCTTCCTCGGTTAGTTTTTGGTTTTTCAAATCTAAGGTTTTGTATAATTGCGCTTTTTTGCTAAACAAAGCTTCGTAACTTCCAGCCAAATGATGCATCTCCTCTAATTGTGCTTCCGTTATTGGCTCTTTTTTGATGTCATGTAATACTAGTGAATGTCCTTCGGGTAAAGCTTTAAGTATTTTTCTACAAGTATCGCAAGATGATAAATAATATACCTTATTCATTTATTGTAATTTTTTGAAATGCAAAGAAAATTCTTTTCGGTCGAAATTGCGTACTTTTGATTAAAAAATAAAAAAGAATGAAAACAGCATTTGATGTAATTGCCACCAACAGAAAGTTAATGGCCCCCTTTTTAGAAAAGTTTACTTTAGAACAATTAAATACAATTCCAGAAGGATTTACCAATTCAATATTTTGGAATATTGCTCACGTAGTGGTAACACAACAACTATTAGTGTATAAATTATCTGGTTTACCTATGAATTTACCAGAAGAATGGATAGAGCGATACAAAAAAGGAACCAAACCCGAGCAAGATGCAACTCAAGAAGAGGTTGACTTTATCAAAGAGAAACTTTTTGTTACTGTCGATAAAATGAAAAACGATTACGAAAATCAATTGTTTCAAAATTTTACAGAATACCCTACTTCTACTGGTTTTGTTCTACAAAATGTGGAAGACGCTATTGCCTTCAACAGCTTTCACGAAGGAATTCATTTAGGAGTAGTACTAGGTTTGAAAAAATTCATCTAGTCACCTTCAAAATAAACAGAAATGCTTTATAGTCCAAAAAACTGTAAAGCATTTTTTTATTTTATAACCAAATACTCTTTTAAAATGGTAAAAGGAAGAAACAAGTTTTTAGCCCCTTCAGCATAGGAAGCAATTTCATATTGATTATAATGTAATAAAAGACCATCACGGGTATAAAAAATATTTTTGGGCAATTCAAATTGGTTATTTGGAAAGAAATATCCCGTTTGATTGATACTGCCCTCTAACGGAATTTTGTATTTACTTCTAAACTTTTCTTCAACCATTTTCTTAAAGCCAATTATATTATTGAATAAAGACTCATTTGGAATCACGTTGCCCGTTTTCGGGTCAATTAAAAGCGATTGCAAACCACTGTACCCATGAGCACCACCCGTGAAAGTATAATGTTCAATTTCGATATTAATTACAGCCTCCGATTCATATTTTATTTCTCCTGCTATTGCTGCTTCCCAACCAAAAGTAGATTCTGGAAATTCATTTTTAGCTTCTTCATAAGAGGCAATAAAAGACTCCATCAATGTGGAATAATCTTCTTTGGTAACTGGAGTTTCATCTAGTTTTACAAGATCTCTTACTACAGCAAATACTCTTTTATTGATACTATCTGCAGTAGCTGAATTGGTTTTGGCCAGAGGGATATTTAATTTTATTTCAGGACAATTGACTTTACAAAGCAGAGTGCTTTTTTTATTCAATTTTATATTTTCAAAATACAATTCATTAGCGCAACTGCTGAAAAATAGTGCAAAAGAAAGAAAAATTAGAGGTATTCTCATAACTACAATTTGATTTCAAGGACAAAGGTAGCTCACTTTCGTATTGGTTAATCAATATTTAACGGTAAATTTGCAAATTCAAAAAATGATAACCGTCTAATTAATACAACATTATGAAGTTTAATACTAAAGTGATCCATGGCAATCAACATCATGATCCAAGTACTGGTGCTGTAATGCCTCCCGTATACCAAACCTCTACTTTTGTACAAAAGAGTCCTGGCCAACCTTTACATCCCGAATATGAATACAGTAGAGCCGCCAATCCTACTCGAACAGCCTTAGAAAATGCTTTGGCAAGTATAGAAAATGGCACAAGAGGCCTTGCTTTTTCTTCTGGTTTAGCAGCGACTGACTGTATTTTGCGTTCTTTCAAAGCAGGGGATGAAATCATTGCAATGGATGATTTATACGGTGGTACTTACAGAATGTTTACCCGAATTTACAAAGATTCTGGGATAAAGTTTCATTTTGTGGACATGAACGATTTGGATTCTTTTCAATCGTTGATTAATGAAAACACCAAATTAGTTTGGGTGGAAACTCCTACTAACCCATTGATGAAATTGGCCGATATAGCAGCCATAGCAGCAATCACAAAAGCACATTCTATTTTGTTTGCGGTCGACAATACTTTTGCTTCCCCATATTTGCAAAAGCCTTTGGATTTAGGGGCTGATATAGTAATGCATTCGGCCACTAAATATTTAGGAGGACACTCTGATGTAATTGCTGGTGCATTAATCGTCAAAGACGAGGCCCTTGGCGAACAACTCCATTTTCAACAATTTGCCACCGGAGCTACTTTAGGTCCAATGGATAGTTTTTTGGTCCTTCGTGGAATCAAGACTTTGGCATTACGTGTTCAAAGACACTGCGAAAATGGCGAAAAGGTAGCGCACTTTTTACAACAACATCCTAAAGTAAAAAACGTATATTATCCTGGTTTAGTAAACCATCCTTTTCATGAGATAGCTAAAAAACAAATGAGTGGTTTTGGTGGTATGGTGTCTTTTACCTTTACATCGGGAAAAAAGGAAGAAGCTATTACATTTTTAGAAAAACTAAAAGTATTCACTTTGGCCGAATCCTTGGGTGGTGTAGAATCCTTGGCCAATCATCCCGCTTTGATGACCCACGCCTCTATACCAGAAGCCAAACGTCTCGAGGTAGGAATTACGGATGATCTGGTTCGCTTGAGTGTAGGTATAGAAGATATTGAAGATCTACTTGCCGATTTGACACAAGCATTATTATAAAAAAAAAGGCTCTGCAAATATTGTAGAGCCTTTTATCATTATAACCATTCTAGATAATAAATGTAACCGAAGTTAAACCAAACGTTCCAATCGTTGGACTTATTTTCCTTGAATAAATCCTTGTTCGGGTTAAGACCGTCTACCCAATCCGAATTAAAATATTGAAAACGGGTGTCAAATTGTAAATCGCTTATTTTATTCAATTTGTAACGTACGCCTAAACTACCGGTAACGGATAAAACCCCTCGATTTTCATTTGAAAAACCATTAGGACGCCCGTCTGAAGGTATCAAATATTTAGGAAAAGTCACTTCAGGCGTTCCCATTTCGCCTAATGAAGAAGTAGCTTTGGCATTGTAAAAACTATAAAAAGCGCCTAAACTTACATAAGGCGCAAAGGAGCCAACATAATTTTCAAAATCATGAATGTTCAACAAATAGAATTCGGTTTGAACCCCAAAATTCACCACATCCGAGGAACCACTCATAGCTCGTAATTGTTGTTTCCCAAGGGTATTATTTCCCCCTTCAACCCATCGACCAAAATGATTCAACTTGGTAGTATAATACGATAATTCTGAACGGACTTTGACATGATCATTAAAAAATGCACCATAATCAGAACGGGAAGAAAAATTGATATAATGCACAATTCCAACTCCAAAACCTGTATTTCCTTTATTAGTATCAAAATCGTGGCGCTCGCCATAATCCGACTGAAAAGCCACTAAACCACTTATAATTCCAACATCTTTTGCAGTAAGTAATTGGGCGCTGCTATTGGTTGTAATTCCTAGTAGAATCAACAACGCCACTAATTGTTTATTTAACATTTTTTTTTGTTTAACCTAAAGCAAATATAAAAAACTATTTTAGAATAAAAGTCTTAAAAAAAAGTATCTCAAAATTGACAGTTAAACTCGTTTTTTATTACATAAACTACAACGATTTCGTGTTTTGACTACCAAAAATAAGGTTTAAATTAATTTTGCTTAAATTTTAGTTATTTTTCCTTTTTTTCATAAATATTTAGGTCAAATTTAACTTTTATGAATTATATTTGCCTAAAATAAAAATATATTTTTAACTTTTTTAATTGAAAAAAATATGTCACAAAGTATTACAAACTTTATAGAATCGGTTGCTAAAAAAAATCCGAATGAACCAGAGTTTTTACAAGCCGTTTTAGAAGTTGCCGAAACTGTAATTCCGTTTATAGAACAAAATAAAAAATACCAAAACAAAATGCTTTTAGAGCGTATGGTGGAGCCTGAGCGCGTAATCATGTTTAGAGTGACTTGGATTGATGACCAAGGCAACACTCAAGTAAATCGTGGATACCGCATTCAAATGAACTCAGCCATTGGACCTTACAAAGGCGGATTACGTTTTCACCCTTCGGTAAACTTAAGTATTTTGAAATTCTTGGCTTTTGAGCAAACGTTCAAAAACAGTTTAACAACATTACCAATGGGTGGTGGAAAAGGTGGATCTGATTTCGATCCTAAAGGAAAATCAGACAACGAAATCATGAAATTCTGTCAAAGTTTTATGACCGAATTAGCCAAACATATTGGAGCTGATACCGACGTACCTGCTGGTGATATTGGTGTTGGTGGTCGCGAAGTAGGCTACTTATTTGGACAATACAAAAGATTAAGAAATGAATTTACAGGTGTATTAACAGGTAAAGGAATTTCTTTCGGTGGATCATTAATTCGTCCAGAAGCAACAGGTTATGGTACAGTTTATTTTGCTCAAAGCATGTTGAAAACCAAAGGCGATTCATTTGAAGGTAAAACAGTAGCCATTTCTGGATCAGGAAATGTAGCACAATACGCTACACAAAAAGCTACTCAATTGGGTGGTAAAGTGGTAACTTTATCTGATTCTGCTGGATACATTTATGATGCGGATGGAATTGATGCTGAAAAATTAGCCTTCGTAATGGAATTGAAAAATGAATTACGTGGTAGAATTAGCGAATATGTAACTAAATATCCAAATGCAAAATATGTAGCAGGAAAACGTCCTTGGGAAGTAAAATGTGATATTGCTTTGCCATGTGCTACACAAAATGAATTGAATGGTAAAGAAGCTGCTACTTTATTAGCTAACGGCTGTATTGCAGTGGCTGAAGGAGCTAACATGCCATCTACACCAGAAGCCGTTGAAGCTTTCTTGAAAGCCAAAATTTTGTTTGCTCCTGGAAAAGCTTCTAATGCCGGTGGAGTTGCTACTTCAGGATTGGAAATGTCTCAAAACTCTTTGCGTTTGAGTTGGACTACAGAAGAAGTTGACGAGAAATTATACAACATTATGTTGAACATCCATGCTTCATGTGTGAAATATGGTACTGACTCAACAGGATTTGTTGACTACGTAAAAGGAGCTAATATTGCAGGTTTCGTAAAAGTTGCAGATGCTATGTTAGCACAAGGAGTGGTTTAATATTCTTTAGAAAGACCCCAAAAGCCTTCAATCTTTTCTCGATTGAAGGCTTTTTACTTTTTAAGCGAACCCAGTACAACTCGTTTATGTTATATTTGTAATTCATTTTACACACTTTATGAGAAGAATAGCACTGTTTTTTTTTCTTTTATTCCTATTTAATATTGGACATTCGCAACAACAATCGCAATGGAACGGTTTTTTTTCATACAATGAAATCAAAGACCTTTCATCATCAAATTCAGCCGTTTTTGCTGCTGCCGAAAACGCTTTGTTTTCAAAAAACACAAATAACAATTCTCTAAAAACAACTACAACCATAGAAGGGCTGTCTGGAACAACCATTTCTGCTTTGTATCACAGCAGCACCTTCAACAAAACCATAGTGGGATATGAAAATGGACTTTTAATAGTTATTAATGAAGAGGACGGAACACTATCAAAAGTGGTCGATATAATCAACAAACAGCTTCCTGCAACCGTCAAAAAAGTCAATCATTTCCTAGAATACCAAGACATTCTCTATATTTCCTGCGACTTTGGTATCGTACAATACAACCTCAAAACCCTACTGTTTGGCGACACCTACTTTATTGGCGACAACGGAAAAGAAATTGCCGTACGACAAACCACATTGCAAAACGGCTGGCTCTATGCTGCTACTGCAAACGGAATTCGAAAAGCTGCAATTAGCAACCCAAACCTAAATGATTTTAAGCAATGGTCAACCATAGCGCAAGACAATTGGTCTGGCATTACCGTTTTTGATAATGAGGTGTATGCCGCCAATTTCAGTGGTGCCTTATTCAAAGAAACAGGCTTGGTTTTTTCTAACATACAGAATTTTGGGTCATCAATTCTAGATTTAAGAGCTGACAGTTCCAATTTGATAGTAACTACCTCTAATCAAGTAGCCCTCTACTCCACCGGATTTAATTTAGTTAAAAAAATTGACAATACTCAATTCAGTAATAGCCTACCACAATTTACTTGCGCACTACTACTTAATTCCAAACTTTATCTTGGCACCAAAGAAAACGGATTATTTTCATCTAGTATTGCAAATAATAACTCCTTCAATGAAGAATCCCCTAAAGGTCCATTACGAAATGCAGTTTTTGGACTAGATGTAACACCCAATGCGCTTTGGACTGTCTTTGGAGGTTATTCTGTAGATTACAACCCCTATACTTACAACAATAGTGGTCCTAATTTATATGGCATTAACAAACTAGACTCAAAAGGTTGGTTGACAATTCCTGCTACGGAAGTCTTGGGTGCGAAATCTATCTCTAAAATTATAGTTGATCCCATTAATGAGTCCAAAGTATACGCTAGTTCCTTTTTTTCGGGTTTGTTACAAATTGAAAACGATACCCCAAAAAACCTATTTAATGAAAAAAATTCTGGATTAGAATCTATAACTTTCGTAGGTCCTTCTTATATCGATGTACGTATAAACGGAACCGCATTTGATGATTCGGGGAATTTATGGATTACCAATTCGAGAATTGAAAATGGCATTAAGGTTTTGAAGACTAACGGTGAGTGGCAAAGTTATTCATTGAATCCAATTGTATCTAAAAGTATTGATGTTAGTATGAGCGAAATAACCGTTGATAAAAATGGCACCAAATGGATAGGCACCATATCCGATGGTCTGATTGCTTTCAACGAAAAAAAGCCAACGCAATACAAAAAAATATCTTTTGGCACCGATGCAGGAAATCTTCCTACTACAGATGTCAGAACATTAGCCCTTGACAAAAACAACCAACTTTGGATTGGTACTACCAAAGGCCTCCGCATATTGTCTAATGTCAATAATTTTGAAAACACCACAGCCCTAACAACAAAACCCATCATTATTTTAGAAAACAATGTTGCCCAAGAATTGTTGTATGAGCAATTCATAACTAGCATAACCGTTGATGGGGCCAATAACAAATGGATCGGTACCGCTGATTCTGGTGTGTTCCTTTTTTCGGCCGATGGTCAAAAAACGCTGCAGCATTTTACCATTAACAATTCTCCTCTGCCGAGCAATACTATTAACGACATCGGAATTAACAATGCTACTGGCGAAGTATATTTGGCCACGACCAAAGGCCTAATTTCATTTAAAGGAATGGCCACTACGGCAAGCGAAACCTTGAATAGTGTTTATGTATACCCCAATCCCGTAAGGCCTGAATTTGGCGGTACCGTAAAAATTGCAGGACTTTTGGATCGTGCCAATGTAAAAATAACCGACATCGAGGGTAATCTTGTACATGAAGCCGTTGCCGAGGGAGGCACTATCGAATGGGATACCACCGCTTTTGGCAAATACAAAGTGGCTACGGGTGTGTATATGATTTTCATCTCCGCCGAAGACGGTATTGAAACCAAAGTAAAAAAGGTGATGATTATCAGATAAAAAATCGAATTTTAATATCACAAATTCCAAAACTCAAATTCCAAATTCCAAAACTTAATTGGATAAAAACTAAAATACTATCTCGATGATTTCTAATAATTCTTGCATGTTTCATTCATTTAATTCCTCCTTTGGAGGCTAGGAGGCTATGTTAGTAAAAACCAAGGCTATTGTAATCTCTACTTTAAAATTTCAAGAAAAAAGCCTAATTGTCAAGTGCTTTACAGAGTCACATGGCCTAAAATCCTATTTTGTACGCGATGCTTTTTCGGGAAAAAAGAACCATCAAAAAATCGCCTATTTTCAACCTTTATCACTTCTCGAAATCGAAGCGGTACACAAAAACAAAGGCACGTTAGAACATTTTAAAGAAATCAAACCCGCATTTCCTTTTCAAACCATTCCTTTGGATATTGTTAAGAGTAGCATCGCGATGTTTCTGTCAGAAATTTTACATCATGCCATTCACGAAGAAGAAAAAAATGACGATTTATTTCAATACCTCGAAGCCGCCTTGCAATGGTTAGACACCCACAATGAAATCAGCAATTTTCATTTGATATTCATGCTCGAAATGACAAAATTTTTGGGCTTTTATCCGGATACTTCTGATCGCGATTTGCCGTTTTTTGAAATGAACGAAGGCGTGTTTTCCTTGTTTCAAGCCATAAGTTCTTTGTCTGAACATCAATCCAATTTACTAAAGAAACTACTCGATTTGAGATTGGATTCCGATCAAAAAGTGTTTCAAGTTACTGAGCGTCAACTTTTACTTAAAATTTTAATCGATTACTATAGCTATCATTTGGACGGATTCAAACCTCCGAAATCCTTGGAAGTTTTAAGAGAAATTTTCAGATAATGGCATTTTAGTAAATAAGACAAATCATTCAAAAAAATTTGATTCAAACTATAAATAACTCTTTTCCGTACTTTTTTATCAATTTTTGAGCAAATTATCTTCTTAAAATAATACAAAACTCCTTATAAACCAAGAATAATTCATAACAATTTCTTACTTTCGCGCCACGATTAAGAAACGGATACCATGAGTACAAAATTTACTGAATACAAAGGACTTGACTTACCCAAAGCAGCAGCTGAAGTCCTTGATTTTTGGAAGAACGAAAATATATTTGAAAAGAGTGTAACTACCCGAGAAGGCAACACGCCTTTTGTCTTTTTTGAAGGGCCGCCATCGGCCAATGGATTACCTGGAATTCACCACGTAATGGCACGTGCTATTAAAGATATTTTTTGCCGATACAAAACCCAAAAAGGATTTCAAGTAAAACGTAAAGCCGGTTGGGATACTCACGGTTTGCCTGTAGAGTTAGGTACCGAAAAAGAATTAGGCATTACTAAAGAAGATATCGGAAAAACCATTTCTATCGAAGATTATAACGAAGCGTGTAAAAAAACCGTTATGCGTTATACCGATGTTTGGAACGATTTGACTGAAAAAATGGGCTATTGGGTAGATATGGAAGATCCGTATGTAACCTATAAACCCAAGTATATGGAATCCGTTTGGTGGTTGCTAAAACAAATCTATAACAAAGATTTGATGTACAAAGGCTACACCATTCAGCCGTATTCCCCAAAAGCAGGTACTGGTTTGTCTTCTCACGAAGTAAATCAACCTGGAAGTTACCGTGATGTAACGGATACGACCATTGTAGCTCAGTTCAAAACACTACCAGAAACATTACCTTCATTTTTACAAGGTTTTGGTCCTATTCACATTTTGGCTTGGACGACAACACCTTGGACTTTACCATCGAACACCGCTTTGACGGTTGGACCAAAAATCGATTATGTTTTAGTAAAAACCTTCAATCAATATACTTTTGAGTCAGTTCATGTGATTTTGGCCAAAAACTTAGTTGGAAAACAATTTACAAAAGCTTTTTTCGCTTCTGAAGATGCCACTGATTTTGAAAACTTCAAAGCCGGTGATAAAAAAATACCGTACCAAATCGTAGCCGAATGTAAAGGTCAAGATTTAGTTGATATTCGTTACGAGCAATTATTGCCTTTTGTATTACCCTATCAAAATCCAGAAAATGCGTTTAGAGTGATAGCGGGTGATTTTGTAACCACGGAAGATGGTACGGGTATTGTACATACTGCGCCTACATTTGGTGCAGATGATGCGAAAGTAGCCAAAGAAGCTACGCCAGAAGTGCCACCAATGTTGGTTTTAGATGAAAATGGTACGCCAGTTCCATTGGTAGATTTACAAGGAAGATTTATTCAAGGTCTAGGTGATTTTTCGGGTAAATACGTTAAAAACGAATATTACAACGAAGGAGAAGCACCAGAGCGTTCGGTAGATGTAGAAATTGCCATTCGTTTAAAAGAAGAAAACAAAGCCTTCAAAGTAGAGAAATACGTTCACAGTTACCCACATTGTTGGAGAACTGATAAGCCTATTTTATATTATCCATTAGACTCTTGGTTTATCAAAATCACCGAGGTGAGAGACCGTATGTTCGACCTGAACGACAGCATCAACTGGAAACCAAAAGCTACTGGTGAAGGTCGTTTTGGAAATTGGTTGAAAAATGCCAACGATTGGAACTTATCGCGTTCTCGTTATTGGGGAATTCCTTTGCCAATTTGGAGAACCGAAGACAAACAAGAAGAAATTGTAATTGGTTCGGTTGAAGAATTATACAACGAGATAGAGAAAGCTATTGCAGCAGGCGTTCAAACCAACAATCCGTTTGCAGGTTTTGAAATTGGAAATATGTCTGAAACTAATTACGATTTGATTGATTTACACAAAAATGTGGTGGACCAAATCACGTTGGTTTCTGCTTCAGGAAAACCAATGAAACGCGAATCCGATTTGATTGACGTTTGGTTTGACTCGGGTGCTATGCCTTATGCGCAATGGCATTATCCGTTTGAAAACAAAGAAAAAATAGATCAAAATACCGATTTCCCAGCTGATTTTATTGCAGAAGGTGTCGATCAAACTCGCGGATGGTTTTATACTTTACACGCCATTGGTGCTTTGGTTTTTGATCGTATCGCTTATAAAAACGTAGTATCCAACGGTTTGGTTTTGGATAAAAATGGACAAAAAATGTCTAAGCGTTTAGGAAATGCTGTCGATCCATTTGAAACGTTATCAGAATATGGTCCTGATGCAACGCGTTGGTACATGATTTCAAATGCTAACCCTTGGGATAACTTGAAGTTTGACATTGAAGGTATTGCTGAGGTGCGTCGTAAGTTCTTTGGAACGTTGTATAATACCTATTCTTTCTTTGCATTATATGCCAATATCGATGGCTTTAGCTACGCAGAAGCTGAGGTGCCTTTAGAAGAACGTCCAGAAATTGATCAATGGATCATTTCAGAGTTGAACACATTGATAAAAGACGTTGATGTATTTTATGCCGAATACGAACCAACCAAAGCAGCTCGTGCTATTTCTGACTTTGTTCAAGAAAACTTAAGCAACTGGTACGTGCGTTTGTGTCGTCGTCGTTTCTGGAAAGGCGAGTATGCGCAAGATAAAATTGCAGCTTATCAAACGCTTTATACTTGTTTGTTAAGCATTGCCAAATTGAGTGCTCCTATCGCGCCTTTCTTTATGGATAAGTTGTACAAAGACCTGACACAAGCAACAGGAACTGAAAATTTTGAATCAGTACACTTAGCACAATTCCCAGTTTCGGTTGAAAAATATGTTGATAAATCCCTTGAAAGCAAGATGCAAAAAGCACAAATCGTATCTTCTTTGGTTTTATCTTTACGAAAAAAAGAAATGATCAAAGTACGTCAACCATTACAAAAAGTAATGATTCCTGTACTTGATGCACAACAGAAGAAAGAAATTGAAGCGGTAGCCGATTTGATTAAAGCCGAGGTGAATGTTAAAGAAATTGAACTTTTAGATGATGCTTCTGGAATTTTAGTGAAGCAAATCAAACCAAATTTCAAAGCACTTGGCCCAAGATTTGGAAAAGATATGGGATTGATTTCAAAAGAAATACAATCTTTCTCACAAGAACAGATCAATAAATTAGATAAAGAAGGTAGCTTAAGTATTGTTATTTCAGGAAAAGATGTAATTTTATCTCTAGAAGATGTAGAAATTTCCTCTCAAGATATCGAAGGTTGGTTAGTGGCCAATGCCAACGGAATCACGGTAGCACTTGATGTAACCATCACCGACGAGCTCAGAAAAGAGGGGATTGCTAGAGAGTTAGTTAATCGAATTCAAAATCTACGTAAAGACCAAGGATTCGAAGTTACTGACAAGGTAAATGTGTACGTTCAAAATCATATTGTATTAGAAGAAGCTATTCTTGCCAATGAAAACTATATCAAATCAGAAACCCTTACCAAGGAACTGATTTTTGCTCCTAGTTTAGAAAATGGTGTAGAAGTGGCATTCGATGACATTGTAACTAAAATGTCCATTTCAAAGTAATAAACCAACTATTAACAAATATTATTAACCAACCCATTAAATTAATTAGGCTATGATCGAGGAAGTTACAAGATACTCTGATGCTGACTTAGCAGAGTTCAAACAGATAATCAAAGAAAAGATTGAGAAAGCGCAAGCCGATCTTGACTTGATAAAAAGTGCCTATATGAATGATTTAAATAACGGTACCGATGACACATCGCCTACATTTAAAGCTTTCGAAGAGGGTAGCGAAACCATGTCCAAAGAAGCCAATTCACAATTGGCCATTCGTCAGGAAAAATTCTTAAGGGACTTAAAAAATGCACTTTTCCGTGTAGAAAACAAAACCTACGGTATATGCAGAGTAACCGGTAAATTAATTGGAAAAGAACGTTTAAAAATAGTACCTCATGCTACTATGAGTATTGAAGCTAAAAATTTACAAAAATAAATTGAGGGTATTCCTTTAATTTTTAATTCCAAATTCCAGGATTTCTTTTGGAATTTGGAATTTCTTTTTTGAAATAGTTCTATCGAATTTCGTTATTTTTGCCCCACAAAATTTTTCACCATGTCATTACGCAAAGCATACTTCCTTATATTCTTACTTTTATTAGTTGACCAAGTTTCAAAGATTTATATCAAAACGCACTTTGTTTTAGGCGAAGAAGTCGAAGTATTTTCTTGGTTCAAAATTCATTTCATAGAAAACGAAGGTATGGCCTGGGGCACCAAACTTCCAGGAGAGTACGGAAAATTGTTCTTGACCGTTTTTAGAATTTTTGCCGTTGCAGGTATCGGATATTGGTTGTGGGATGCTGTTCGAAATCATAAAAGTACCAATTACTTAATTGTGGCCATCGCTTTAATTTTTGCTGGAGCCTTAGGAAATATTATCGATTCTGTTTTTTACGGTGTCCTCTTTAACGACAGTTATCAGCAATTGGCCGTTATGTTCTCTGAAGAGCCTTACGGAACTTGGTTTCACGGGCAAGTGGTCGATATGTTCTACTTCCCTATCATCAAAGATTATCCTATGCCCGTATGGGTTCCTTTCTTTGGCGGAAGACCCTTTACCTTCTTCAATGCCATTTTCAATGTAGCCGATGTAGCCATTTCTACTGGTGTGGGTATTTTGATCGTATTCAACAAAAAAGCATTTCCAAAAGAAAACGCGGATTAATCTTTAGCTCCTATTACTAGATTCTATCAAAATAAACTACAATTTCTTTACAAAAATTATACAGAAAGTATAAATTTGCGCTTTCTTAAATAAGTCATTTTGAAGATTTTTCATTCTATCAACGCGTTTAATAGTAGTAAAAAAACCATCCTAACTTTAGGTACTTTTGATGGTGTGCACTATGGACATCAAACTATTTTAAAAAGGGTAACTCAAAGCACAGAAAATGGCAAGTATGAGAGTGTTGTACTTACTTTTTTTCCGCATCCACGAATGGTTCTTAGAGAAAATTCTACTATTCAACTTTTGAATACTATAGATGAAAAAACAGAATTATTGGATCAATTAGGCATCGAAAACTTAGTCATCCATCCTTTCGACACCGCCTTTTCCAACCTGTCAGCCGAAGAATTTGTGAGAGATATTTTAGTAGCTCAATTCAAAATTCAAAAAATCATAATTGGTTACGATCATCGTTTTGGAAAAAACAGAACGGCAAATATCGAAGATTTAATTGCATTTGGACTAAAATACGGATTTGAAGTAGAGCAAATTACCGCTCAAGAAATTAATGAAATTTCGGTTAGTTCCACTAAAATAAGAACAGCAATTCAAGATGGCGAAATCGATTTGGCCAACACCTATCTTGGTTATCCTTATCCATTAACCGGCAAAGTGATTCAAGGCAAACAATTGGGCCGAACCATTGGCTTTCCTACTGCCAACCTTTCAGTTCTCGAAGATTTTAAATTAATTCCAAAAAATGGAGTGTATGTTGTAAAAAGCATCATCGCCAACGAGACTGTTTTTGGAATGATGAATATTGGCATCAATCCAACGGTGGGAGGAAATAAGCAAAGCATAGAGGTGCACTTTTTGGATTTCAATAAAGACCTATACCATCAAGAACTAAAAATAGCCGTTTTGCATCGCCTGCGTTCTGAACAGAAATTCGAAAACATTGACTTCCTAAAATCGCAATTAGCCCAAGACGAAAGGGACACTAGATCCTACATTGCTACCGCTACACACAATCTAAAAAGTTAATCTGTTTTAAAAAACCATTTTAGTCGTTTTTTTTGAGTAAATTTAATGTTATTTAATTCTCTTTCAATTGCTTAACTATCACTTAAAAAATACACTATGAAAACTTCAAAAGAATTTCAGAACGGTTTTCTCATATTCTTGGGAATTGCCATTTATTTCTTGATCATGAACCTTCTTGGTTTGTCCGATGTGTTTTACTTGCGTCTATTCAATACTTTCTTTGTACTATACGGGGTGAATCGTTCCATTGTCATGAACATCCACGAAGGCAATATTTTATTGATAAACAATGCAAAATCAGCCATGAAAACGTCAATAATAGGAGTTTGCCTGAGTATTATTGGACTAATAATCTACAGCTACCTGCAGGGAGGAGATCAATATGTACAATCCTTATCCAAAACTTTTTTGTTTGGCGGCAATCCCTCTGTAATGACCTATAGTATTTGTCTGTTTTTCGAAGGAATTGCTTCTTCGGTCTTGGTAACCTTACTCTTGTTGATGTATTGGAACAACCGTTTGGCAACCGATTCATAAAGCTTTAAATAAAAAATGCATTTATTGTACAACATTGTTACTTAAAAACAATTTGATTACTTTTGTCGCTCTAAAAATGCATCTATGAGCAGTATAAAACACAATTGGACAAAAGAAGAAATCTTAGAAATATATAATAAACCCTTGATGGAATTGCTTTATGAAGCAGCCACAGTACACAGAAAAAACCACGACCCTAATGTTGTTCAAGTATCAACTTTAGTATCTATCAAAACAGGTGGTTGCTCTGAAGATTGTGGATACTGCCCTCAAGCAGCGCGATACAACACAGGCATTGAAGGCAACAACTTAATGACTGTACATCAAGTAAAGGAAAAAGCAGAAAAAGCCAAAGCTGGCGGATCCTCAAGAGTTTGTATGGGTGCTGCTTGGCGCAATGTTAAAGACGGACCAGAATTTGACCAAGTTCTTGAAATGGTGCGCACCATCAACAAAATGGACATGGAAGTGTGCTGTACTTTAGGTATGATCACCGAAAACCAAGCCCAACGTTTGGCTGAAGCCGGTTTGTATGCCTACAACCATAATCTAGATTCCTCCGAAGAATACTATAAGGAAGTTATTTCTACCCGTGGATTTGAAGACCGTTTGCAAACCATTGCCAACGTTAGAAAAACATCAGTTACTGTTTGCAGTGGTGGAATTATAGGTATGGGAGAAAGTGTTGAAGATCGTGCCGGTATGTTGGTTGCTTTATCGACCTTAAACCCTCAACCCGAATCAGTGCCTATCAATGCCCTTGTTGCTGTTGAAGGCACACCGCTTCAAGACGAAAAACCTGTTGAAATATGGGATATGGTGCGTATGGTTGCCACTACTCGTATCGTAATGCCAGAAACACAAGTACGTCTATCTGCTGGTAGAACACAAATGAGCCAAGAAGGACAAGCTTTATGTTTCTTTGCGGGTGCCAATTCTATTTTTGCTGGAGAAAAACTTTTAACCACTCCAAATCCAGACGTTAATGAAGACATGAAAATGTTTGCTTTATTGGGATTAGAGCCTCAAAAACCATTTACCAAAAAAGCACAAACGCCATCCGTTGAAGCTGAGGATTCAGAATTTGAATCATTAGGAGAAAAACCAAAGTGGTCAAGACCAGGTCATACCATCGAAAGAAATCTTGAAGCCTCGGTTAAGAATAAATAAAAAATATTTTTTCAAACATAAAAGCTTTATTAAATTTGCTCTTAGCCTTAAAACTAAGAGCTTTTTTTTAATCATAATTTTGTTTGTTTATGAAATTAAATCTTACTAAAATCGAACGCGTTCCTACTATTTCTAAACAAGATTTTTATACAAATTATGTAAAAAAACAAAAACCTCTAGTTATTGAAAAACTAACAGAAGACTGGCCTGCCTATGAAAAATGGAATCTAGAGTACATTAAAAATGTGGCCGGTGATAAAATTGTCCCACTATACGACGATCGCCCAGTTACCCACAAAGACGGTTTTAATGAGGCACATGCGCAAATGAAAATGGCAGATTACATTGATTTGCTTCAATCCAAACCTACCAATTATCGTATTTTTCTATATGAATTAATGAAAGAAGTACCCATACTTCAAAAAGATTTCAATTGGCCCAATATAGGTTTGCGTTTGGTCAAACAACTACCTATGTTGTTTTTTGGTGGGGAAAACTCAAAAGTATTCATGCATTATGATATTGATTATTCCAATATTTTGCATTTTCATTTTCACGGAAAAAAACAATGCATCTTGTTTGCCCCTGATCAAACCCCTTACCTTTACAAAGTTCCTCACGCCTTAATTTCAAGAGAGGATATCGATTTTGACCAACCTGATTTTGAAAAATTTCCTGCCTTGCAATATGCTAAGGGCTATATCACCAACCTAAAACACGGTGAGGTACTCTATATGCCAGAAGGGTATTGGCATTACATGAAATATGTTACTCCAGGTTTTTCTATGAGTTTAAGAGCATTCCCAAGAAACGTGGTACACTTATCAAAAGCGGTATACAACGTATTTTTTATGCGTTTTTTTGACAATACGATGCGTAAACTAAAAGGACAAGCTTGGATAGACTACAAAAACGAAAGAGCCATTTTGGACACCGAAAAAAAATTAATCAAGAGCTAACTCGCTTTTCGCAAAACACTTCGTTATTTCTCTTAAAACGCTTGAAAAACCTCCCTTAGCGTTCCAATTGTCAGCACCTTTTCTTATGTCAAAAATCATCACTTCTCTTCAAGCTCAACATAAAATAGAACACTATTGTGCCTATCAAGAACGATGTCACGAAGAGGTGATTCAAAAACTAAAAACCATGCAATTGGAACCTGAGGTAATAGACCAATTGATGGCACACCTTATTGCGCAGAATTTTTTGAATGAGACCCGTTTTGCTTGCAGTTTTGCTAGAGGCAAACACCGGATTAAAAAGTGGGGCAAAATCAGAATTACCAACGAGCTAAAACAACGCAAGATTAGCACCTACAATATCAACAAAGCCCTTCAAGAACTCGATGCAGAAGGGTATTTGGATACCTTTCATACCGTAGCAGACAAACATTGGGAATCCATAAACGAAACCAATCCATTAAAAAAGCAAAAGAAATTTTGCGATTTTATGTTCCGAAAAGGCTTTGAAAACCAACTGGTCTATGAAAAAATAAGAGAGTTAGAATCTCATAAATAACCTCAATTGTATCCAAAAAAAAAGCGCCAGTTTTGAAACTGACGCTTTGATATAAAAAAAACAAATTATTTTTTCTTTCCTTTTGCAGGAGCTTTGGCTGCTTTGGCTGCTTCTTGAGCTGCTTTCATCGCCGCACGAGAAATCTTCACTTGACAAATTACAGTATTGTCTGGGTGCATGATTTTGAAGTTTGGAGTAGGTACTTTAGTTACATATAACTTATTACCCATTTCAAGTGGAGTGATGTCTGCCTCTACGAAATCAGGAAGATTTTTTGGTAAAGCTTTCACTTTCAATTTACGGTTGTTCATACGTAAATCTCCACCTGCCATAACTCCTTTAGAGTTACCAATAATTTTCACAGGAACTTCCATTGTGATTTCTTTATCCTCGTGGATTTCGAAGAAGTCAATGTGTAAAATTTTGTCAGATACTGGGTGAAATTGTATGTCTTGCAAAACAGCATTGTACGATTTACCATTACCCAATTCGATCACAACAGTGTGAGCGTTTGGAGTGTAAATCAAGTTTTTGAATGCCATAACTTCTGCTGAGAAATGCACCGCTTGATTTCCTCCGTATAATACGCAAGGAACCAATCCAGCATTACGTAAGGCCTTAGTTGACACTTTGCCCACGCTTTCTCTTTCTGATCCTTTAATTGTAATCGATTTCATTTTAAATATTTATATAGTTATTAATTAAACTCTTCTTTTTGTGTGATTAGTAATTGGTTATTAGTGATTAGCCTTGTTTTTTGCTAATTACTAATAACTATGTACTACTCACTAATGCTACATTATAAACTTACCACTAATAGAATTGTTGTGGTGTACCATATGCATTACTTCGGCAAAAAGTGGCGCACAACTTAAAACCTTAATTTTGCTAGACTCCTTCTTTAATGGAATGGAATCCGAAACGATTAATTCTGATAATTTAGAATTTTCGATTTTTTCGTATGCATTTCCAGATAAAATTGGATGAGTACAAATCGCTCTAACGCTTAATGCTCCTCTTTCAATCATCAAATCAGCTGCTTTAGCTAATGTTCCTCCGGTATCAATCATATCGTCTACCAAAATCACATTTCTTCCTTTCACTTCACCGATCAACTCCATAGATTCGATAACATTGGCAACTTTTCTTTGCTTGTAACAAATTACCACATCTGATTCTAAAAATTTAGAATACGCATACGCTCTTTTAGAACCTCCCATATCTGGAGAAGCGATGGTCAAATTCTCAATTCCTAAACTTTTTACATAAGGTAAAAAGATGGTAGAAGCGAATAAGTGATCTACCGGTTTTTCGAAGAATCCTTGAATTTGATCAGCATGCAAGTCCATGGTCATGATGCGGGTTGCCCCTGCAGCATTTAACAAATTAGCCACCAATTTTGCCCCAATCGGCACCCTTGGTTTGTCTTTTCTATCTTGTCTAGCCCATCCAAAATATGGAATTACAGCAGTAATGTGTCTAGCCGAAGCTCTTTTGGCAGCGTCGATCATCATTAACAATTCCATCAAATTGTCTGCTGTTGGAAATGTGGAACAAACAATAAAAACGCGCAATCCTCTTATAGACTCTTCATATGAAGGCTGAAATTCACCATCACTATATTTAGCAAGGGTTACTTTTCCTAAAGGAATTCCATAATTTTTTGCAATTTGCTCTGCAAGATATACACTTTGTGAACAAGCAAAAATTTTAGCTTCTGGTTCTAGGTGTGACATTGATTGAATTTTTTTTATTTCCGAAGCCGCTTCTTTTGGTTTACTATTTTAATTTCAAATCAGCAAAACCAAGTGTATTTACCTCGAATGTAGTTAGTTAGTGTGTGTTGTTTTAACGAGGTGCAAATTTATAAAATTTATTCAAGACTGAAAGTAAAATTTTAAGTATTTTTTGTTGATGATTTAATTTTATTTTTTACATTTGCACCGTGTTAAAGAAACAGCAACTTAGTTACTACTAAATTGTTCTTTATGCGTGAAACAACTGTTGTTGTTTCGGTCTGCTAAGCCCGGATGGCGGAATTGGTAGACGCGCTGGTCTCAAACACCTGTGGGAAACCGTGCCGGTTCGACTCCGGCTCCGGGTACAAAAACCGCTTCTTTTTAGAAGCGGTTTTTTTTGTTTTATATCATAACGAATTCCTTATAATCAAATTGCATTGGTTTTCGATTTGCACTTTTTTGTTTTTCAATATCATTTCGGCCAATATTTTTCCCATACCAACAAAGTCAGTTGAAATAGTGGTAATTCCGTTTTCTACAATTTTTTTAAGCGGTGTTTCATTGTATGAAATGATACCGTAATCTTCACCAATAGTTAAGTTTTGCGCTTTCGCTTTCTCGATTACACTAACTAAATCTCGATCACTCGGTATCACATACACTTCTCCTTGTTGGATAGTACGATTTTTAAATTCGGTTATTACTTCGTGATCACATCCAAAGTCCTTACAAAAGTTTAGAAATCCTATTTTCATTCCAAAAGGCTCTCTATATCCAGGAAAGATGAGTATGAGTTTTTGATACTTATCTAGTTTGTCTTTGCCTTTTAATAGGTTATCATAAATGTTTTCAACAAAGTTTTGATAGATCGCAGGGTATTTGGCCAAATGCGGATTGGTTTGATCTAAAATATAAACATCATTTACTGGTAGGTTTTTTATTGTGGTATGTGCTTCTTCAAAAGCAGTAGGCATAATAATATACTTGGTATAATCCCCAATATTTTCTGCTATAAGTTTTTGAAAAAACTGAAAATTAAAATGATGAAAAAAAATGTCTACTTGAGCATTTTTCCCGATGTTTTCTAAAAATGAATTGTACAAATCTTCCTTGAAAATATTCAGTTCGTCAAAGAGCAAAAATATTTTTTGTTTGATATTTATTTCCACACTTTTTATGTAATACCCTTTGCCAGGTATAGCAAATACAATACCTCGCTTCTTTAATTCATCGTAAGCTAGCAATACCGTGTCTCGAGATAATCCGTGTGCCAAACACACTTTGTTTACCGAAGGCAGCTGATCGCCTTTACTTAAACTTTCGGCTTCAATGGCTTTTTCAATCGACTGAATTATTTGTTTGTATTTGGGTATCCCTTGGTTGTTTTGAACAGTGATATATTTCATAGTTGGTATTTTTTGGCAATATACAAAAACAACTGGTAGGTACTGGTATGTATTAGAGCTGTTTTTAACTAAATTTGAATTTCACAGTTAATACCAATACCGCTTTTATAAAAAATTTCAAATTTATGACACACTATTATGATACATCCTTGAATACAATGCCTGATGGCGAGGAAGTTCAGTTTGTTGCGCTCAAAAATGCTAATGGCATGCAAGTGCAGGTAATGAGCTACGGCGCCACAGTAACTGCTATAAAAGTTCCATTAGAAAACCAATCCATGGTAGATGTGGTTTTAGGATTTGAAAACGCAGCAGCATACATCAACTCTTTCGATTTACCAAGTCCTCCCTATTTCGGAACCATCGTAGGGCGATACGCTGGAAGAATCAACGAAAGTACATTCGAATTAAACGGCAAAACCATTCACCTCATCCCTAATCACGGTGCACATGTATTACATGGAGGCGAAAATGGATTTAGTAAAAAAAACTGGAAAGTAGCAAACGTTAAACAGGGTATGAATCCAGCAGTAACACTCTCTTATACTAGCCCTGCCAATGAAGAAAATTTCCCAGGAGAATTAACCGTTGAAGTTACCTATACTTTGACGGAATCAAATGAAGTAAAAGTGGAATATAGTGCAACTACCACTGAGGATACTATATTAAATTTAACTCATCACAGTTATTTTAATCTTGATGGTCATCAGCATACGGTAACGCAACAAGAACTATTCGTCAATGCCGAAAAAATATTAGAGAAAAATCATCAAAATATACCAACTGGTAGGGTGCTGCCTGTAGCCGGAACTACATTTGATTTTTTAAGTTCTAAAAAATGCCCAATAGCAATAGATGATACTTTTGTTTTGAGTAGCTCTGAAGAAGTTGCGGCTTCACTTTATAGTGCTAAAAACAACCTGCAATTATTGGTGTATACCAATCAGCCAGGCGTTCATATTTATGTGGGAGGCAATTGTTTTGATACCATCCCAGGAAAAGATGGAGTCAATTACCACCCGTTGAGTGGCATTTGTTTTGAGACTCAAAATTTTCCAGATGCTCCAAATCATGCCGAATTTCCTTCAGCAGTTCTAAAAAAAGGAGAACATTACAATCATAAAACAATTTACAAATTCCAATCCAAATCGAATTAACCATGAAAAAAACCTTCTTAACTATAGTTCTTCTTATAAGCGTTTTGTTGCAAACAGCATGTTCGAGCGATAGCGAAAAAAGCGATGACGGAACCGTTACACCACCTGTAGTAACAAGTGATTTTATCAAAGCGGCAGATATTTCTTTTTTACCAGAAATAGAAACGGCGGGCGTAGTGTTTTCTCACAACGGAAAAAATGAAGACATGTTGACTACCCTAAAAAGTGTTGGTTGTAATACCATCCGAATTCGTTTGTGGAAAGATCCCGCCAACGTACATTCTGGGTTGACCGAAGTAAAAGCTCTAGCACAACGAGTGAAACAAGCAGGCTTAAAAGTTTGGTTAACCGTTCACTACTCTGATGATTGGGCAGATCCTGCGGTTCAAACCACTCCAGCTGCTTGGAAAAACTTATCGTTTAATGATTTGAAAGCGGCAGTAGCCACGTATACCACAACTATTTTGACAGAAATTAATCCAGATATTATTCAAATCGGGAACGAAATCAATACCGGATTGCTTTGGCCTCAAGGACATTTAATCAATCAAGAAGCACAATGTATAGATTTGTTAAAAACAATGAGTACTACCATTCGAAGCAAAGCGCCAAGTACCAAAATTATGATTCACTATGCAGGCGTTTCGGCTACAGATACTAATTGGTTTTTTACTAAAGTAAAAAGTGTTGATTATGATTATATCGGTTTGTCGTATTATCCTATTTGGCACGGTAAAGATTTGGCTACAATAAAAACCACTATCGATGCCTTAGGAAAAAACTTTTCTAAAAAAGTATTGATTGCAGAAACTGCTTATCCCTTTACTTTGGGATACAACGATTGGACGAATAATATTATGGGACTGGAATCTCAGCTAGTGGCAGGATATCCAGCGACTCCCGAAGGCCAAAAAAACTTTGTTTTGGCAATTAAAGATTTAGTGAAATCCTCTACTTACGGACAAGGTTTTGCGTATTGGGGAGGCGAATGGGTAGCTTTCAAAGGCAACCAAGCTACCAATGGGTCTACTTTCGAAAATCAGGCATTTTATGATTTTTCAAATAAAGCATTGCCCGTTTTGCAAGCATTTACCAATTAGTTATGAAAAAATGTAAGTATATCAAATTCAACATATTTATTCTACTTTTTGTTGCTTTAAGTATGCCTGTTTTTGGACAAAAGAAAAATACATCGGCTTTCGCCAAAGGGGCCGACGTGAGTTGGTTGCCGCAAATGGAAGCTACGGGCTATCGTTTTTATGATACCGACGGAAAGGAAAAAGAGTGTTTGCAATTGCTAAAAGAACGCGGAATGAATACCATTCGTTTGCGAGTATTTGTCAATCCAAGCCAAGACAAAGCAAGCGGTCATTGCAGTAAGGAAGAAACAGTAGCTATGGCTTTGCGTGCTCAAAAAGCCAAAATGCGCATTATGATCGATTTTCATTATAGCGATACTTGGGCAGATCCCGCCAAACAAGCCAAACCAGCTGCTTGGGCGAACTTATCGTTCGATGCGTTACAACATAAAGTCTATGAACATACATTTGATGTGTTGACCGCTTTAAAAAAAGCAGGTGTTACTCCAGAATGGGTTCAGGTGGGGAATGAAATTCCAGGCGGAATGCTTTGGCCTGATGGGAGCACGAACAATTGGGCTCAACTAGTGCAATTACTGAATAAAGGATACGAAGCAACCAAAGCTGTGAATGCCAAAATCAAAGTAATTGTGCACGTAGACGAAGGAAACAACAACGAAAAGTTCCGTTGGTTTTTTGATAAAGCTACCGAACATCAAGTAAAGTATGACGTAATTGGTTTGTCTTATTATCCGTTTTGGATCAAGAAAGACTATTCAGAAACCATAGCCGATTTACAAAAGAATCTGAACGATATGGCTTCACGTTATCAGAAAGAAGTAATGGTCGTCGAAGTTGGCGGTGTAGATGAACAAGTACAAAACACCAAAGAACTCCTAGCTGCTACGATCAAAGCTGTAAGAGCTGTTCCTAATCATAAAGGCTTGGGCGTTTTGTATTGGGAGCCACAAGGAGCCAAATCTTGGAGTGGCTATGGCTTGAGTGCGTGGCAACCAGATGGGAAACCTTCACCAGCATTGGATGCTTTTAAAGAATAATGAATTGGATTAAAAATGTTACAACATATAAGTCATATAAGTTTTTGATTTGCTTATAAGTGAAAATATCAGTTCGTTTAAGTAACTACTGTTAGCCTTATAGAGAATGTTTTGAACTTATATTCCCTTTTGAATAGTATTGGGCAAGCTAAATAACTTTCGCTTAAATGACTTAAATGTTTATGAATTGATTAGATAGTAAATGATTATACAGGTTTACAAATGAAAAAAATACACTGTTTTTTGCTGGTTTTTATAATTTTCACAACCACGGCTTTCTCTCAAGCGCGAGTGGTAAAGGTATTGGATGCCCACTGGAAATTTCAAAAAGGAAATTTTGAAGACGCTTTTAAGACGAACTTCAACGACTCGAAATGGGAATCAGTTACTGTTCCACACGATTGGGCAATTTATGGTCCTTTTGATAAAAAAGTGGACATACAAAAGGTTGCCATTGTTCAAAATGGAGAAAGTGTAGCTACCGAAAAAACAGGAAGAACAGGAGCCTTACCTCATATTGGCACTGCCTGGTATCGCAATACCTTTACTTTGCCTAAAGAAACCAAAGGAAAAAAAGTACTGCTTCTTTTTGAAGGCGCTATGAGTGAACCTCAAGTGTATTTGAATGGGAATAAAGTGGGAGAATGGGCGTATGGCTATAGTTATTTTTATTTTGATGTATCTCAATTCATTCAAGAAGGGGACAATACTGTAGCCGTAAAACTAACCAATAAAGAATTTGCTTCCCGTTGGTATCCTGGAGCTGGTTTGTACCGAAAAGTTAGTGTTATTATAAAAAACAAGGAAAGCATTGACCAATGGGGACAGTTTATCACGACACCTTTTATTAGCGATGCCGTGGCCAAAGTGAATAGTAAGACCAAAGTTTCTGGCGAAAATACGCGTTTGGTGACCACCATTTTTGATGCCGAAGGTCAAAAAGTAAGTGAAGAGGAGTCTTCTTCTCGCTTCGGAAAAGAGTTTGATCAAAATTTAAAAGTAGAAAATCCAAAACTGTGGAGTCCCGAAACGCCTTATTTGTACAAAGCGGTTGCTCAATTGTATGTTGGTAATACACTAAAAGATGAGGTTGTTACCCGATTTGGAATCCGAGAAATTAAATATGAAGCCAATAAAGGGTTTAGCCTTAATGGGAAAGTGACCAAATTCAAAGGGGTTTGTTTGCATCACGATTTGGGACCTCTTGGTGCTGCGGTAAACAAAGCGGCTTTGCGCAGACAGTTGACCATTTTAAAAGATATGGGATGTAATGCCATTCGTAGTTCGCATAATATGCCTTCTTTCGAGCAATTGGAGTTGGCAGACGAAATGGGCTTTTTGTTTTTGGCAGAGAGTTTCGATGAATGGGTTTTACCAAAAGTAGAAAACGGCTACCATCGCTTTTTTGACGAATATGCTGAAAAAGACATAGTGAATTTGGTACAAGCCACAAGAAATCATCCCTCAATTGTGATGTGGAGTTCAGGGAATGAAGTCCCAGATCAGTGGGGAGAAGCGGGTGTAAAACGAGCAAAATGGTTGCAGGAGATTTTTCATAGAGAAGATCCAATGCGTCCTGTAACCGTAGGAATGGATCAAGTGAAAGCGACTATGGAGTCTGGTTTTGGAGCTTTGTTGGATATTCCAGGATTGAATTATCGCGTGCATTTGTATGATGAGGCATTCAAAAAATTCCCGCAAGGATTCATTTTGGGTTCCGAAACCGCTTCAACCGTGAGTTCTAGAGGGATTTACAAATTTCCTGTAGTACAAGAAAAAATGAAGCAATATCCAGACTTTCAATCTTCATCGTATGATTTGGAAGCCTGTAGTTGGTCCAATGTTCCCGATGAAGATTTTTTACTTCAGGATGATAAACCTTGGGTAATTGGTGAATTCGTTTGGACAGGTTTTGATTATTTGGGTGAACCGACACCTTATGACGAAAGCTGGCCGTCTCGTAGTTCTTATTTCGGAATTAACGATTTAGCAGGCTTACCGAAAGACCGTTATTATTTGTACCGAAGCCGTTGGAATACCAAGGCAACTACGCTACACATCTTACCTCATTGGAACTGGGAAGGTCGTGAGGGACAAACAACTCCTGTTTTTGTGTACACCAGTTACAACAGTGCTGAACTTTTTATCAATGGCAAAAGTATGGGTGTACAAACCAAAAACAAAAATACTCCACAAAACCGTTACCGCTTGATGTGGATGGATGTAAAATATGAACCAGGAACGGTAAAAGTTGTTGCTTATGATGACAATGGTAAAGTAGCTGAAGAAAAGGAAATCCGAACCGCAGGTAAACCGTATCAGATTGTTTTGGATGCTGACCGAAAAACCATCACAGCCGATGGAGAGGATATTTCGTTTGTGACTGTATCTGTAGTGGATAAAAATGGAGTGCCTTGTCCAACAGCAACAAACCAGTTAAAATTTAAAGTGTCAGGAGCAGGTACTTATCGCGCCGCTTGTAATGGAGATGCGACTTCACTCGAGATGTTCCATAAAGACACGATGAAATTGTTTAGCGGAAAATTGGTTGTATTGGTGAAATCAAAAACCACCGCTGGAGACATCCAACTGGAAGTAAAAGGAGCAGGTTTAAAATCGGGTAAACTGACGTTATCTTCAACTAAATAGAATTTACATTAAAAAACACAAACGTTTTGAAAAAGATTTTTGTGAACTAATTCATAACAAACAACATAATAATTTAAATAAAATGAACAGTATTTTAATTGAAAAAACAAGAGCGTTCTTCAAATCAACTTTTGGAAACGACCCTCAAAAAGTGGTGCTTTCACCGGGAAGAATTAATATTATTGGAGAACATATCGATTACAACGATGGTTTTGTCTTACCTGCCGCTATTGATAAGATCATCTGCTTTGCCTTCGAAAAAAGCAATACCACTACTTCTCGAATCGTGGCAATCGATTTGAATGAAGAATTTGAAGTGGATTTAACCCAAGATATTCAGCACAGTACTACCGTTTGGAACAATTACATTTTAGGAGTTTTAAAACAATTACAAGACAACGGATTCGAATTTAGTGGCGTGAATTGCGTGTTTAGTAGCAACATTCCCGTAGGTTCTGGATTATCGTCTTCGGCTGCTTTGGAATGTGGTTTTCTTTTCGGAATACAATCTCTTTTTGGTTTGGACATTAGCCAACAAAAACGTGCTTTAATGGGACAAAAAGCAGAGCATTGGGTAGGAATCAACTGCGGTATCATGGACCAGTTTGCTAGCGTACACGGACTAGAAAACAAAGTCATCAAGTTGGATTGTAATACGCTGGAGTATGAGTACCACAATGCTGATTTTAAAGACTATGCTTTGGTGTTGTTCGATAGTAATGTGAAACATTCGCTATTTGCATCCGCCTATAACAAAAGAAGGGAACAATGTGAGGAAGGTTTAGCGGTTATCAAGGCTAATTTTCCTGAAATTAAAAGTTTTAGAAATTGTTCCGAAGCGCAATTGTTGACGTTGAAAGACAAAATGGATGCTGAGGTTTTTACACGTGTGCATTATGTAGTGAAAGAAATTGCTCGTGTGTCTAAAGCCTGCGAAGCTTTGGATGAGGGAAATATTGAACTTTTGGGACAATTACTTTTTGAAACACACGATGGTTTGTCTAGAGAATACGAAGTGAGCTGCCCCGAGTTGGATTACTTGGTCGACTTGGCTTTAGCCGATGATGCCGTAATAGGCTCCCGATTAATGGGCGGTGGTTTTGGCGGCTGTACCATCAACTTGATTAAAAAAGGAAAAGAAGAAGCCGTTAAACAAAAATTCGCTCAATTGTACCAAGAAAAATGGAACATTGAGTTGAAAATCTACGATGTAAAAATCGGAAACGGTACATCATTGTATGAACCTATAGTGTAAAAAATAATTTTAACCGCAAAGAGCGCTTCGGTTGTTTAACTAGATAATGCTAAGAACGCAAAGCTTTGCGTCCCTTGCGGTTAAAATGAACGTATCGCTTTGCGGTAAAAACCATAAATGAATAGCATGAAAAATTTTGATATCAACGAAGATCCACATAGACGTTTTAATCCCTTAATCGACGAATGGGTTTTGGTTTCTCCTCACCGTTCCAAAAGACCTTGGCAAGGTCAAAAAGAAACCATTTCAGGTGTGCAATTGCCAGAATACGACCCCGAATGTTACTTGTGCCCAGAGAATGTTCGTGCCAATGGCGAAGTGAATCCTGCTTATGATTCTTGTTATGTTTTTGAAAATGATTTTGCTGCGCTAAAACAAGAACCTATTGCTTTTGAAGAAAACAATACGCCTACATTTTTTAAGGCAAAACCAGAACGAGGCATTTCTAGAGTGGTTTGTTTTTCACCAAGACACGATTTGACCTTACCTCAAATGGAGGTCGAGAATATCGAAAATATTGTAGCGACTTGGCAAAAAGAATACACCACTTTGGGCGCTATAGATTACATTAACCACGTTCAAATTTTTGAAAACAAAGGCAGTGTGATGGGCTGTAGTAATCCGCATCCGCACGGTCAAATTTGGGCACAATCGTCTTTGCCTACGCAGGTTGAAAAAACGCATAATAGCTTGAAACAGTATTACGAAGAACAAGGCCGAACCTTATTGCAAGATTATGTTGAAGAAGAATTGAAGGCACAAGAGCGCATCGTTATCGAGAATGAGCATTTTGTTGCCTTGGTGCCTTTTTGGGCGATTTGGCCTTATGAGACTATGATTGTAAGCAAACGCAATGTGTCCGAAATCACAGACTTTAGTTCAGCTGAGGTTACTGCTTTTGCGATTATTTTAAAACAATTAACCACCAAATACGATAACCTTTTTGAAACCTCATTTCCGTATTCTTCGGGAATTCATCAAGCGCCAACAGATGGTCAAGAACATCCAGAATGGCATTTTCATATGCATTTTTATCCGCCCTTGTTGCGCTCAGCTTCGGTAAAGAAATTTATGGTAGGTTATGAAATGATGGGCGAGTCACAGCGTGATATTACTCCAGAGAAAAGTGCTGAGGTCTTGAGAGGATTGTCAGTAGTTCATTATAAAAACAAATAAGATGCAAATAGTTGTCACAGGAGGTTTAGGATTTATAGGTTCGCATACGGTTGTTGAATTACAAAATGTTGGTTATGAGGTAATCGTTATTGATAATTTATCGAATTCGTCTATTGATGTTTTGGATGGAATTGAAAGAATCACAGGAAAGCAGCCTATTTTTGAACAGATTGATTTAAGAGAAAAAGCGGCAGTACAAGCTTTTTTTACCAAATATACTGAGGTTACAGGAGTGATTCATTTCGCTGCCTCCAAGGCGGTGGGCGAGAGTGTTCAAAATCCTTTATTGTACTACGAGAACAATATTGCTTCTTTAGTCTATCTTTTGCAAGAATTGCAGAAAAAGCCAGAAGCTCATTTCATTTTTAGTTCCTCTTGCACGGTTTATGGTCAAGCCGAAGTGATGCCTATTGCAGAAACTACACCGATTCAAGCTGCGATGTCTCCTTATGGAAATACCAAACAAATTGGGGAAGAAATCATTTCCGATGTGACCAAAGTAAGCGGGCTCAATGCTATTTTGCTGCGTTATTTTAACCCAATTGGAGCGCATCCTTCTACCGAAATTGGAGAGTTACCTATCGGAGTTCCTCAAAATTTAGTTCCTTTTATTACACAAACCGGAATGGGCTTACGCAAAGAATTGTCCGTCTATGGGAATGATTATCCTACGGTTGATGGGACTTGTGTTCGTGATTACATCCACGTAGTAGATTTGGCCAAGGCGCATGTAGTGGCTTTGCAACGCTTGTTGGATAAGAAAAATGAAACGGCATTAGAGGTATTCAATTTAGGAACAGGCAAAGGAAGTTCTGTACTCGAAGTGATTACAGCTTTTGAAAAAGTGAGTGGGCAAAAGCTACCGTATACTATCGTACCAAGACGAGAAGGCGATGTAACCGAAGCCTATGCCAATACCGAAAAAGCCAATAAAATACTCGGCTGGAAAACAGCAGCAACCCTAGAAGAAGCTATCGAAAGCGCTTGGAAATGGGAACAAAAGAGTAGGTAATAATTAATATAAAGATTCCTTATCCCATAATCTTCGAATTTTACCTTTGTTGTCTCTACTGAAAAAAAAGAAATTTTGTCCTTGTCAATGAATAAATAGACCGTGAAACAGAAGGAAAGCATGTCCATTTACACAGTCTCCGAATACTACAAACCTCGTAATCTGAAATTACGGGGTTTTTTATTCTTTCAAAACCACAAACTACACCTTCCAAGCAATTGCATCCATTGATATTTTGGCCTATACTCTATACGAATCGGCACCAATAAAAACATATAATTTACTACTAATCATATTTTTACACAGCATACCAATCTTTTTTTGTAATTTTAAATATAACTTTTTGTCAGGGAATTTAATTCCGATTTTTAGGAAATTAAAAAGTAGTGGCAATGCAAAAAAAAAAGACCTATTACAAAAACAGCACAAATATTCGCCCTAGTTTTTCTACTATTATCCAATGGGTTATTCCCTCAAGAATTGGTCATATACACTATGCCTGCACCAAAAAAAATAGACTGGAGCGCTCCCAACAAGTTGGTAAAAAGCTGTATCCTCAACAAAATTATACCCTCCCCCTATGGCAAAAACAGACATCCCATAGGTCATATGCTAATTGGATTAAAAGACAATACGCGTTATGATATTGTAGGTATGACCACAGATGAAAACCGTTCTTTATTCCAAAAAACGATACTCGATGGCCATGGACTAGGCATCCTGTTTGAATCTATTAAAGGAAAACTAGAATCCAAAGAAATTAATGAGCCACAAATACAGGAACGGATACAAAAGGGGGACATTGCCTTTATCAAATACAAAATTACTCAAGCTGTTTTTGATCGATTGTGGAACTATCTGCAAGAATACAAGAAAAAAGGATATGACAAGCTGTATAATGGATGCAATACCCCAAGAGAAGGTGGAGGTGCCGGATGCTCAGCTTTTGCTATTAGTTTCTTAGAGGTAGCTGGATTAGAAAAAATTCTTCCAAAAAATCAATGGAAAATAGAAGTTAACGTACCCACAAAATGCATAGGAGGTCCAGAAGGAAATAATAAAAGAGTAAGTGTCTTTCGTTTATTAAAAACAAAACATTGGGAAAAAGAACAAAGTCCTACTTATAAAAAAATAGAGCTTTTTGAACCAACTTTGTTTTACGAGTGGATTGTTTCTTACAGCAATAAAAATAATTTCAATTTCGGAATTACAACCATAACTGAAGGCAAAGCCAAAGGGATAATAATAGATTGTACCCATCTTGTTGCTCCCATTGAACCCATTTGGGTAAGTACCGAATGACTACGCTAAAAGGCACTTTTCCCTATCAAATCTTTTGAATTCGATTTTTTACCTTATTTTTGAAATCACTAAAACACTGAAAATGATTCGTATCCTTCTTTTGTTATTGATACTCACAAAAGGCCTTAGCATTAATGCACAAAAGATGCAATTATGGAAACCCGTTCCCTTTAGTAAAAGCGAAAAAACAATAGCAAACTCTAGAAGCTCAGAGGGAGAATACGAATTAGACCCAACAATTTGGAGTACTATTCTTCAAGAAACAAAAGCAAATAAGGGAACAAACAATAGCAAACAGATTCAATTGCCTACTTCTAATGGTACGTTAGAAGAATTTATGATTTGGGAATCATCCAACTTTGACCCCAAACTTCAAGCCAAATACCCGGCAATACAATCCTACACAGGAAAAGGCATCACCGATCCTTCGGCCACAGTTTATCTAAGTAGCGCCCCCAACGGCATACAAACCATGGTGCTTCGAAAAGATCAAGCTACTGAATTTTTGGAACCACTTAAAACCAGTACTAATCGTTACGTTTTGTATCGTTCAGACAAAAAAGACAAAAACGATCGACCGCTTCTTTGTACTACGGAAGAAAAAATTATCGCCAATAAAATTACCAGCAAAACCTCCGTTATAAAAGTGAGCGACCGTAAATTCAGAACTTTTCGTTTGGCACTTTCATGCACAGGCGAATATGCAGCATTTTTTGGAGGAACCAAAGCCGTAGCCTTGGCCGCAATGAATGCAACAATGACAAGAGTCAATGGAATTTTCAACAAAGATTTAGCTTTAAAATTAGTGCTGATTGCCAATAATGATGCTGTTATATATACGGATGCTTCAGCTGACCCTTATTCTTCTGTATTGGATGGCTCGGCTCCAGATGCCTGGAATCAAGAATTACAAACTAGTCTAAATACCGTAATTGGTTCAGCAAATTACGACATTGGCCACCTTTTTGGAGCATCAGGTGGCGGTGGCAATTCAGGCTGTATTGGTTGTGTCTGTGAGGCCGGCAAAGGAAGTGCTTATACATCACCAGGAAATGGGCGTCCAGAAGGCGACACGTTTGATATCGACTTTGTAGCCCATGAAATGGGACATCAATTGGGAGCCAATCATACTTTTTCGCATGAATTAGAAAGTTTTGGTGTAAATATAGAACCTGGAAGTGGCTCTACCATTATGAGTTATGCTGGAATAACTGATGATTACGACGTTCAAAAAAATGCTGATGACTACTTTGCCTATGCCAGCATCAATCAAATTCAATTGAATTTAGCCAACAAAAATTGCCCTACAAATACCAACATTACAACCGACCTTTTTACCGTAAATGCAGGTTCAGATTATACTATTCCCAAAAGTACCCCTTTTGTTCTTAAAGGAACTGTATCTGGTACTTCAACATCAGCTTTCACCTATGTTTGGGAACAAAACGATTCGGCTAGTACTAGTTCTGGTGTCAATAGTACTGCCGTTTCCAGCAAATTAGACGGCCCTCTATTTCGTAGTATAAAACCATCGAGCAGCCTAAGCCGTTATTTTCCAAACTTAAACCGTGTCTTGTCCAATCAACTAACTAGTACTTGGGAGTCTGTGCCCTCTATCGGAAGGACACTTACTTTTGTGTTTACTGCCCGAAACAATGCAACACAAGACCTTGGACAAACGGCATCGGATATAGCTACCGTTTCGGTTTCCAATACAGTTGGACCTTTTGAAATCACTTCGCAAAATACTAAAGACTTGAGTTGGACCCAAGGAACTACCGAAACCATAACTTGGAACGTGAATACAAGCAACACTCTTGCTGGTGCTGCCAATGTCAACATCAAACTCTCTACTGATGGTGGGCTTACTTTTCCAACAACACTCCTTGCCAACACACCAAATGATGGCTCTGCAACTATTCAAGTACCTGCTGTTGCCGCTGTCAATTGTAGAATCTTGATTGAACCCACCAACTCCATTTTTTATGCGATAAACTCAACGCCTTTTGCTATAGGCTATACTACTGTTTCTAGTTGTAATAC
This sequence comes from Flavobacterium riviphilum, assembly GCF_055231795.1. Classification (NCBI taxonomy): domain Bacteria; kingdom Pseudomonadati; phylum Bacteroidota; class Flavobacteriia; order Flavobacteriales; family Flavobacteriaceae; genus Flavobacterium; species Flavobacterium riviphilum. The sequence continues at coordinate 55,599 of NZ_JBUYSY010000008.1, forward strand.
CTATTCTTTTTCAACACCAATTGCTATCCCTGATTTTCAAAGTACCTACACAACGAGTCAAATTCAAATCCCTGCCAATCAAGGCACTATTACTGATGTTAATGTACAATTATCTATCTCACACAATTACATGTCGGATGTTGAAATTGAATTGGTAAATCCGCAAAAACAAACCGTTAGATTGTTACAACGAGTGTGTGGCGCCTCAAAAACTCCGCTAGATTTGATTCAAGACGATTCCGGAACTAGCCTTAATTGCGACAACGCTGCAAAACAAACCGTTAGTGCAGCAGATCTGCTTAGTAATTTTAATGGAAAAGATCCTGTAGGAACCTGGATTCTACGAGTTCGAGATGCGTACGATGGCGATAGTGGTACTATCACCAATGCTGTATTGGAAATTTGTACGCAAAAAGCAACTTTAGGAAACAATGACCTTACGATTCAAGACTTTCAAGTATATCCCAATCCTTCAAAAGGAAAATTTAAACTCGAATTCACGAACGCTACCAATGCTGACGTATTTCTTTCTGTGACCGATTTAGTAGGTAGAAATATATATCAAAATCACTTCCCAAAAGTTACAAATTTCAATGAGAACATAGAACTAAAAGGAACGCCTCCTGGTATTTACCTTTTAAAAGTGGAAAGTGGAAACAAAAAAGAAGTACGAAAAATTGTTATTAACTAATTCCTTTTATTTACCATTATAAGTATTCATGGTTTGACTTAAACCAGCAGTGCCGAATGATCGGATAATTTCGGCACTTACAGCCAAACGCTCTGGAAGTGCTGTTTTTTCGTGGTCGTTCCATTCGCCCAACACATAATCTACTTGTTGCCCTTTTTTAAATTCATCACTAATTCCGAATCGAAAACGAGTGTAATTTTGCGTATTTAAAATCAAATTAATGTTTTTCAATCCATTATGACCGCCATCGCTTCCTTTACCTTTAATGCGAATGGTTCCAAAAGAAAGATTCAAATCATCTGTAATGACCATGATATTCTCTAATGGTATTTTTTCTTGATCCATCCAATATTTAACAGCCTTTCCGCTCAAATTCATGTAAGTATTGGGTTTCAATAATAAAAAAGTTCTGCCTTTGAATTTGTATTCGGCAAGTGCACCCAATTTTACGGTTTGAAACTCTATATTTTCTTGTTTAGCAAAATAATCCAATACTTTAAAACCAATATTATGACGGGTATTTACGTATTCAGCACCTATATTACCTAAACCTACTATTAAAAATTTTTTCATATCTAATGTCATTTCCTCCGTTGTTGCTGCAACAAATATTTTTTGAATCCAAGTTATCATCTGCAAAAATAAGTCAATCCTTCTACTATTTTAAGCCAAAGTAAAATCTTTACTCAACAAAATACTTACCGCATTACCTCCAAAACCAACGGCGTTTACTAAAACTTTTTTGATATCCCTTTTAGAGTTTTGAACTCTGAAAGGGTTACTATCGCTAACAAAAGGCACCCCAATAAACTGATTGTGTTGCAACATTAAAATAGCCATTTCGAGACTTAAGATTCCCGAGGCCCCAAACGTGTGGCCTATTTTCCATTTATTGGTAGTGAGTAATGGCAAATCATTTCCGAAAACTTTTTCAATGGCGCGATATTCGGTCAAATCCCCTTTGATGGTGCCTGGCGCGTGCATTACAATAACATCTACTTCGGATAAAGGCGTGTTTTGCAAAGCCATTGCCATCGATTTTTGAAAACAAATAGCTTCTGCCGAGATTGAAATGTTATGCTCCAAAATTTCTGTTGCATAGCCAATGCCTTCAATAAAAGCCAAGGCATTTTCTTTTTGTCCTAATTCTAAACAACATACTGCCGCACCTTCACCCAAAACCAACGTGTTTTGCTTTTTATCTAAATCCAAAGCACGGTTGGGCCATTCGACAGGCTCATGATTACCCTTTTTGTTTTGAGTATAAATCTTCAAAGCGCGCATCTGACCTATCGTAAAATCTGTCAAGGGCGCTTCACTACCTCCTACCAAAAATTGATCTGCCATTCCTGCTCGCAACCAAGCGACTCCGTTGAGTAAAGCATGCAAGGCTGTTGAACAAGTAATGGAATGCGAAATTTCGGGACCCGTACTTTGTAAATCATGTGCTACCCAAGACGAAATATTTCCCAAAGTAGTCGTTGGTGAAGCTAAAGTTTGTGCTTTGCCCGTGGTTAAATATTCCTGAAAATGTTTTTCGAACAAATCGGTAGCACCTCGAGACGAGCCGATGTTGATGCCAAAACTTCCTCCTTTTTCCCAACCTGCCTGCGCTATCGCTTTTCTTGCTGCCACCATAGCATACAACACCGATTTATCCAATGATTTGTACTTTATATCCGTTTGTTGTAACGCCAAAACTTCCTGTTGTGAAGCAGCATCCAAAGCAGCCACACACGTATTTTGATGGTCTAAAAACTGCTCCGAAAAACAAGTTTTAGGATGTTGATAGTTTTCCCAAATGGTCTTCGGGTTATTGCCCAAAGGGGAAATGGAGGACAGGGCGGTTATAGAGATAATTTGTGACAAAATAGACGATTGTAATTTAATCGCAAAGGTCGCAAAGAATTAGAGAAAGTCCACAAAATAATTAAAAATCTATACAAATTGTTCCATACAATGTGCATGAATAGAACACAGATTTTCCACAAAGCATAACACTTTACGAACCTTGCGATTTTCCTTTGCGTGCCTTGCGGCTAAAATGTCTATATTTTTTTCAATTTGTATCAATTCTTGAAATTCGAGTTTAAAAAACTACACGATTTCCAAAGCGCTTTCGACTACTTCATACACTTTTTGCAACTGAGCATCGGTAATAACATAAGGCGGCAAAATGTAAACTATATTCCCAACTGGACGAATAATTACCCCATTTTCAATAAAAAAATTATAAAGAGTATTACGCAAAGAGCCGTAATAACTAAAGCTGCTATCCGTCTTGATTTCCAAAGCGAAAATCACCCCAAAAACTCGGGTAGTGGCAACTTTTGGATGGGTAGCTATATGCTTTTGAAAGTCCAAATGGCGTTGATGAATGCGCTGAATGTTGGACTGCATCGTTTCGGTTTGCAACAATTCGATACTGGCTAGAGCTGCAGCACAACCTGTTGGATTCGCCGTAAACGTATGCCCGTGAAACAAGGCTTTGTTGATATCATCATCATAAAAAGCATAAAAAATTGCTGTTGTGAAAGTTGTAATCGCCATAGGAATAGTGCCACCAGTCAAGGCTTTAGACAAACACATCATATCGGGCAGGGTTTTCAAATAATCGCAAGCAAAGTTTTTTCCGGTTTTACCAAAACCAGTCATCACTTCATCGGCTATGGTCAATACTTGGTTTTCTTTACAAATTTGAAGCAAGTTATCCAAAGCTTCGGGTGCGTACATCACCATTCCTGCTGCACCTTGTATTAAAGGTTCAAAAATAAAAGCCGCGCAATTTTTATCGACAATTGCTTTTTGAAGAGCTGCTATACTTTCCGCTTCTTTTCCTTGCACTGGAACGGGAATCCGAACCACATCAATCATCATTCCTTGAAAAGCTTCGGTAAAAAACGAAATACCACTCGCCGCCATAGCCGCAAAAGTGTCCCCATGAAAGGCGTCTTCAAATGCAATAATCGTTGTTTTTGAAATCCCTTGGTTAAAGTGATACTGCAAAGCGACTTTTATAGCAATTTCGACGGCCGTAGAACCATTATCCGAGAAAAAGAGTTTTTGTTGATTGCTAGGTAAGATTTCAATCAATTTCTCGGACAATTGAACAGCAGGTTCGTGTGTAAATCCTCCAAAAAGCACATGCTCTAAGGTGGTGAGTTGCTTATAAATGGCATCCGCAATAAAGCGATTCGAATGGCCATACGGATTGACCCACCACGAAGCAATGGCGTCAATATATTCTTTCCCGTTTTCGTCCCACAATAAAGCGGCTTCGCCACGCACAATTCCAACTGGCAACGCGGCTGTTTTGTGTTGGGTGTACGGATGCCAAAGGTGTTTCTGGTCTCTTGCTGTTAAATTCATAGTGTTAAAGAAGATAGAGTAAAGAATATAGAATATAGAGGATAGACAATACTCTATAATTTTTGGACAAAGATAGAAAGTCTAGGCTCTTTGTTCTATATTCTAATTTCTTATAAATTCAATAATTGCTCTCGAAACAAATCGGCATATTCTGCAATTACATTGGTATCAAAATAGGGTTCTTGGTCGATTCTCCCAATGCATTTTACTCCTGTTTTGCTTAAAATAATCGATTCGGTTGCTTGATTTTCATCTCCAGAAAAAACAATTCCTGCTACAGTAATGTTTCGATTTTGTAAGGCCGCAATAGTCAAGAGTGTATGATTGATACTACCCAAATAATGACGAGAAACCACAATCACTTTGTAATCGGGTTGAATCAAATCGGCAATGGTATCGTTGGCATTCAAGGGAACTAAAATTCCACCAGCGCCTTCAATTACCAAATGGTTTTCGGTAACTGGCTCTTTAATCTGAGTGGTATCTATGGTGATTCCATCTATTTCGGCTGCATAATGCGGGCTTGCAGGTGTATGCAAAGCATAACTGTTGGGATGAAAAACAGTCTTTGGATTGGACACGTAGGCCTTTACTTTATGACTATCAGAATTATCTAAATCGCCTGCCTGAATGGGTTTCCAATAATCGGCTTCTAAAGCTTGAGTAATGATAGCGGCTGCAACGGTTTTACCAACATCGGTACCTATTCCTGTAATAAATAATTTCATAGTTAAATTTTTTCAAAATCAGGCAAAGGTAAAAAAGAACAATGAAATAGAAACTACAAACCACACTTACGATTGCTTATCATTATTCAAATACCAAATGATGCAACAAATGCAACACTCTATCAATTTCATTGGTAGTATTATAGCTATGCAAACAAAATCGCAAACGTTCCTGTCCTTCGGGGACTGTGGGCGCTAGGATGGGCTTTACATCAAAACCTTTTTCTCGCAAGTGTAAGGCTATATTTTTTACTTTTTCATTACCTGGAATGATAGCACATTGAATCGCAGATTGACTACGGACAAATAAAGGTTGTAAACCCAATAGTTTCTTCTGCTGATTAAAATAAACGATTGAATCTCTAAGTGCCTTTCGAGTTTCCTTTTGGGCCACTAGATGTTGATACGCTATGAAAATAGTCGCCACTGAGTGCGGTGAAAGCCCCGTGGTATAAATAAAACTTCTTGCAAAATTGACCAAATAAGATTGTAATAAAACAGACCCTAGAATTGCCGCTCCATGGCATCCTAGGCCTTTACCAAAAGTCATGATGCGAGCAAATACTTGTTTGTGCAACCCAAGCTGTTGCACCAAACCCTCCCCATTATCACCAAACACTCCCAAAGCATGGGCTTCATCAACCACCAAATAACTAGCATAAAGCGCAGTTAAACGAACATAATCAGCTAAGTGAGGCGCATCCCCATCCATTGAAAAAACAGACTCTGTAACTACATAAATAGTGGCTTCCGAAGTAGCTGTAAACTTCTGAAGCAAGCGCTCCAAATCCTCCAAATCGTTATGCAAGAATTTATAGGACTTGGCTAAACCTAATTGAATGCCATCTCGTATAGAAGCATGACATAACTCATCATACAACACGACATCACCTCTTTGAGGAACAGCGCTAAAAAAGCCCAGATTGGCATCGTATCCTGAATTGAATAGAAGAGCCGATTCGGACTCATGAAAATTGGCAATAAATTCTTCCGCAAATGAATAAACATGATGATTTCCGGATAACAAACGCGAACCAGTAGCGCCATTTCGATTGAAATGATGCTCCAATAAAAAATCGTGGGTTTGATTGAAAATCGAACTCGATTTGGAGAAACCCAAATAATCATTGGAAGAAAAATCGATTAAATCATTAGGGAAAGTCAATTGACGCAAGGCCAATTGTTCTTCACGAAGATTCAATTTTCGAGTGAGCGCTGGAGGAAAAGAAGTCATACACTATAGCGTTTAACAATGACAAAACTAAATTGAAATATCCAAAAAAAGGCTAGAAAATAGCTAAAAAAAAAGCCCAACATAAAGTTAGGCTTTTTACAAGTTTTCAATTCTTTTAGTCTGCCAAAAGAATTAATTTATTGTCTTTCATTTCGATTGTCCCTGAAGCTATATCTAGCGTGTACAATTGATTAGAAACTTTTTTTAATTGAGGTACATCTTCAATTGCAGTATCAAAACTTGTAGCTGCAATTTTTACAGTTCCTGCTTTTAATAGTGATACAATTGGCGCGTGATTATTCAAGATTTGAAAACTTCCATCTACCCCTGGTAAGGTAATAGAGGTAATCTCTCCATCGAATAACTTGGCTTCTGCTGATACAATTTCTAAAATCATATAATTTGAGTTAGAAGTTAGAAGTTAGAAGTTAGAAGTTTTAGGACTGCTAACTGAAAACATCCAACTGATTTTATGCTTCCGCTAACATTTTCTCTCCTGCCTCGATTGCTTGCTCGATGGTTCCTTTTAAGTTGAAAGCTGCTTCTGGCAAGTGATCCAACTCTCCATCAATAATCATATTAAAGCCTTTGATTGTATCTTTAATATCTACCAATACTCCAGGAATTCCTGTAAATTGTTCTGCTACGTGGAAAGGTTGAGACAAGAAACGTTGCACACGACGCGCTCTAGCTACTGCTAATTTATCGTCTTCAGACAACTCTTCCATACCAAGGATGGCAATGATATCTTGTAATTGTTTGTATTTTTGAAGAATTTCTTTAACTCTTTGAGCACAGTTATAGTGATCATCTCCAATGATATGAGGAGCCAAAATTCTTGAAGTAGAATCCAATGGATCTACCGCTGGATAAATACCTAACTCGGCAATTTTACGAGACAATACAGTAGTTGCATCTAAGTGAGCAAACGTTGTTGCAGGAGCTGGATCCGTTAAGTCATCCGCAGGAACGTAAACCGCTTGTACAGAAGTAATAGATCCTTTAGTTGTAGAAGTAATACGCTCTTGCATTGCCCCCATTTCTGTTGCCAATGTTGGTTGGTATCCTACCGCCGATGGCATACGTCCTAAAAGTGCTGATACTTCAGATCCTGCTTGTGTAAAACGGAAGATGTTATCCACGAAGAATAATACGTCTTTACCTTGGTCAGAACCTGCTCCATCACGGAAATACTCAGCGATAGACAATCCTGAAAGGGCCACACGAGCACGAGCTCCTGGAGGCTCATTCATTTGTCCGAATACGAAAGTAGCTTTAGAATCTCTCAATCCTTTCATGTCTACTTTTGACAAATCCCATCCTCCATTTTCCATAGAGTGCATGAAATCTTCACCGTATTTAATAATTCCTGACTCTAACATCTCACGAAGTAAGTCATTTCCTTCACGTGTTCTTTCTCCTACTCCTGCGAATACAGAAAGTCCACCGTGACCTTTTGCAATATTGTTGATCAACTCCTGAATCAATACTGTTTTACCTACACCGGCACCACCAAACAAACCAATTTTTCCTCCTTTTGCATAAGGCTCAATCAAATCGATTACTTTGATACCTGTAAATAAAACTTCAGAAGATGTAGATAAATCTTCAAATTTTGGCGCTGGTCTGTGAATTGGCAATCCATTATCACCTGATTTTGGCAACTCGCCTAAACCATCGATAGCATCACCCACTACGTTAAACAAACGTCCGAAAACATCTTGTCCAATTGGCATTTGAATTGGGCTTCCTGTTCCCACTACTTCATATCCTCTACTCAAACCATCAGTTGAATCCATCGAAATGGTACGAACGGTATTTTCACCGATGTGCGCTTGTACTTCTAGTACTAATAAAGTACCATCTTTTCTTGTGACTTCTAATGAGTCATAAATTTTTGGAAGTTCAACATCTTTTCCGTTGAAAACTACGTCCACTACTGGTCCAATGATTTGGGCAACTTTTCCTATAACTTTAGACATTACTTATGTATTTATTAAATAGCTATTTAGGTTTGAATTTTTTATCCAATGAAAATAAGGTTTCCAGAAGATTTTTTTCGAGTGCAAATATATATTTTTAAAATTCATATACCACATCTTTTTTTAAAAAATAGCACAAAAATTTGTAAATTAATTAGCTCACTAAAACGTTAGAAGTTTTAGTTGGACAATGAAATAAAAAAACCACTTGTTAAGCACAAGTGGTCTTTGGTTTTGGTTATTTATTTTGGTTATGTTATAATGAAGCGGGAAACAAAATACGATACTTCCCAACATTAACATCTTTGAAGTTGGCCCCAAACTTTGCATTGATTGCTTGAGTAAACAAGTTGGCAATTATAGCGTACCCTCTAGGGCTTGGATGTACGCCATCTAATGAAAACATACCTCCGGTAACAAAAGCAGAGGTTGTTGTATAACCATTGTAAACTATTCCTGTTGTCGCCAATTGATCGGTTACCCCTTTCAATTCTACAAATGCTAATCCTTTGGCATCTGCTACTGCCTTTATAGTTGCATTATAGGCATCGGTAGCGGTTTTAACTTCGGCAATTTCTGCTTTGGTCAAAACGTCTTTGTCTTGCATCGGATAGGTAATTCCAAATTTATTCAAAGGAGCTGGCACCCCTGCAGGCGAAGCACCTATCACTGTTTGCGCGGTTAGTACTACCAAATCATCTTTTGTGGCTTGACGGGCTTGACCAAATACTTGACCATAAAAAGCAGCTGTAGCCGCACCTAAAGTAGGCGTAAACGCAGCCGTTAATTGAGTAGATAAATTAGGTAAGGATTCATCAATGATCAACAATGGGTTTGAAGCCGTAGCCGATAAAAGGTTGATACGATCCCCTGCACCAAAAGCTGTCAATGCTTGTTTTAGCGGACCGTACAATTGGGTATTTAATGCGGTAACAGTAGCTTGTCCTACGGTTACATTACCTCCTCCTAACACCCCAACCGATAGCGGATTAAAAGGAACTGTAGTAAAATAAGGAAGTGCAGTAACATAAGGCAAATTAGCCACTACCCCTTTGGCACCTTTAGCTGTCATAGCATTTACAATGGCATTATAAGCATTGGCAAACACATTAGGATCGGTGATATCGTTGCTTGCATACGTCCTTGGATCCAAATTACCTGTTTGGTTTTTCCCAGTTCCACCTGATGTGGCATAACCCAAAATATCATTTCCTCCAATCCATAATGAAAAGAAAGTTGGGTCTTGCGCTACAGCATCAGCAACCACAGTGGTAGTTGCCGAAGTTGCGAATCTAGCAAAATATGGATTTGCAGCACCCGTTGCTACACCAGCAACATTGCCATAACCCGGCGCTACCAAATGGTAACTTTTGGCTCCTGGAACACTTAAATTATTGAATGGACCAGTTAATTTAGCAGTTACCTCTGTAGAAGGCTTACCAGCAACAGGCAATGGAGATCTGGTCACTAAATCGAAATATAATCTCACACCAAGTATTTGGTTCCCCCCAAAAAGCAACCCTCCTACATTATCCGCCATAAATGGAGTTTTGAACTCTCCTCCACCAGCTAAAACAAATTGATTTGCTAATAAATTAGCATATGACCCTTCTTGTGCTAATTTAAACAATGCATTATCACTAAAACCAGCCCCGTAAGAATCCCCTAAGGCCACATACTTAGTTACATCTGCAGTTCCTGCCGTTAAGGGCTTTCCGTCTGATGAATTCGAATCAATCGTTACTTCATCATCATTATTACAAGCTACAAATGCTAAAGAAGCAATAAGTAACCATTTGAAATTTTTTATCATTGTTCTTATTTTTTGATTAATGAATAATTACGGATTAATTGTCCAAGAAGCGAAGTATTGTTGACCGATTAACCCAGCCCCTAATACTTGACCATATTCTTTTCCTCCAATATTTGAAGCCCCTACTTTTAAAGTTGATCGCAAAGAAGGTATATTGTAATTTAATTGCGCATCAATCACAGTAGCAGAAGCGATTACACCATCAGCAAATGTAGACTGCCACAAATATTCACTATTCCATCTACCGCTTATATTAAATCCAAAGTTTTTAAATAAATTTTCATTACTAATTGAAGCTTTAACTCTGTGCTTTGGCGTATTGAAACCTGCCTCAAAACTTGGATCTTTAGCTTGATCAAAACTAAATTCTGCGTAGTTATAATTAACACCTACCTCAAAATCTTGATACACCTTTCTAGACAATCCAACACCAAATCCTAAGGATTTTATTTCTAAATCAGTATTAGTATACAATTGGAATGTTCTAGCATTTCCAGTCCCTAAAGCATGTACGGATTGCCAACCTAAATCAGCAGGGTTCGGCGTTGCATTTGGAGCATCTTGCGCAGTACCATACAAAGGAGCCACAACATTCAAGTTACCAATAAAATTATTGTAGATATTGTAATACCCATTAATATCAATAGAAGTTTTATTAATGAATGAACGATACCCCAATTCAAATGCTTTAACTTCTTCAGGCTTAACAAAACCGACATTAGTTTTACGCAATAATGTTGTGTTACCACCAGCTGCAGCAAAAGCCTGAACAGATGAAGCAGTATATGAATTATTGTAAGCATTTAAGCCATTAACCGTTACAGATGTTCCTCCTGCAAATGATTGCCCTAAAGCAGTAGCAACTGGCAACACCTCAGAATATCTAGTTAAGTTATCTGGAGCAGACCCTAACAAAATAGCACTACCCACGTTGAATCCTATATATTGGTCTTGTGTGGTCGGGTTTCTAAATCCTGTTTGAAAAGACCCTCTAAAATTATGATTCTTATTCTCTCCCGCTGAATATACCAAAGATAACCTTGGAGAAATATTACCTTTGAAATTTTGAGACTTATCATAACGAATAGAACCCGTAAACTTCAAACGATCATCCATCATTTTTTTGGTCGCTTGTGTATACAAACCGTATTCATTATAATAGATAGGACCATCAGCATCAGTATAAATACGTCCTCCAGAATTTAACTGGTACTGTCTAAATGAACCACCTACTTGTATTTCTGCAAAAGAGATTAAATCTTTGAAATTATAGTTAGCATCTGAATGATATATTCTAGAATTATCTACCAATTTAGAGCCAGACAAAACATTAGGATCTGCTATAACTTGATTAAAAGCATTTTTAAATGCTGCTGTTCCTGGAATCAATCTACCTGTATCAGCACTTGCTCTTGCTGCTGCATGGGCTTGATCTGGAGTAGAACCTGCTAAAGTCGCTCCAATATATCCAGCGGCGTACTGCCCAAACCAAGTTCTGTCATCTTTCCATTTTCTATTAATATTAATACCCGTAAACAACATGTCGTAAGAACTTCCTCCATCCTCAGTTGTAAAGTATCCTCTTACAAAGAAATTCTTGCCTTTGAACTCAATTTTATGTTGTTGCATAAAAAAGTTATTCAAGTAGTAACGATTAGCTCCTTGATAAACCGTATTCCCAAAGCCAAACTTACTTTGCCATATTACTTCCAATTTTTCATCCCCAAAAGGACGATAGTGTAAAGAGAAATCCACTTTAGTATTCGCAACTTTATTATCCGTCAAATCAACTTCATTATACCCGGTTCTGCTTACATTAGTATTTGGCAAAAGATTAACCAACGCAGTTGTCAGCCCAGGAACACCTGCAGCTACTAATGCAGTACCCACATTTCTAATATTTGTCGCTACCTCATCACCATAAATATTAATTCCATCATAATTAATAGTATTTCTATCTATCCCTTCTCTAGTCTTATCGTCATAATTTACCGCATGCCACTCAGTACCTTTCATTACAGAAAAATTAGCTTTTGCAGCAAATTTTGGACTGAAAACACCAGCCATTCTCACACCATAATCATAATAATCATTTGTTCCTGCTGCTTTTTGACTTGTTTGTCCAAACTTGGCATACGCAGTAATACCAGGAGATGTAAACGGGTTTTTACTATTCATAAACAAAATACCATTAAAAGCATTTGCACCATACAATGCAGAAGAAGCTCCTGGCAATAACTCTACACTTTGCACATCTATTTCAGATAAACCAATAAGGTTACCCAATGGAAAGTTCAATAAAGGAGAAGAATTATCCATACCATCCACTAATTGCATAAAACGAGTATTGGCAACCGAAGCAAAACCACGAGTATTAATAGATTTAAATGACATACTTGACGTATTCATTTGAACCTCTTTTAAATTTTCTAATCCATCATAAAAAGAAGGAGAAGCTGTTTTTTTTATCTCAGCAAGACCCATTCTTTCAATAGTTACTGGGGATTCTAAAACTCGTTCTGGAGTTCTAGAGGCAGAAACTACAATTTCTTCCAATTTAGTTTCTTGATCTTGTAATTTTACAACTATTTGCTGAGAATAGGAGGTTACTTTGAGTGTTTGAGACGTAAGTCCCACACTTGAAAAATCTAAAGTTACCGGTAACGATGGAACCGACTTTAAAGTAAACTTACCATCAAAATCGGTAGCTGTACTGATAGTTTGACCTACCACTTTGACGTTCACCCCTGGAATAGGTTGATTGTTTGCATCTGTAACAATCCCTGAAATTGATTTTTGTGCATACGTGAGACCACAACAAATCAACATCATAATAATGTAATAAATTCTCATTTGGATTTAGTTAATTGGTTTAGTTCGTAAATTTAAAAATATTTCACATATATCTAAAAATTGAATTTTTTTTTTAGTGAATTCCTAGCTTAAAAGCCATTTAAAACAACAAATTAAATTTTGAATAATGCAAAATTTTAAACCCTTAACCCATATTTTAACAACATATTATTATGCACGCATATATTTTGTCGTTTTTTTAGTAAAATACACACGGTTTCGTTGAAAAATTGATAAAAATTAACAAACTCCGAAAACGATTGATATTGAAAGTGATTTTTAGAATAATTGAGAAGTTATTTGAAAGAATTTTACCCTATTTTTAGACGGCTCAAATACTATTACCAAAGTGTAAAATATTCTTAAAAAAGGAGAGGAAAGTGCAAAAAAAAGCCTCAAAAGAATACTTTTGAGGCTAGTATAAAATAAAAATTTACTCTACTGTAACTGATTTGGCCAGGTTTCTGGGTTGATCAACATTACAACCTCGAAGCACCGCAATATAATACGACAACAATTGCAATGGTATAGTAGTAATTAATGGAGATAAAGCATCTGATGTTTCTGGGATCTCGATGACAAAATCAGCCAAGCTACGTACTTCAATATCACCTTTGGTTACAACTGCAATGATTCGTCCACTTCTGGACTTGATTTCTTGGATATTACTTACAATTTTATCATAATGTCCTTGTTTTGGCGCAACAACAATAACTGGCATTTGCTCATCAATCAGAGCAATAGGACCATGTTTCATTTCTGCTGCTGGATATCCCTCAGCATGGATATAAGAGATCTCTTTTAATTTTAAAGCCCCTTCTAATGCCACTGGGAAATTGTACCCTCTTCCTAAATACAAACAGTTGGCAGCATCTTTGAAAGTTTCAGCGATTAACTTGGCTTGATCATTGGTTAGTAAGGCATCCACAACCTTATTAGGTATGTTTTCTAATTCCTGCAAATAGGTATGATATTGTGATTGAGTCAAAGACCCCTTAGCTTTTGCTAAACGCAATGCAATCATGTTCAAAACCGTAATTTGTGTAGTAAATGCTTTTGTTGAAGCCACCCCAATCTCTGGTCCAGCATGTGTATAGGCTCCTGCATGAGTTTCTCTTGAAATAGAAGAACCTACAACATTACAAACACCAAAAACAAAAGCACCGTGCTCTTTGGCTAATTTGATAGCTGCCATAGTATCGGCAGTTTCTCCAGATTGCGAAATAGCAATAACTACATCTTTACTGGTTATAATCGGGTTTCTGTATCTGAATTCTGAAGCGTATTCTACTTCTACAGGGATACGTGTAAACTCTTCAAACACATATTCGGCCACAAGACCAGCATGCCAAGAAGTTCCACAAGCTACGATTATAATACGATCGGCATTTAGAAATTTCTCTAAATTATCTTCAACCCCAGCCATTTGAATGATGCCTTCGTTAGCATGCAATCTTCCTCTGTAAGTATCTTTGATTACATTGGGCTGCTCGTAAATCTCTTTTAACATAAAATGCTCATAGCCTCCTTTTTCAATTTGCTCCAAATTCATTTGAAGTTGTTGAATATAAGGATCAACTAAAGTATCATCCTTTATTTTGCGAATTTTCATAGGTTTGTGCAAACGAATGTTCGCCATTTCTCCATCTTCTAAATACACCGCATTAGAAGTATATTCAATGAAAGGCGAAGCATCTGAAGCTATAAAATATTCACCTTCTCCTACTCCAATAGCCAAAGGACTACCTAAGCGAGCTGCTACGATCTCATTGGGATTTTTTTTATCAAAAACGGCGATAGCATAAGCACCTACCACTTGATTTAAGGCCAATTGAACAGCTTTCCCTAATTTAAGGTTTTCGCTTTTTTGAACTTCCTCAATTAGATTTACCAATACTTCGGTATCTGTATCGGAATGAAAAACATAACCTCTATTGATTAATTCCTGCTTTAAGGGAGCATAATTCTCAATAATTCCATTGTGTATGATGGTTAAGTCACCAGAATTAGATACATGAGGATGAGAGTTCACATCATTTGGAACTCCGTGTGTAGCCCATCGTGTGTGACCTATACCAATTGTACCATTAGTAGTAATAGCTACTTGTGCTTTGGCTTCTAAATCTGATACTTTCCCTTTCGTTTTGCAAAGTTTGATTTCCTGTCCGTCATATATCATGATTCCGGCACTATCATACCCTCTATATTCTAAACGTTTCAATCCTTTAATTACAATGGGATAAGCTTCTCTATGCCCAATGTATCCAACAATTCCACACATAATTCTCTATTTTGGTTTGGTATAAATTATTTCTAAACGCAATCTTTTATCCTCAGGAACTGCAATACTACCTCCATACAAAATGGTCCCTAAGGGATTATAAACCGACGAAGTAGGCAAATAAGAAAAAAATGTATTGGGCGTTCTGAGTTTATAAAATGAAGACACACTAATATCTTCTGTTACTGCAATACCCAATTTCACATTAGTAGAATCAGCATTTTTAATCAAATTCTTCACTTGATTGGTAATTCTAATTTTATAAGACAGCCCTCTTCCTTTATCTACTTCTTCTTTTCGGATCATACCATCAAAAACGAATTTGTTTTTCTTAGGAAGTCGACCTGTAGTATTGTCTGTAAAATAATCAATAACCGCCGTTTTATGCGTCAAGTTATAAGCATAAATTCGGTCGGGTTCAACGGTGTTTTTCATTGCGTCGGCATCAATATGAAACACCAAATTGGCTTCATTGATTAACCAATTGTTTTTTCTAAGAGCTTCTAGTTCATCTGCCACACCATTGTTATCGTTATCGGGCCCGAACAATTCAACAATTGCAATAGATCCATTGCCCCCTTTCACATACAGTTTATCATCTCCTTTACTAGGATTGGCATTTGTCAAACTGTTTAAATAGTTTGTATTTACATTTGAAGTTTCTAAAAAGTTAACTGTATTTCCACTTAACTTAAGATCTAATGTTTTGTTTATTCTTTTTGTCGTAGTAGTACCATCTGTTGTGGTAGATTGATCTTCTTTGTAATACAATCGAATTGATCCTTTAGTAAAATCGATCATGGCCATACTTTCATTGGCCCCGATTTTTTCGGTTTTAAAGTAAAGACCTCTAAAATAATTAGTAAATGCCTCGGTAGTACTTAATTTATCTTTCGATGCTTTTAAAATCTTATTTGTAAAAAATTCGTTATTAAGTTTTAATCGCATAGCCGGAGCAGAGCGCTTAGTGGTAGATTTTTTGGTTTCTTCATCTACCGTTGTTTCGGCTATTTCTCTTGGATTAAAATAGAATTCCGTATTTTCAACGGTTGATGGAGAATCATTGATTGGATTACCAATTTTTAAGGCATCAAAGTCATTTTTTTGATCTGAATAATAGGCTTGTTTTTCGGCAAAACTTGAAGACGGATCTAAGTTTCGCATGTAATACCCTGACTCATAAATACTCAATTTGAATGGTGCTTTGGGCGTACCATAAATCGAATCCAATTCATAGGTTTTAATACCAGTAGTATTGTCTGTACTAACTACGTGACTGTAATAAGGAATAGAAATAACCACACTATCCATTACTGGGTTTTCACCTATAGTAACTCCAGTTTCGGCCAAGGCCAATTGCGTAGCATAACTGGCTGTAGTGGTTGAAAAACCTTCATTTGTATAAACACCTAAAGCATTAATAGGTAAATTATTGGTTTGTATGGCACCGGTTTTCTGATTGTATGCTTTTACGGCGGAATAATACTTACCTAAATCAAAATTGTTATCTCCAATTAAATCGTCACCAACCGCATTAAACTCCTTATCACAAGAAACTAAAGCAAAAAAAACAAAAAGCAACACATACTTTTTAAGGAAAGCCGTTTTACACATAAAATTAAAAAGGGTTAGATTAATCCACCATATTGTTATAGAATTGCGTGTAGACCTCAGCCATACGCTCTTTGGGTGTGAAAGGTAAAAAAGGTTTGTCGGAAGTTTCTATAAATTTTGTTAAACTTGCGGACAAATTATCAGAAGCAATAATCACGGCATCAGAATTTTGAACCGCTGTTTTAAGAATGTTTTCGTAATTGGGAACTTCCAAGTCTGAAATTGCCTCATGAGGAATGGCATCAAACTTAACTTTGTTGATCATTTCTGTGTCTAGTGTTTCGGAAAAAGACTCTGCATAGACCGAAGTTACAATCTTCGTTTCAGAAAAAAGTGCTTCATTTTTATAGAAATGCTTCATGTAAACTGGCAACATCGAAGCCATCCAACCGTGTACGTGAATGATATCGGGTACCCAATTTAATTTTTTCACAGTTTCTACCACACCTTTAGCAAAAAAGATAGCGCGTTCATCGTTATCAGGGTACAACACACCCTCTTCATCCGCAAAAGTTGCTTTGCGTTTGAAATATTCATCGTTATCGATAAAATACACTTGGATACGTTCTTTGGGGATAGAGGCCACTTTAATAATTAAAGGCATATCCAAGTCATTTACTACTAAATTCATCCCTGACAAGCGAATTACTTCATGTAGCTGATGCCTTCTTTCATTGATATTCCCATATCTTGGCATGAATATTCTGATTTGTCCTCCTTGATCGTTAACCATTTTTGGCACTTCATAAGACATTAAAGAAACCTCATTCTCAGCAAGATAAGGAACCACCTCGGATGAAACATATAAAATCCTCTTATCTTTCATAGTAAAAAATACTTTATGTATTGACAATAAAACGGTGCAAAATTACAAAATTTTACGCAGATATTGAGTAAAATATTAATTTTGCACAAATTTTGAACAAAAACACCATGCAAATCTTCAATAAAAACAAAGAATTAATTGCATTTTTGGCACCTCTAAAAAGGCAAGCTTCCTCCATTGGTTTTGTCCCAACTATGGGAGCCTTGCATGAAGGTCACTTGTCTTTGATCCAACAATCATTGCAAGAGAACGATCATACGGTGGTGAGTGTTTTTGTTAATCCAACCCAATTCAACAACCCTGAAGATCTGGCCAAATACCCTAGAACTCTAGAACAAGATGTTGCGAAAATGAAAACGCTGAGTGAAAAGATTATTGTTTTTGCTCCTACCGTTGAAGACATTTACGCAGGAAACACCCAAGCCGCATCTTTCGATTTTGAAGGTTTAGAGCATCAAATGGAAGGGAAATTTCGTCCCGGTCATTTTGATGGAGTAGGCACTATTGTCAAGCGATTGTTTGAGATTGTCACCCCCAATTCAGCCTATTTTGGCGAGAAAGATTTTCAACAATTACAAATTGTAAAAAAATTAGTAGAACGTTATAAAATTCCTGTCACTATAATCGCTTGCCCAATTTATCGAGAAAAAAACGGTTTGGCCATGAGTTCTCGCAATGAGCGCCTCACGGCAACCGAACGTGAAGAAGCTGGATTTATTTTCAAGCTTTTGCAAGAGGCACAACAAAAGTTCGCAACTGGTGCTTTCGAAACGATAACTGATTGGGTACAAAAAGAATGCGCACAACATCCTGCCTTTGAGCTGGAATATTTCGTTATTGCTGAAGAATCTACCTTATTACCCATCAATTTTTACGATAAATCAAAAAAATACCGCGCTTTTATCGCCATTTTTGTTAACAACATTCGTTTAATTGACAACATTACTTTAAATTAATACCTTTGCAGCATGCAAATTCAAGTAGTAAAATCTAAAATTCATCGTGTAAAAGTAACTGGTGCCGATTTAAATTACATTGGCAGTATTACTATTGACGAAGCCTTATTAGATGCCTCAAATATTATCGAAGGCGAAAAAGTTTCTATAGTAAATATCAACAACGGCGAACGTTTTGAAACTTACGCCATTAAAGGAGAAAGAAATTCTGGAACCATTACCCTAAATGGTCCAGCCGCGAGAAAAGTACAAAAGGACGATATCATCATTATCATCTCTTATGCTACCTTGGATTTTGAAGAAGCAAAGACCTTCCAACCTTGGATTGTTTTTCCAAACGAAAACGACAACTCGCTAACATAGTCTTATTTTTTGACATCCCCTTTGAGGCCTTTATCAAAAGTAAAGGCATTATTTTTATGCTGTATAGCTAATAAATAGTATATTGCTCTATTATTTAACCTAAACCCTTAACCCAAACATCGGCAGTTTCATGGGTGGCAGCTTCCTAATTTGACTAAGGCTCTTACGTTTTTGCAATCCGAAAGGATAAAACCAAACACGTCGAGGTTTTGTTCAAATTACAGTGCATAATGTCCAAACTAATGGGAACCAAAATCCAATCGAAACTTCTTAAAAGCACCTTTTTGAAATGAGAATTCTTTTTTTATTGCTCTGTTTTTCTACCACACTATTTGCACAAATCACAACCGAATCCATCGCTTCTGAAAAATTAGGAGAAAAACGTACAATCAGTATTTCTTTGCCTAAAAACTACGAAAAAAACACCACAAAAAAATACCCACTTTTGCTGCTATTGGATGGCGATGTATTAATGGCCCCCTTTCAAGGAGCGTTGAGCTATGGAAGCTATTGGGATGATTTTCCTGAAACCATCATTGTAGGCATTCATCAAAATCAAAACGAAGAACGAATTGATGATTGTCAATTCGATGAATTTCAAGGTCTCCCGTCCGAAAAAGGAGCTGCTTTTTACGAGTTTATTGGACAAGAATTACTAGCACACTTAGAAAAAAAATACCGCATTGCTCCATTCCGAATCATTGCCGGACTGGATAGTACTGCTGGATTTTTGAATTTCTATTTGTACAAAGACCGCCCCCTTTTTAACGCCTATATTTGTTTAAATCCAGAACTGGCTCCCTTTATGGAAAAAAGAATTCCAGAGCGCCTTTTGGCCTTAAACGAACCTGTTTTTTATTATCTCTCAACTAGTGAAGACGAAACATCGTCCTTTGCAGAGCCAATAAAACAACTTCAGACCAAAATACAAAACGATAAAAATCAAAACTTGAATTTTATTTTCGAATCGTTTAAAAATGCAGGACATTATTCGCAAACCCTATTCGCAATTCCCTCGGCCTTGCATCAACTCTTTGAATCGTACAAACCCATCCGATCAGTTGAATTTAACGACAAAATAGCTATTTTACCCTCTGGTTATGTAGACTATCTTGAAAAAAAGTACGCCACGATTGCAGAAAAATTACACCTGGAAATTCCGATAAGAATTCATGACTTTAAAGCAATTGAAGCCGCTATACTAAAAAACAAAGCCTATAACGAATTGGATCAATTGGCTATTTTAGCTAGTAAGTATTATCCCAAATCCATGTTGGCCGATTATGAACTAGGACTAATGTATGAAAAGCTAGAAGATTATAAAAGAGCGATGGAACGCTATCAAATTGCTTCTCAAATGCAAGAAATTGGTGCTTTAACTCAAACCATGATGTTAGAGAAATACGATTTGATGCAAAGCAAATTAGCACCACAAAAAAAATAATTGTATTAAAAAGGGCATCCTTTAACCTAAATACCAAATCATGGCTGTAAAAATAAAAACAACTTTTTTTTGTCAAAATTGTGGTACGCAATATGCCAAATGGCAAGGACAATGTAATGCCTGCAAAGAGTGGAATACCATTGCTGAAGAAATCATACAAAAACAAGAAAAAGTAGCTTGGAAAAGCGACGCTGCACCAGTAAGTAAAGCGCCACGCCCGTTGCGAATAAACGAAATAGATTCGACTGCCGAGATCCGCTTAGATACTACGGACAACGAATTGAATCGCGTTTTAGGGGGCGGTATAGTTCCAGGTTCTTTAATCTTACTCGGGGGCGAACCAGGTATTGGAAAAAGTACCTTACTCTTGCAAATTTCCTTAAAGCTTCCCTTTAAAACCTTGTATGTTTCGGGCGAAGAAAGCCAAAAACAAATCAAAATGCGAGCCGAACGCATAACGCCCAATGGGGACAATTGTTATATTCTTACCGAAACCAAAACCCAAAATATCTTTAAGCAAATCGAGTCCTTGCAACCCGAAATTGTGATCATAGATTCGATTCAAACCTTGCATACCGAAGTTATTGAATCGACTGCCGGAAGTATATCTCAAATTCGAGAAACCACCGCCGAACTAATCAAATTTGCCAAAGAAACCAATGTTCCCGTAATCTTAATTGGACACATTACCAAAGATGGCACTATAGCAGGGCCAAAAATTTTGGAACACATGGTGGATACGGTTTTGCAGTTTGAAGGCGACAGAAATCATGTCTATCGCATTTTGCGTTCGCACAAAAACCGTTTTGGTTCAACTGCTGAGATTGGGATTTATGAAATGCTAGGCAGTGGGCTAAGAGAAGTATCAAACCCTTCCGAAATTTTGATTTCGCATAAAAACGAAGAACTTTCAGGCACCGCAATAGCCACTACACTCGAAGGGATGCGCCCTTTACTCATCGAAATACAAGCCTTAGTAAGTACAGCGGTTTATGGCACACCGCAACGCAGTACCACAGGTTACAATGCCAAACGATTGAACATGATTTTGGCCGTGTTAGAAAAAAGAGCCGGTTTCCGACTAGGAGCCAAAGATGTCTTTTTGAATATAACCGGAGGAATTACTGTTGATGATCCCGCAATTGATTTGGCGGTAGTCGCGGCTATTCTTTCCTCTAACGAAGACATTCCGATTGATAAAGACTTTTGTTTTGCTGGCGAAGTAGGCCTTTCTGGCGAAATACGCCCTGTAAACCGAGTAGACCAACGCATTCAAGAAGCCGAAAAATTAGGATTTTCGACCATATTTGTTTCCAAACACAACAAAATTGCCTTAAAAAACACAGCCATTCGCATTCGTTTAGTTGCCAAAATAGAAGATGTTGCGGCTGAACTTTTTGGTTAATGAACCCTTGGTTTGCAGCAAAAGAAATCTATAAAAAACATATTGTTAAACAATCCAATAAAAACAAAAAAGTCTAGCGATTGCTAGACTTTTTTGTTGGGATCATTTCCTATTTTATTTCCAAAACATTGTTCTCTGGTTTCACATCGGCCATTAAACCACTAGGATCAATAGTAATTTTCTTGATAGCGCTTTTTGGCTTGTTGAGGGTCAACTCATACGTAGGATAGGCCCACGCCCAATCCTTCAACACCGTTCTTTTGATTGCTGGTGTGGGATTGGCTTTTTCAAAACTCATCATGCGCAAAGGAATGTAAAAACTTTCGGTAGTACCATCAGCATATTCTACATACAAATCGATGGGCATCGGCATGCGTCCGATACGCTCCAAGGTCACCACGGTATTTGCAGCCGTTTCTTTGGCCTCTTTGATGCCATAATCAATGGTGTTAATAGTCTGCGTCCAATCGGTCAAATACCAATCCAAATGAGCGCCAGAAACACGTTCTGCGCTTCTTTTTATATCATTAGGAGTTGGATGTTTGAATTTAAAATCTTCAAAATACTTTTTCAAAGTAGCCATTAGCTTGTCCTTTCCAATCAAATAACTCAATTGAGTCAAAAACACTTCCCCTTTGCTATAAGAGGTAACACTATACCAACGATTTTCGTCGAAGCGATCGGCATGAGTGCTTTGTGGTAATTCTCTACCTGAATTGACCATGGCAAAATAGCCTTTGTAAGCATACGTAAAAGGATTTTCAACCGGTTTATCAGAAATAGCATTCAACCCATAATCTTCAAGAAAAGAAGTAAATCCTTCGTCCATCCAACCATGTTTCGATTCGTTAGAGGCTAAAACATGTTGGAACCAAGAGTGTGCCATTTCGTGTGCTGTTACGCCCAATAACCCTTCAAAATCTCCTTCACCAAGAATCAAAGTACACATCGCATATTCCATTCCACCATCTCCCCCTTGAATAACAGAGTATTGCTTATAAGGGTATTGCCCAACAGTTTCATTATAGATTTCCATCAACTTAGCCGTTTTAGGTTGCAAAGCTTTCCAGTTGGCAATAATCTTTGGATTGTTTTTATAAATGAAATGCAAATCAACATTATTAGGCCCTTTCACCACGTCGTGCAAATAATTTTTATCGGCAGCCCAAGTAAAATCATGTACCTGAGGCGCATAAAAATGCCACGTTAGTGTTTTGTCCTTTTTGTGATCAGGTACTTTTACACCGGCATCTTCGTAGCCAAAACCAATTTCATTTTTGTTTTGCAAATACCCAGATCCGCCTAACAGGTAGTTTTTGTCAATAGTTATTTTCACATCAAAATTCCCCCAAACGCCATGGAATTCGCGGGCAATGTAGGGATCGGCATGCCAACCTTCAAAATCAAACTCGGCCATTTTGGGATACCATTGCGCCATGGACAACTCAACCCCTTCTTTGTTGTTACGTCCGGAACGACGAATTTGCACCGGCACTTGCCCTTCAAAGTCCAAAGTTAAAGTGGTTTTTGCTCCTGGTAATAGCGGTTGGGCTAAGGTTACTTCCAAAATTGTCCCCACTTCTTTCACATTTGCCACAACTCCATCTTGTTTGAAATTCGCAACATGCAAGTATCCTATTTCTTTAGGATTCAAATCTTTGATGCGACTTACTTTGGTTTCTACCCCATTTATAGTGGCTTTGTGCACCATACGCCCGTCAGGATCTTTGATACTTTGGATTCTGGCATCCATTTCGCTACCCGGTTGAAACGCGTTGGGATACAAATGATAAAATACACGGGTGAGCGTTTCGGGAGAATTATTGGTATAGACCAATTCTTGTTTCCCTTTATATTGATGAGTTTTAACATCCATTGCTACTTCCATCTTATAGTCAACGTTTTGTTGCCAATACGAAGTATTTTGAGCGGAAACCCATCCAAAAGCAGACCACAATAGGGCTGCTACAATCATTTTCTTCATGCTATTTATTTTCTGTTATATAAAGTGTTCTAATAATGTCTGTTTTACAACTGTAATTTTGCTTTTGGATTTTTACTCAATTGTTCTGCCATTTTAAACGCTTGGTAGGCATTTACCATTTTACCCGATTTGGCAACTTCTGAGGCTTTTTTGGCTTCTTTTTTCTCCCCAACAACTACATTTTCAGGCAAAGGATTACCTGATTTCATCAAAATAAATTTCACTTGTTTAGCTGTCAATTTTGGAAAATAAGAACGAATAACTGCCACTACCCCAGCAACATTTGGCGATGCCATTGACGTTCCTTGAAGATATTTGTACTTCCCGTTAGGTATAGTAGCATAGATCTCTGACCCAGGAGCAAAAACATCGACATTGAAACTACCATAATTGGAAAAATCGGCAATAACTTCTTCGCCATACTTATTTGTTAAAGCACCAACGGTAATAACGTTCGAAGCAAATTCCGTTTGAAAATTATCAGAGTCATTAGGGAAATTGGCATTTTCTGGTAAATCAATATTTAATCCATCATTTCCAGCGGCATGCACAAAAAGTACATCTTTCTTCTCGGCATATTTTATAGCATCATAGACCCATTGTTTTTGAGGTGAAAAGCTTTTCCCAAAACTTCCGTTGATGACTTTGGCGCCATTATCGACAGCATAGCGAATGGCCAAAGCGATATCTTTGTCGTATTCATCGCCATCAGGAACAGCACGAAGGGTCATAATTTCGACATTATTGGCAATGCCATCGCCACCTAAATTATTGTTTCTGGTTTGAGCAATAATACCTGCTACGTGGGTTCCGTGAACGGCTTCTTCTTTTTCTGGACCAAAAACCACAGCATTTCCGTATTTGGTATTCTTAAGATCATTTACATTATCGCCTACTAGTTTTCTTCCGTCCAATTCAAGATTCAAATTGTAATTCAGTTGATCGTATACATACTTGCGATATTCTTCAATTTGCTCGTGATAATCACTGCCTGCATTGGTTAAAATTTGAGACATAACAGCCTTAGCGTTAACCAAATCTGGAGCAATTGCGGAAATAGCCTTTACTTCTTCAACTGTATAGATTTTTTTGTTCAGATGATTTTGAATTACTTTATCGTTTTGTAAAATAAAATCTACCTGTTGCTTGCCTTGCATGGCTTCGGCATATTTTTTATCGTAAGCAGTTTTGGCCTTTTTGTATTCCAAAGAGCCATCATCACCTTTTTTGACAATTCGGGTCATTTCGAGGGTTTCATGCAAATCATCACCAAGGAAATTCCAACCGTGCACGTCATCGATGTAACCATTTTTATCATCATCTTTTCCATTGCCGGCTATTTCTTTTTTATTGGTCCAAATTACCCCTTTTAAATCTTCATGATCAATATCTACTCCGGAATCAATTACTCCCACAATTACTTTTTTGCCTTTTTTATCTTTAACTAATTCGGCATACATTTTATCCACACTCATTCCAGGAATACTGTCTGTAGCCAAATCCAAATGCGACCACCGTTGCAATTGTTTTTCGGTAAGTGCTGCTTTTTTTCCAACAAAAGGAGTACCAGTTTGAGCCTGAGCCGATAGACAAAAAGCCAAAGCAAGGGCTAAAGTCCAGTGCGAATAAATGATTTTTTTCATTGATAAAGAATTTGTTTTTGATTTTCTTTCCAAAAATAAGAGAAGAATAGGAAATATGGTTTTTTTTTTAACGCTAATTTGTGATGCTGTTAAAAACAGTTGTAACCTATTGATTTTACTTGTTTTCGAAAATACTTTGGTACATTTTCGTTTACAAAGGGTTGTTTTTTAATAATTTATGTTTTAGGTCTATCAAGACAAACGTTTTAAAAATAGTATTTTTGTGATAATTTAAGAATCTCCTCCTAATTAATTATATCAAAGATGAAAAAAATAGATGCTTTTTTCAAATTGCAAGAACGCCATACTTCCATCAAACAAGAGTTTATGGGAGGAGCTGTTACCTTCTTGGCTATGGCTTATATTTTGTTTGTAAATCCTAATGTTTTATCCTTAACCGGTATGCCCAAAGAGGCGCTAATATCGGTTACCTGTATTGCGGCCATTTTTGGAACTTTACTTGTTGGGCTTTGGGCAAATGTTCCCTTTGCCATGGCACCTGGTATGGGACTCAACGCCATGTTTACTTTTACTTTGGTTTTAGGACAAGGCGTAAAATGGGAAGATGCTTTGGGGGTTGTTTTCCTGTCAGGAGTATTTTTCACTATCATTTCCCTATTTGGCATTCGGCACAAAATTGTGGATGCTATACCTTCGTCGCTTCAAATTGCTATAGGTTGTGGTGTGGGACTTTTTATAGCCTTTATTGGTCTGAAACAAATAGGCTTGGTGGTAGCACATCCGGCAACTTTGGTGACTTTGGGCAAATTCACGCCAGCATTAATTATCGGATTAGTAACCTTATTAGTGACAGTTGTACTTGAAATTTACAGTGTTAAAGGTTCGATATTAATTGGTATTATTTTGGGTTCCATTTTAGGATTTGTTTTTGATCCAAGTATTGGACAATTGCCTAGTTCCTTTATTTCATTGCCCCCTTCTATTGAACCTATTTTTTTCAAATTGAATGTATTGAGTATATTAAAACTCAGTTTTGCGTCGGCTGTTTTATCCTTTTTGTTTGTGAGTTTGTTTGATTCTATTGGAACAGCTATTGCTTGCTCCTACGAAGCCAACTTAGTGGACAAAGAGGGCAAGATGCCACATATCAAAAAAGTGTTAGAAGCGGATGGTATTGCGGCAATGGCAAGTGGCCTTTTGGGTACTAGCAACACGGTGACTTATATTGAATCGGCTACTGGAATTGCCAACGGTGCCAAAACCGGATTAAGTTCTGTATTTGTGGCCTTACTTTTTGTGCTAGCTTTGTTTTTCTCCCCTATTATTGGTTTGGTGCCAGCTTATGCCACAGCGCCAGCTTTAATTTTAGTGGGTATTTTTATGTCGAAACATCTATCCAAAATTAATTTTACCGACTTACACATCGCGGTTCCGGCGTTTTTAACCATTATTTTAATGCCTTTAACGTACAGTATCAGTAACGGAATTGCGTATGGATTTTCGAGTTACATTATCTTGGCTATTTTGACTCAAAAAACCAAAGAGGTTTCGCCATTGATGTGGGGAGTAGGCGTGTTTTCTATAGTTAGTTTGCTATTAGAGCAATGGTCTTAGCTTATGATTTATTTTTCATAAAAAAGGCTATTTCAATTATGAAATAGCCTTTTTTGCATCCAAATAATCTTTTATAATACTTCTTCACATGTAAAAACCTCTTGTAAACGAACGCCTTTTTCGGTGTGTTGTACCGTAATGATTTCGTTGTGGGCATCGTGTTCCAGGAACAAAAAGTGGTTATGATCGGCTGCTGCGGTGAGTACTTTGTTTTTTTCGGGCATAGTCAGCAACGGACGGGTGTCGTAACCCATCACATAGGGCAATGGGATGTGACCAGCTGTTGCTAATAAATCGGCACAAAAAACGATGGTCTTTCCGTTGTATGAAATATGCGGAAGCATTTGTTTTTCGGTGTGGCCGTCGGCGTAGAAAATGTCAAAACCCATTTCGGTTGATGCACCAAAATCGCCTTCGGGACGCTGGATAAAATTCAATTGCCCGCTTTCTTGCATGGGCAAAATATTTTCGGACAGAAAAGACGCTTTTTCGCGCGCATTGGGTTGTGTAGCCCATTGCCAGTGGTTTTCGTTGGTCCAAAATTTGGCATTTTTAAAGGCGGGTTCATAGCCTGTTTTGTCTTTATTCCACTGAATGCTTCCGCCGCAATGGTCAAAATGCAAATGGGTCATAAACACATCGGTAATATCATCCCGATGAAAACCGTGTTTAGCCAAGGACGCCTCCATAGAATGATTGCCCCAAAGCGAATAGTATCCAAAAAACTTCTCGGATTGTTTGTTCCCCATTCCGGTGTCGATCAAAATCAAGCGATTGCTGTCTTCGATTAACAAACAACGTGCGGCAATGTCTATCAAATTATTGGCGTCGGCGGGGTTGGTTTTGTTCCAAATGGTTTTGGGCACCACGCCAAACATGGCACCTCCGTCGAGCTTAAAATTTCCGGTTTCTATAGCGTATAACTTCATTTTTGATTTTTATTTCAAAAGTATGATTTATTGTGAAGAAATTTGAAAATTATACGTTAAGATCGGGATTCGCGTGAGTGATAGAAGTGGAGCTCTTTTTAGTAAAGGCCTTTTTTGCCTTTACTAAAAAAGCGGGAACGGATAGCACGACCCGAAGTTTTTACGTAGGGGCACGCCCATATAAAAAAGAAACTCTTTAACTAAATGGCTTCATACATTTTGCCAGGCAAAGGGCGAATAACACCTTTAAGTTCCATATTGAGCAATACACTTGATAGTTTAAACACAGGCAATTCGCAGGCAATTGCAATACTGTCTTGCATTTCTTTGCCAGATTGTAACAAATAATCATAAATTTTTTGCTCATCGGCACTTAAAGTTACGAACAATTGCTTTTGTATGGGTTTTGATTCGGTCTTTAAATCCCAATTGAGATGATAGACCAAATCTGCCGCAGAGGTAATCATTTGTGCTTTTTGGGTTTTAATCAACAAATTGCAACCTTGACTGTATTTGTCAGTAGCACGACCTGGCACGGCAAACACCTCTCGATTGTAATCATTGGCCATATTGGCGGTGATCAACGAACCTCCTTTTTCGGCCGATTCGATAACAATGGTGGCTTCGCTCATACCGGCTACAATTCGATTACGACGCACAAAATTTTCTTTATCGGGATTGATATCGCTCCAAAACTCGGTCAAGAATCCTCCATTTTGTTCCATTTTGGCCATGTATTTCTTATGAACTTTGGGGTAAATTTGATTCATCCCATGAGCCAATACTCCGATGGTTTGTAGCTGATACTCCATAGCCAACTGATGGGCTACAATATCCACACCATAGGCAAATCCACTCACAATGATTGGATTGAGCGGAGCAATTTCTTCCATGAACTTCCGACAAAACTCGGCACCATAGGACGTAATTTGACGCGTTCCTACAATACTAATAATTCTTCTATTGCTAAAATCGATTCTACCTGCTCCAAATAACAACAAGGGACCATCATAACAATGCTTTAATCGTTCAGGATAAGCATCGTCTTGATAACAGGTCACCGTTAACTTTTGTTGTTGTATATAAGCCAGTTCATTTTCGGCTTTTTGAAAGATATCAGGCGATTTTAAATTCTTGAGTAAAGCAACGCCTATGCCATCTACGCTAGCCAATTGATGCGATTTGGCTTGGAAAACCGAGGAAGCATCGCCAAAATGAGTGATTAACTTTTTGGCTACTACATCGCCTACACCTTCTACACTTTGAAGGGCTAAAAGTGAAAACAATTCTTGTTCGGTCATGCGGATACAATTAAATTTTGGCGTATATAAAATAAGAAAACAATCCTTTAGGTAAGATTTTTTGTAAGGTTACTATTCTAGAATCCAAAAAAGCATCTTTCCTAAACTATTGAAAGTGAAAAGTATAAAAAAATTTGTATTTGTTAATAAAAATTGTGAATAAAATTTTGATAACTATTTTGGATGGCTAACTTTGTTAATATGAAAATAGAACATTACATTGCTCAGCTATTGTATCGTTACCAGTGTGTTACGGTACCTGGATTTGGTGCTTTTTTAACCGAAACGCTACCGGCGCAGTTGCAGGAAAGCACACATTCTTTTTTTCCACCTAAGAAAATGATTTCTTTTAATGTGAACTTGAAAAATAATGATGGCTTATTGGCCAATCATATTGCTCAAGCCGAAAAAACTTCGTACGACTATGCCGTAAGTGCCATTCAGTTTGAAGTTTTTACTTGGAAAAAAAGTTTAGAAACAACAGGAATCCTTTCGTTCAAAAGTATTGGTACTTTTCGATTAAACTCGGACCATAATTTAGTGTTTACTCCTGAGGAAAACAATACTTTCCTTCCGACTTCATTTGGTTTGAGCTCTTTTACTTCTCCAGTAATCAAACGAGCGGTTTTAGAAAAAGTACTTGCAGATACTACTGAAATAGAAGATGTAGAAACAACCTCAACAATTACTTTACAACAAGAGGAGGAAGAAGAAGTTACAACTTCAACACACCGTTATCCTTTATTACGCTATGCTGCTATTTTTGTATTAGGACTAGGGATAACCTCTAGTGTTGGATACAGCATCTATCAGAGACAAATTGAAACGCAAACCTTATTGGTAGAAACTTCTGTTCAAAAAAAGGTGCAAAACAAAATTCAAGAAGCTACTTTTTTTATAGAAAGTCCTATACCCTCTGTAACTCTTGCGGTAGAAACGAAAACCAAAAAAGAGACTGCTCCATTACGTTATCATATCATGGCTGGAGCCTATAGAAGCGAAGCTAATGCTAATATCGAACTAAAGTCTCTTCGCAAATTGGGGTACCAAGCCAGAAGATTACCTATCAATAAAAATGGGCTTTACCCAGTTGTATATGGTAGTTATGCCACTTTTGCTGAAGCACAAAAAGAGCAAAAAGACATCGTCGAATTTGAAAATCCAGATGCTTGGATTATAATTCAAACCCTATAAAATCAAAAAAACCTATTCCCAAAACGAATAGGTTTTTTTGATTTATTTTGAATTGAATGGTTTTGGTATTCCAAAATTCGTAACGCTAATTAACCCATTTGTTTTTAAAATATTTACCTATTTATTTGTTACATAAACAACATTTTACACTATAAATAAATATATTTGTAACAATTTTAGAAAATCAATAGCTACTTCATAATGCAACTTCCACCTACTATAGCAGAGTTAAAAGATCGGCTTTCATCCATTATCGACACTAAACGAATTATCACCAATCCATTGCAAACCTTAGCCTACGGAACGGATGCAAGTTTTTATAGATTGGTTCCAAAAATGGTCGTATTAGTGCATTCAGAAGAAGAAGTAATTGCCGTTATCAAACATGCCCATGATTTAAAAATTGCCTTAACGTTTAGAGCCGCTGGCACGAGTTTGTCCGGTCAAGCTATAACCGATTCTGTTTTGGTGGTGGCTACCCATGGATGGAAAAACTATCAACTTTTAGAAAACAACCAAAAAATTAAGTTAGAACCCGGAATTGTAGGTGCCAAAGCCAATCAGTACCTTGCACCACATGGTCTAAAAATAGGCCCTGACCCTGCCTCTATTGGTGCTGCTATGATTGGAGGTATTGTAGCTAACAACGCCAGTGGGATGTGTTGTGGTACGGCTCAAAATTCTTACCAAACATTAGAAGACATTCGAATTGTTTTGTATGATGGCACCGTGCTTGATACCTCAGATGCATTAAGCGTAGCTGCTTTTAAACAGTCTCACTCGGTTGTGTTACAAGAAATAATGCAACTTAGAAAAGAGATACTTGCTGACGAAGCGTTGCATCAACGCATTCATGAAAAATTTAAAATAAAAAACACCACAGGTTACAGTATCAACGCGTTAGTTGATTATGAAGACCCTATTGACATCATTAAACATTTAATGGTAGGCTCTGAAGGTACCCTTGGATTCATCTCAAATGTAACATTCAAAACCGTTGTGGATGAAAAACACAAATCCTGTGCGCTTATATTATTCCACTCTATTGAAGAAGCTTGTAATGCTACTATTTTACTCAAATCTAGCCCAGTAGCTGCGGTAGAATTATTGGATCGCGATTCTATCCGATCAGTAGAAAACGATCCGATGGCTCCAGCATACTTTAAAACATTAGCCGAACCCGTTTGTGCCCTACTTGTTGAGTGTAGAGATAATGATGTTTCCGAAATGGTGCACAAACAAGAACAAATTCGTCACCAAATTCAAAACATAGCAACCGTAACCGATTTCGAATTTACTTCAGATCCGAAACAATATTATTTCAATTGGAAAGCCCGAAAAGGTTTATTGCCTACCGTTGGTGGGTTGCGAAAAACAGGAACTACCGTTATTATTGAGGATGTTGCCTTCCCATTACCGCGATTAGCACAAGCCTGTGTGGCTTTGAAAGAAGTTTTCAAAAAATACCAATATCACGACGCGGTGCTTTTTGGTCACGCTCTTGAAGGAAATTTACACTTTGTTTTTTCTCAAGACTTTTCCAATCCAAAAGAAGTAGAACGCTACGAACAATTGATGGACGAGATAGCTGTATTGGTAGTCGATCAATTTGGCGGCTCTTTAAAAGCAGAACATGGTACCGGGCGCAATATGGCCCCTTTTGTTGAAAAAGAATGGGGTGCTACTGCCTATACCATCATGAAACGTATTAAAACGATCTTTGACCCGAACAACACCATTAATCCGGATGTTTTGATCAATCCCGATCCAAAGGCACACCTCAAAAACTTAAAACCATTACCACAATCGCACGAAATTGTAGATAAATGCATGGAGTGTGGGTTTTGTGAGCCGCATTGCGTATCCGAAGGACTCACCCTTTCGCCACGTCAACGTATTGTAATTGCTCGAGAAATTAGCAGATTACAAGCTACTCAGGAAGATCCAGAGCGATTAAAGGCTATTCAAGAAAATGTCTCCTATCAACTAGACGAAACTTGTGCTACTGATGGACTTTGCGCTTTAGCTTGTCCGGTACATATTGACACGGGTAAGTTTGTCAAAAAATGGCGGGCGAACGAACTTAGTCCGAACCAGAAAAAAGCAGCGGAGTATATTGCAACTCACATGAGTCAAACCACCGCAATCATGCGATGGGGACTCAAAGCGGTTTCTTTAACCCATAAAATTATTGGCACCAGAGCGCTTTCAGGTATCTCCAATGGTCTGCATACCATCACCAGAGGAGCACTTCCAAAATGGATAGCTCAAATTCCAAAAGGAGCTCAAAAAATCAATTCCAATCCAAAGAAATAAAAAACATCATGACGGATTTAAAAGTAGTCTATTTCCCTTCATGCATCAATAGAGCTATGGGGAAAAATGAATTTCAAACAGCAGAAGATTTACAACTTACTGCCCTCACCCATGAGTTATTGACTAGAGCGGGTTATAGCGTTCTGTACCCTGCCAACCTAGATAGCCATTGTTGTGGCATGCCCTTTTCTAGTAAAGGGTACGCCGAGGCCAACCTACTACAATCCAAACAACTTGAAGACGAGCTGATGACTATTTCGGAAAACGGAAAATACCCCATTTTGTACGATATGAGTCCTTGCTTTTATCATTCGAAAGAAGAGTTTAATGCTGCTCTACAATTGGTGGATCCTATCGAATTTATGTTGGATTATGTCTTACCAAAATTAACCATCAAGAATAAAAAAGACAGCGTGGTAGTCTTTCCGGTGTGTTCCGTGAAGAAAATTGGCAAAATGGAACAGTTGACTGCCATAGCGCAAAATTGCGCACACCATGTAACCCTAATTGATAGCAATTGTTGTGGTTTTGCAGGTGATCGAGGTTTTTTAGTTCCTGAATTGAATGAACATGGACTTCGAGAGTTAAAACAACAAATTCCGGCCTCATGTAAAGACGGTTATTCCACTAGTAGAACTTGCGAAATTGGTTTGGAAAAAATGAGCGGTATCTCATTTAGCTCGATTTTTTATTTGGTAGATGAAGTAACGAGATAATTAGTTCATTTTCATGCTTTATCATACTTCATTTTTCGTAAAATGCGAAGGGCTTCTTTAAAATAGAGATAGACTTGTGGGTAAGGTTTTAGCAACAGTTTAGCGTCTATAAGGCGTTGTTTTGCCTCTTCAAAGCCGTTGAGATAGCATATCATAAACGTAGAAGGAATATTCTCTAAATCTTTCATTTCGCGCTCGTTCAAGGTTTGCCCTTTTTGAAGTTTTTGTAACAATGCTTTATTTGAATTGTATATGTGATACAGCATTTTGGTATTGAAAGCCGGTGGTTCAAACAAAAACAGACGTTCGATGTTGTAATATCCGTTTTCTTGAAAATAGATGGTTTGTTGTTCTAAGGGATAAAAACTAGTCTTGTCATTGAGTCCTAAGGGCACATATTCGATAATGGTAAACGAATCTTCATTGTAGGTAATTTCAACCACATCTTGAGCAGAATAAAACAACTTGATTTGTTCGTTTATGAGTTCTATATCTACACGAGACAAATACGTTTTGCCTTTATAATGTTTGGCAATTCCAGCCCAACAAATCACAAAAAGTTCTTTAAAAACACGGTATTTGGGTGTCATGTTTTTATGCCGATTATTCATAAAATCCATAACGCCATCTAGCGTGTAGGCAATGCTATTTCGAGAATTGTTTTCGATACCAATTACTGTAGATGTGTTGATAACCGAGCGCTCTATAGGTCCATCAACCGGAAGCGTGTTACTTCCTCTACGCACAAAAATGGTGTTGGGTAATATGGTATGAATTCCCTTTTTAAAAAAAGAGGTATGAGGATTGGGTTTAATTGTGACTAATCCAACGACTTTGTCTTTGGGTAAATTAGGAAAAGGAATATTTTCGTATTGAATTTGCGGAGGATTTTCTAAAAAAGCGTTGACTAAGTTTTGAATCCTACTGTCGTCAAAAAAATCATCGCCCACGATGGTGTTGTCTTGATCCTCCACACCCACCACGATATAGGAATTGTTGGTAGGATTAGAATTGGATAAAGCACATATATGTTTAAGAAACTTGGCTTTTCCTTCACGAGAGTGTAAATTCAGTTGACGTTTTTTATCATAAAAACTGCTCTCATCATTATGAGCCAATAAGTTTTTGATAAGCAAACGTTTGTTAATCATAATTCAAAACTAAAAATGAGGGTTGCATCCCTAAAAGTACTCATTTTTAATTACATAAGAAAAGGATCCAATTTGTAAAAATGAAATTACTTTTGAATATCTTTTCTAAAAATAAAAATCCTTTCCAAATCGATTTTTGATATTTGGAAAGGATTCTTAACTGCAATATATTTTAAAAACCTGCTACTTGCGTGTCACCACGGTTGCAGAGGCTTGAGCCGTGGGATAGACAATAAGATCTGCAATATTCACATGATAAGGTCTAGTGACAACAAAATGAATGATATCAGCAATATCTTCTGCTTGTAAAGGAGTCAAACCTTTGTAAACAGTTGCAGCTCGTTCGGTATCTCCTTTGAAACGTACCTCACTAAATTCGGTTTGGACCATCCCAGGATGGATTCCGCCAACTCGAATATTGTAGGGGTTCAAATCGATTCTCATACTTTGATTCAAGGCATCTACGGCATATTTGGAAGCACAATATACATTCCCATTGGGATATACTTCTTTGCCAGCAATAGAACCAATGTTAATGATGTGTCCTGAGGCTTTAGCAATCATTTGAGGAATAATAGCTTTTGAAACGTAAAGCAATCCTTTGACATTACTATCAATCATGGCGTCCCAATCGTCTATACTCCCATTTTGAATACTATCCAGACCGTGGGCATTACCGGCATTATTAATCAAAATATCAATATCCGAAAAAGCCTCGGGCAAGGAGGCTATGCTACTTACTACCGCCGCGTTGTCTCGCACATCAAAGCACAAAGTATGCACTTGGGTGAACGGTTCTAATTCGGTTTTTAAGGCTTCTAAGCGATCGTTTCTACGACCACAAATGACGATTTTAAAATGATCTTGAGCTAAGCGCTTTGCCGTAGCTCTACCAATGCCACTTGTAGCACCGGTAATAAGGGCGGTTTTTATCATAATGTAAAAAGTGAAAAATCGTTCAAAAGATTATGGTACTTCATGTCCCATGCTTTCGGTCCAAATGGAAAACCAATCTTCTGGCGATAAATTTAGAGCAATAGCTTTGGGTAACGATTGAATTCGCGCTACATTCACCGTACCTGCTATCGGTATAGGATTGGCCGGATGCTTTAAAATCCACGCTAGCAAAATGGTGTCGGCACCTACCTCATATTTGGCAACCAATGCCGCCAATAATTTTCTCAAACGATAGGTCGGCATATTTTCTTGGCGGAATACACTTCCTAGAGGATTCCAACACATTGGGCGTATGTGATGCAACTGCATATAATCAAAACTACCATCTAGCATGGGTTGAAAATCAGTTGCAGAAAACTGTACTTGATTGTAGGATATTGGAGTCCTTTGGCGAATCAATTCGGTTTGTGAAGTCGTAAAATTAGACACCCCAAAATCTAATATTTTCCCTTCGGTTTTTAATTTTTCTACGGCTTCGGCAATTTCGTCGGCTTGCATTAAAGGGCTAGGACGATGTAATAATAACACATCTAAGTAGTCTGTCTTTAAATTTTTTAATGAATTCTCTACCGACCAAAGGATGTACTCTTTGGAATAATCGTAATGTTTAACCGAAGTTTTCCTTTTTTCATTAATTAATTGAATCCCACACTTAGAAATCAATTGTATTTGCTCGCGATTGATTTTAGAATTAAAAAGCGCTTTACCAAATTGAGCTTCAGTAGTATAGCCTCCGTAAATGTCTGCGTGGTCAAAAGTGGTTATTGAATTTTCAAAACAAATATTAATGATATTTTCCATTTCTTTTGTTTTGAGATTTTTATCCCAAACACCCCAGTTCATAACACCAGCAATGATGGGAGATAAAGATGATTTTGTCATAGTCTTAAATATTTTATGGAATACCTAATAGCGGTTTCCTTACGTTGTGAACAAAGTTCTTAAATTTTGAAATAAAGTATCCTAAATCTTACTTAAAACTAAGAATTGTTTGTAATTTTTAACCATTTTTTAACATCATACCTGCTAAAAAAGATTGAATTTGCACCATCAAATTAACTACCCATATCAAAGTGAATAAAAACGAAACAATGGAAGAAAACGCAACAACTTTAGACATTAGAGCCATCAACGAAAAGATAGAACGCGAAAGTGCTTTTATAGATTTGCTTTCTATGGAAATGAACAAAGTTATTGTGGGGCAAAAACACATGATCGAACGATTACTCATCGGTCTTTTAGGACAAGGTCATATTCTGTTGGAAGGGGTGCCAGGACTAGCCAAAACCCTTGCCATCAATACGCTTTCACAAGCTGTTCATGGTACGTTTAGTAGAATCCAATTTACTCCAGATTTACTACCCGCAGATGTTATCGGAACGATGATTTATAACATCAAACAAAACGAATTTTCAATCAAGAAAGGTCCAATTTTTGCCAACTTTGTTTTGGCAGATGAGATCAATCGTGCCCCTGCCAAAGTGCAATCGGCATTGTTAGAAGCGATGCAAGAGAAGCAAGTAACTATTGGCGATACTACCTTCAAACTAGACAAACCCTTTTTGGTTTTAGCCACACAAAATCCAATTGAACAAGAAGGTACCTATCAATTACCCGAAGCTCAAGTGGATCGTTTCATGCTTAAAACCGTAATAGATTATCCAAAAATGGAAGACGAACGCTATGTGATTCGTCAAAATTTAAAAGGAAGTTACGAAAAAGTAAATCCAGTAGTTTCGGTAGAACAAATTTTACGTGCACAAGAAGCCGTTCGCGAAGTGTATATGGATGAAAAAATTGAAAAATACATCTTAGATATCATTTTCGCCACGCGTTATCCTGAGAAATATAAACTAGCCGATTTGAAACCATTGATTGGTTTTGGAGCTTCGCCTCGTGGAAGTATCAATTTGGCCAATGCTGCTAAATGTTATGCGTTTATCAAACGTAGAGGTTATGTAATTCCAGAAGATGTGCGTGCTGTGGTTCACGATGTATTGCGTCACCGTATTGGTGTAACTTACGAAGCCGAAGCCGAAAATGTTACCTCTGTAGATATTATCAACAAAATCGTAAACGAAATCGAAGTACCCTAAAAAGTGACTAGTAACTGGTGATTAGTAATTAGCTTTTACTATTCACTAATTACTAATTACTAATCACTAATCACTTAATAAATGGATACAAAAGAGCTTTTAAAAAAAGTACGTAAAATAGAAATCAAAACCAGAAGATTAAGCGATCATATCTTTTCTGGCGAATATCATACTTCTTTCAAAGGCCGAGGCATGACCTTTAGCGAGGTGCGTCAATATCAATATGGCGATGATATTCGAGCTATTGATTGGAACGTAACGGCCCGTTACAATGAAGCCCATGTAAAAGTTTTTGAGGAAGAACGCGAATTGACCATGATGTTGATGGTCGATATTTCGGGATCGGAACATTTTGGATCTACCAGTCAATTTAAAAAAGAAATTGTCATTGAAATTGCCGCTACCATGGCCTTTTCGGCTACACAAAACAACGACAAAATAGGTTTGATCTTGTTTTCGGATGAGATAGAATTGTACATTCCACCCAAAAAAGGACGTTCACACGTTCTTCGAATTATCCGAGAGCTGATAGAATTTGAACCAAAAAGTCATAAAACCGATGTGGCACAAGCGCTAAAATTCTTGTCCAGCACTCAAAAAAAGAAAGCGATTGTATTCATGATTTCTGATTTCATGTGTGGAGATTACGAACAAACCCTTAAAATCGCCGCAAAAAAACATGATATAACAGGAATTAGAGTATATGATGTGCGCGAAGAAAAAATGCCCAATTTAGGTATGGTTACTATGCTCGATGCCGAAACTGGAAGTGTACAACTTATTGATACTGGTTCAAAAACGGTGCGAACAAATTATGAAAAACATTATCTCGATACGATCAATTATTTCAAAGAATCCTTCCGGAAATCCGGTTCTGGAATCGTGAGTACCCGAGTGGATGAAAGTTATGTAACCAAGTTGTTGAGTTACTTCAAATCAAGATAAATGACAACCTAGCCCTTTTAGCATTTTTATACTGAAAGGGCTTCTGGGTTAATAAAATATAAAATGAGGATAAAATTATACTTACTATTTATTGTTTTTTCTACTTCGATCTGGGCGCAACAAAAACAAGTGTTGACCTCCATAGATACTACCAAGAATAAAATTGGTGCCGAGTTTGTACTGGCTGTAAAAACAACTGTAAAACCGTCTAACAAAGTTCAATTCCCAAACCTTAAAAACATAGGAGCGCTTGAGGTAATTGAATCGTATCCAATAGATACTGTCAAAAAAGACAACCTGTTAGAACTGACAAAAAAATATGGATTGACCCAATTTGATTCAGGAAAATATACGATACCAGCAATTAAAATTGTAATCGATAAAAAGGCTTTTTACACCGATTCAGTAAAAGTTGAAGTAGCCGATGTAGCCGTGGATACACTGAAACAAAAAATGTACGATATCAAGGATATCATCAAAGCCGAAAATTCTTGGGGCAATTGGTGGAAATACCTTTTGCTATGTATCCTTTTAGCCTGTCTAGGTTCATGGGCCTATTGGTATTTCAAAGTACGTAAAGCACCCATCAAAGAAGAAATTGTTTACAAAACTCCTATTGAAAAAGCCACGAGTTTATTGAACACTTTGGAACAAAAAG
Organism: Flavobacterium riviphilum; assembly: GCF_055231795.1. NCBI lineage: Bacteria > Pseudomonadati > Bacteroidota > Flavobacteriia > Flavobacteriales > Flavobacteriaceae > Flavobacterium > Flavobacterium riviphilum. Next base: position 94,623 of record NZ_JBUYSY010000008.1, read on the forward strand.
AATTGTGGCAAAAAGGAGATGTTAAAGGCTACTACAGCGAATTAACGGATATTGCTAGAAATTATATCGAAGAAGCCATCGCCATACCTGCCATGGAAAGCACTACTTCAGAATTGATTGCTGGGCTAAAAGCGGCTTCTCAAAAAAAGAACATGAAACTTTCTCAGGAAACGATAGAAAATCTAGAACGCGTTCTAAAACAAGCCGATTTGGTAAAGTTTGCCAAATCAAAGCCACTAGATTTTGAAATCACCGAAGATCGAAATAAAATACAAAAAGCGATTCTTACCCTTGATAACGCTATTCCTGCTGAAGTTGAAACCGATGAAGCCTTGCTGCTTAACGAAGCGCAAAAACAAAAACAATTACAGCTTCAAAAGGAAAAAGAGAGAAAAGCAAAAATGCGACTAGGTATGGGTATTGGTGTGGGATTATTAACCGCTGTTTTTGCCTTTTTTGTAATTACCAAAGGATTTTGGTATACCATTGATTCCATTTTGGGTCATCCATCCAAAGAACTCCTTGAAGGGGAATGGATTAAAAGTCAATACGGGAATCCTGGTATTAGAATTGAAACACCACAAGTACTAACTAGGATAGATTTAAAAAAATCGTTACCCAAAGACGGACTTGCCTTAATCAAAGACATGCAATCGTTCGGATATGGCAATTTTAAGGACAATTTTTACATTATGGTATCTACCTACAGTTTTCAACAAGAAAACGCCTTAGATTTACCAAAAGCCTTAGATAGTACCATAAAAATGCTAGAGCATCAAGGTGCCCAAAACATGTTGGTCAAACAAGAAGATTTTGAAACTCCCGAAGGATTAAAAGGAATTAAAGGCTATGGTACTTTTTCCAAAATTGACGAACAGTCCAATAGCAGTTCCAAATTATATTATGAAGTCATTTTATTCAGTCAAAATGGAGGTTTACAACAAATTCTGTTTCTTCATGAAGAAGGCGATGACTATGCAATGAAAATTGCCGAACGTATGATGAATTCCGTTGAATTAAAACTAACCAGAAACTAATGGAAAAAATCAGCTTTTTAAATCCAGAATTTTTTTGGTTGTTCTTGCTACTACCCATTGCAATTTTTTGGCAATTCTGGAAAAGAAAACAACTAGTAGCTACTTTAAAAATGAGTTCAACAGCAGGATTTGAAGGGAAAAAAACCTTTTGGATTCGTGTGAAACCCTATTTGAATATCTTACGCATAATAGCTTTGGCGCTACTAATTGTAGCATTGGCTAGACCCAGAACGGTAGATATTAGCAATAAAACCAAAACCACAAAAGGGATTGATATTGTCATGGCGATAGACGTTTCTGGTAGTATGTTGGCCAAAGATTTGAAACCCAACCGTATGGAGGCGCTTAAAAGAGTAGCAGCCAATTTTGCCGAAGAACGACCAAATGATAGAATTGGACTAGTGGTTTATGCTGCCGAAGCCTATACCAAAACCCCAGTTACAAGCGATAAAGCCATTGTGCTAGAAGCCATCAAGAGTATTAAGTACGATAATGTTTTGCAAGACGGAACCGGAATAGGAATGGGATTGGCCACGGCAGTGAACCGCTTGAAAGACAGTAAAGCAAAAAGCAAAGTCATTATTCTCTTGACGGATGGGGTAAATAATGCTGGTTTTATCGAACCGGAAACCGCTTCGGATATTGCCAGACAATACGGAATCAAAGTCTACACTATCGGTATTGGAACAAACGGTATGGCCATGTTTCCCTATGCTATCGCACCGAATGGAGGCTTTTTGTTCCAAATGATGAAAGTAGAAATCGACGAGCAATTGATGAAAAATATTGCCCGAAAAACCGATGGAAAATACTTTAGAGCGACGAGCAATGACAAACTACAACAAATCTATAACGAAATTAACAAGCTAGAAACCACTGAAATAGAAGAATTAAAATTTTATGATTACGACGAAAAATTTCGCCCCTTTGTTTTGCTAGCAGGGCTATTGTTACTTATAGAAGTTGTTTTGAGAAATACAGTATACAGAAGTTTTATTTAAAGCATTGTTTTAAATAAAACAAAAATCAATTTTTAAAATTCCAAATTCCAATGATTGGAGTTTATTTTGAAGTAGTTACCCTCAGAATTGGAATTTAGGATTTAATTTTTGGAATTTAAATAAGAAATGGAATTAGACGAAAAAAAATATTTATCCTTATTGTTGATAGTACCCATTTTGGTGTTGTTTTTCCTATACAACTTGTATTGGAAAAGGAAAAAACAACGCGAATTTGGTTCTATAGAAATGGTCAAAAAGTTAAGCCCAGATAGCTCAACTACAAAACCTGTACTCAAATTAATTGTCATGGTATTGGCTTTTGCAGCGCTTATAATAGCACTAGTAAATCCAAAAATTGGCACCAAATTGGAAACTGTAAAGCGCGAAGGTATCGATATTGTATTTGCTATTGATGTTTCCAAAAGTATGTTGGCCGAAGACATTGCGCCTAGTCGTTTAGAAAAAAGCAAACAAATCGTTTCGCAAATTATCAATCAACTCGGAAACGACCGTATCGGAATTGTCGCTTATGCAGGAAGTGCCTTTCCCGTGTTGCCCATTACTACAGATTATAGTGTGGCCAAAATGTTTTTACAAAGTATGAATACGGATATCGTTTCCTCTCAAGGTACTTCCTTGGAAGAAGCCATACAATTGTCCGCTACTTTTTTTGATGAAAAAAGCAAAACCAGTAAACTTATGATTATGATTTCGGATGGCGAAGATCATTCGGAAGGTGCAGAAGCTGCCGCACAAGAAGCCAACAAAATAGGCATGAGGATAGTTACTATTGGTGTTGGAACAGAAAAAGGAGGCAACATACCGTTGCGTCGTAATGGCATTATTGAAAGTTATAAAAGAGACAAAGAAGGTCAAATTGTAATTACCAAATTAAACGCTGAAGGCCTTAAAAACATTGCACAAGCCACTAAAGGTAATTATGTTAATGGAGCCAACACCAAACAAGTGTTAGAGTTTGTAAAAAACACTTTGGATAAAATCCAAAAAACAGAATTTGAAGCTACTGAAATGGCTGAATATCAATCCCAATTTCAATGGTTTTTAGGATTGGCTTTCTTTTTTATTTTTGCCGATATTTTTATGCTTGAACGCAAAACCAACTGGATAAAAAAATTGAATTTGTTTAACGAAAAATAAAGCTTTCTGATCTTTCAATCTCAAGTTATTTATTGTACTTGAAAGTGATAAAACACCTATTCACAAATGATTAAAAACTATTTGATATTCCTTTTCTTGTTTCCTCTTTGGGGGTTAGGGGGCCTATTTGCTCAAACTAAAGACAATGCCTTACCTAAAGCAAATGAAGAATATTTTACAAAAAAATATGCCGAAGCCGAAGCCAATTATAGAATTTCTAAATCCCAATTCCCTAACCGTACGGTCGCTCCTTACAATTTAGGAAACACAATCTATAAGCAAAAACAAAATGCAGAAGCACAATTTGCCTATGCCGATGCGCTTCAAAAAGCAAAAGTAAAATCGCAAAAGCACAAGATTTTACACAACTTAGGCAATACTTTTATGAACGATAAAAATTATGCCGAAGCGGTTGAAGCCTACAAAAATGCCTTGCGATGCAATCCAAAAGATGAAGAAACACGGTATAACTATGCCTTGGCCAAGAAAATGCTAAAGGAAAATCCACCAAAAAACAATCAGGATAAAAACAAAGACAAAGACAAGGATAAAAATAAAGATAAGAAAGACGACAAAAAAGACGGAGATAAAGACAAAGACAAAAAAGACGACAAAGGCGATCAGGATAAAAAACAAGATCCAAAGCAAAACGAACCTAAAAACAATAAAAATCAAGACAATCCAGGCCAGCCCAAACCCAAACCCGGTGGGATTTCGCCTGATAGACTACAAAATCTTTTGGATGCTGTAAATAACGAAGAAAAGAAAATTCAAGATAAAGTAAAAGCCAAACAAGGACAAGGAAAACCCGTACCAACGGATAAAGACTGGTAAAGCAACAAACCCCCATTTCAAAATGAAAAAGATCATTGCATTTGTACTTTTTATTATCACCACTCCCATTTTGGCTCAGGTACAGTTTGAAACCCGAGTGAGCAAAAATACAATAGCGTTAAATGAACGACTTCGAGTGGATTTTATCATGAACGTAGATGGCGATAATTTCATTCAACCCTCCTTCGATGGATTCCGAATCATTGCTGGTCCAAGCCAACAAGTGAGTCAATCTTGGGTCAACGGCAGAAGCTCTTTTGAAAAAATCTATTCCTATTTCTTGTTACCCACTCGAAAAGGAAACCTAGTCATCAAACAAGCGGCTATAGAGTTCAACGGACAGTTGTATAAAACGACTCCGGTCAAAATAAATGTTACCAATGCCGTACAAGAATCACAAGAAGAAAACGATGGTGTCATCTCTGCCGATAACAATTTGTATCTCGTAGCCGATGTTTCTAAAACCAATCCGTACATCAACGAACCCATTACTGTTGTTTACAAATTGTATTTCAGCTACAATATTGGGATCTCCAATTGGCGTGAGTTAAACAAACCTAAGTACAATGATTTTTGGAGTCAAAACATAGATATCAAACAATTGGTAGCAGAAGAAGGCATGTTTAAAGGAGAACGTTTCCGATATGTCGTACTGCGTAAAACGGTTTTGTATCCACAAAAATCGGGTAAACTTGAAATAGAACCGTTATCGCTCGACATAGATGTACAATTACCGACCAATAGAAGAGATATTTTTGGTCAAATGATGATTCGCGAAACCAGCAAAAGAGTGTCTGCTGGTTCCAGAACTATAGCTGTAAAAGGATTGCCAGAATCCGGTAAGCCAGCAGATTTTTCAGGTGCCGTGGGAAGTTTTGATTTTAAAGTGACACCAAGCAAAACAACACTACACAATGGAGAAAGTTTAGATTTGGTGGTGAGTGTGGCTGGAAAAGGGAATCTTAAATTATTTACCTTACCTAAACCCGTAGTTCCTAATGCACTAGAAATGTATGACCCTGTTCATACAGAATCGGTTAACACGCCACTCTCTGGAATGACCGGTAAAATATCCGACAGTTATACCATTATCCCTCAATTCAAAGGGACCTACCCTATCAAACCCATGACTTTCTGTTATTTTGATTTGAATTCGGGTACCTACAAAACGATTACTTCAAAAGAAATCCTCATTAACGTGTTGGACGGACCGACGGCGTCAGATAGTACGGCAATAACTAATATTACTAAAAATAGGATTAGCAATCCTGAACAATTTAAATTCATAAAACTCAAAACGGAACTAGCCGATGTGCATGAACAAGATTTCTTGGGCTCTACAGGCTTCTATGCGTTGTTATTATTGCCATTTGCTATTGTTCCCTTTATCATTGCGTTCCAAAAGAAAAAAGAAACTTTAGATAAAGATGTACTTGGTAACCGAATCAAAATGAACAATAAATTGGCCAAGAAATATTTGTCGGAAGCCAAAAACCAAATAGCCAACAAAGAATTATTCTATGTTGCCTTGGAAAAAGCCTTGCATAATTTCTTAAAAGCCAAATTACACATCGAAACCTCCGAAATGAGTAAAGATAATATTCGAGAATTATTGTTGTCTAGAAAAGCCAATCCTGAGGCCGTAAATGATTTTATTGTCTTGACAGAAAATTGCGAGATTGCACGTTATGCGCCTTCTTCTAGCGCCTCGATTCAGCAAGATTTTGATAAAGCCGTTGAAATTATTTCGGGATTAGAAAAACAAATTGTTTAACCACAAAGGGCACTAGGAAGGCACAAAAAGCACAATTTTTTAAATAGATGACTGAAAATGAAATTTCCAAAATAGTATTTGAATGTGCCTTAAGGGTTCATAAAGTTTTAGGCCCAGGATTATTGGAAAGTGCGTATGAAGAGTGCTTGTTTTATGAACTAAAGAAAGCAAATTTAAAAGTTGAAAAACAAAAATCCTTACCACTAGTTTATGAAGAAGTTAAATTAGATGTAGGATATAGAATTGATATTTTAGTTGAAGATAAGTTTATTGTTGAAATTAAGGCTGTAGAAAGCTTAAATGATGTTCATTTGGCTCAACTGCTTACTTATTTAAAATTGTCAGATTGTAAGTTAGGATTATTAATCAATTTTAACGTCAAATTATTCAAAGAAGGAGTGAGAAGGGTAATAAACGGCACACTTTAAAATAGTGGTCTTAGTGCTTTCTTTGTGATCTTTGTGTTTAAAATTTAAACAAATTATGAAAAAAATAGTTTATTTATTATTATTTATAACCAGTGTTTTAACCGCTCAAAATGGTTTTGAAGCGGGGAATGCGTTGTACAAAAAAGGGCAATACGAACAAGCCATTCAGGCCTATGAATCGGTGATTCAAACAGAGAAAAAAGAATCGGCCGATTTGTATTTCAATTTGGGCAATTGTTATTACAAACTCAACCAAGTAGCGCCTGCCATTTTCAATTATGAAAAAGCTTTGGTGTTGAAACCCAACGATGCTGAAATTCAAAACAATTTGAAATTTGCACAAAAGAAAACCATAGATGAAATAAAAGTGGTCCCAAAAGTTGGTTTCGAAAAACTGATACACGATTTCACTTCATTTTTTCATTATGACACATGGGCCTGGATAGCCATAGGATTTGCGGTCTTATTTTTAATGTTTTTCTTTGGCTATTATTTTGGCCAAACCTCAGTAGCAAAGCGTATTTTCTTTTTTGGTATGTTGCTTGGATTGCTTTTGGTCTTAATAAGTGTTTTTGCGGGCTATTTTGAACAAAATCAATTTAAAAACGATCGCCCTGCTATATTATTTGCAGATGTTACCGAAGTCAAAAGTGAGCCGCAAACCGCAAGCCCCACAGTAGTTATCCTGCATGAGGGAACCAAAGTATATATAATTGAAACACTGGAACAATGGCGTAAAATACAACTTACCGATGGTACCGAAGGTTGGCTGAATGCTCAGGCTATTAAAGAAGTAAAATAAAAAGTGCCCTTGAAAGCTTAATCTTTCAAGGGCACTTTGTTTACAAAAAAAGCAACAATTTACTTTTTTGCTTTATCGTACAGCTTTTCCAAAGAAGGAAAAATAAAATCGGCCGTTTTTTGAATAGGGTAAAAGAATAAGGAATTATCTAAGGTTTCCTTTTTCGCTAAGAAATTTTTGTAATTGATTTTTTCGAAAATGGTCAAAAACACACTGATAATCAAAACAAATTTTAACACTCTAAACACGCCTCCGCCTACTTTATTAATCCAGCCCAAATAAGCAAAATTGGCAAGGCCCGTAAAAAATTTACTCGTCATGTAAATTCCAACCACTACCACTATAAAAGTGAGAATAAAAGCCACCGTTTTGATGGTATACGGATTCCATTTTACAAAACCAGAAAGCACAGAACTCATAATGGCCGAAAATTTTACGGCTATATAAATTCCAATAACTAAAGAAACCAAAGTCGCCAATTCGGCAAAAAGCCCGTTTTGAATGCCTTTGAACAAGGCATACGCCAATAGACCACCGATTAAAAGATCAAAAAAAGTCATATTTTTTAAAATAAAATTAGAAGCACAAATATAAAAGAATTCGGCAATACCGTAAGTGCGTTTACAAGTGTGTATCTTTGCCAAAAATGGCAAAAGATATAAATGGCGCAACCCATAATCAAATTGTCAAAAAAAATTTAAAAGCAAAATGTCTAGAGATATACAGTTAAAAGAACGCTGGGAACGTTTAGTTACCCTATTGTCGGATCGATTTTCGCAAGGCGAAGATTTGGATTTAGACGCTATAATTTACCTTATCGGAGTTCAAGAATTGGGGCAGGTGCATCGCGAATTTAAAAAAGACGAAAAAGTCAACTTGATGCACATCGCTATTTGTAGATTGCTCGAACCCTACGGATTTTATGAATTCGAGTATTTTGATGATGAGGGATGGCCACATTATAAAGTGAAAGAGGAATTGCCTCCATTAAAAGCGGGAGAACAAACCGTTTTGATGAAAGAAGCCATTGTAAATTATTTTGTAGAACGCGAGGTGATTGATTAGTAAATAGTGAAAAGTTATTAGTAATTCTTGATTAGCAAGAGGTAATTTTTTGGACTAATCACTAATTACTTTTCACTAATCACCAAAAATAGCTAAATTTGCACCTCAATTATGGAATGAAAATGATAGATAAGATAAAAGAATACATTGCAGAAGCACAGGCATTTTCTACTCAAGATAGTGCTGAACTGGAAGCATTTCGAATTAAATTTTTAGGAAGTAAAGGGCTTTTGAAAGCCTTGTTTGCCGAGTTCAAAAATGTTCCAAACGAGCAAAAGAAAGAATTTGGACAAGTTATAAACCTACTAAAAACAACGGCTGAAGATAAAGTAAAATCGATTCAAGAAAGCTTAGAAAATCAGCAAGAAAGTAAGGGGATTTATGGCGATTTAACTCGCACCGGAGAACCCTTTACTGTCGGTTCTCGTCACCCAATTTCTTTAGTAAAAAATCAAATTATTGATATATTCTCAACCATAGGCTTCAATGTTTCTGAAGGACCAGAAATTGAGGACGATTGGCACAATTTTACGGCTTTGAACTTGCCAGAATACCATCCGGCTCGCGATATGCAAGATACTTTTTTCATTCAAACGAATCCTGATGTGTTGTTGCGTACGCATACGTCATCAGTGCAGGTGCGTTATATGGAAAACAACAAGCCGCCTATTCGAACCATTTCTCCTGGACGTGTATTTCGTAACGAAGCGGTTTCTTCGCGTTCGCACTGTATTTTTCATCAGGTAGAAGGATTATACATCGACAAGGACGTGTCTTTTGCTGACTTAAAACAAACGCTTTTGTATTTTACGAAGGAAATGTTCGGAAAGTCAAAAATTCGTCTTAGACCGTCTTATTTTCCGTTTACAGAACCAAGTGCCGAAATTGATATTTATTGGGGGTTAAAAACCGAAACCGATTATCGTATTACAAAAGGTACGGGTTGGTTAGAAATTGGTGGTTGTGGAATGGTAGATCCTAATGTATTGACCAATTGCGGTATCAATCCAGAGGAGTACAACGGTTTTGCTTTTGGGATGGGTGTAGAACGTATCGCGATGTTGTTGTATCAAATTGGTGATATCCGTATGTTTTATGAAAACGACGTACGTTTCTTAGAGCAATTTAAATCGATTATTTAGTAACAAGTCAATAGTCCTTAGCAGTTAGTTCTTTTGTAGTCATAGCATCTATTGACTAAGGACTAAATACTAAGGACTTATTTTTTATGATATGAAAAAAGACATCATCATACCAGTAGTAGAAAATGTATTTATTGCTGCCGTTCAAGAATGGAGCGACGACTTTATGGAAAAAGTGTGGTACGCCTATTTGGTAAACGATAGTGATTTTAATTTAGAAGGTGTTATGGTCGTTTCTAAAGCGTTTGGAACGATTGATGGCGAAATGAAGAAAACGTCGCTTTTGCGTCACGCTTTCGTTGAAATACCAGCTGTTTCTGTTGTTAAAATAGAAATGATTGAGAAAAGTGTGCTTACACTCAATAACGAGTTTATGGTGACTTATTTTATTGACGGCACTTTGTACGATAAAAAATTCATTTTCAAAACCAATAGCATCAATGAAGCCGAAATGGAGGAAGTGCCTATTCTTTTTGTGGATGGTGTAATTGTAAGGTAAATTAGCTATAATGAAAGTTTAAAAAATACCATTGGAGTTCCGATGGTATTTTTTTTGTCCAAAATTCAAAAAGAATTCCATTAAATGGACAGTTTTACTACTCTAAAAATTAGACAATCCTTTGAAAATTAAGAGTTTTTTACTTAGGCATGCCATTTGCATTTATTTAAACCAGAATAATGCTCTGTAAAAGTTTGTAGTTATTTAATTGATAAGTTAGTTATGTGTTTTTGTAAAAATGGCAACTATTTTTATATAGTTGCCATTTTTGATCTTATATCAAAAGATTTTGAATCCCATTAATCTAATTCCTCGGTTAGTTTTTTAAAGACCATTTTCGCCTCTTTTCCTTCATATAGAATTTGATACACGGCATCTATAATTGGAGTTTTGGCTCCATAACCTTGATTGAGTTTATAAGCACTTTTTACGGCATAATACCCTTCGGCCACCATACTCATTTCCATCATGGCTGACTTTACAGTGTAACCTTTTCCAATCATATTACCAAACATTCTATTTCTAGAAAAGATAGAGTAGCCAGTTACCAATAAATCCCCTAAGTAGGCAGAATCATTGATATTGCGTTTCATTTTGTGTACTTTTTTGATAAATTTCTTCATCTCGCGAATCGCATTACTCATGATAACAGATTGAAAATTATCACCATACCCTAGTCCATGAGCAATTCCAGCAGCAATAGAGTATATGTTTTTAAGCATAGCCGCGTATTCGGTCCCAATAATGTCGTCGGAAATTTTAGCTTTAATATAATTACCCGATAAATTATCAGCTACTAGTTTAGCTTTATCAGGATCGCCACAAGCTATAGTCAAATAAGAAAGACGTTCTAAAGCTACTTCTTCAGCATGACAAGGACCCGTAATTACACCGATGTTGTAGTAAGGAATATCGTATTGAACGTGAAAATGTTCGCCAACAATTAAACTGGTTTCAGGAACAATTCCTTTGATGGCTGAAAAAATGATTTTGTCTTTAAGGGAAACCGTTATTTTGGCCAATTCCCCTTCTAAAAAAGCGGAAGGAATGGCGAAAATTAAATAATCAGCATAATTGACTGCTTCATTAATGTCTGAAGTAAGCAGCAATTTTTGAGTATCAAATTCAACCGAGCTTAAATAATTGGGATTGTGTTTGAAATTTTTTAAATGTTCAATTGCGCTTTCGTTTCGCATGTACCAACAAATTTCTTTTTGATTCACACAAAGCATTTTAGCAATTGCTGTAGCCCAACTTCCTCCACCAATTACTGCAAATTTTAATGTATCGGCCATTAGTATTATAAATTTTTACAAAAGTATTCAAAAATAAAGAAGTTGGACAATTAATATTACGAGTCAAAACCATTTCATCAATAGTTTTGATTAAAAAAAGGGCTTTCCTCACAATAAATCAAAGGAATACCCGTTGTAACTTATTTACTATGAATAGAGTAGGTTTACTATTAGGATTTTTCATATTTTGGTTGAGTTAGTTTTTTGTTTAGTAAGTAAAAGGCGTAGTTACAATTGTAATACGCCTTTTGTATTTACTATACTCTGCTCAATAACTCATTTCCACTATCTGTTTTACTTTTTCTGGGGTTACATTTTGTCGTTCTCCAAGTCCCAACCAACCTCTTTCCTCAAAACGATGGGCAATAAACTGAGCCGAAGCGGTATAATCATCGGTGCATTGAGAGATTTTGGTTTCCATACCCATGGTTTGGAAAAATGCGACAGTTTTTTCAATTGCAGCTTTGGCTACGTCCTCATCAGAACCTGATAAATTAAAAATACGACGCCCGTATTGTGCTAATTTTTCTTTTTTGGTATCAAACATTACCCGATACAAATTGGGTCCAATAATGGCAAGTGTACGGGCATGATCTATGCCATATAAAGCTGTGAGCTCATGACCAATCATATGGGTCGCCCAATCACTTGGCACACCATACTGAATTAATCCGTTGAGCGCCATGGTACAACTCCACATAAAGTTAGAGGCGAGCGTATAATCCTTAGGATTTTCTACTACTTGAGGACCAATTACTACTAAAGTTTGTAAAATACTTTCAGCAAATCGATCTTGTAGTATTCCCTCATGAGGATACGTTAAATACTGTTCCAATACGTGAGTATAGGCATCTACTACCCCATTTTGCAATTGTCTCTTTGGTAAAGATTGAATCACCGTGGGATCACAAATTGAGAATTTTGGAAACAAAGCGGTTCCAAAAAAAGCTAATTTTTCATTAGTAGCTTCTATAGTGATAACTCCACCAGAATTCATTTCTGAACCCGTGGCGGGTAAAGTCAAAACAGTGCCAAAGGGAATCACCTTTTGTAGATCGTTACTTGCAATTTGTTTTTGCAAAATATCAATAGGATTGCCCTCAAAAAGAACTGCAGCCGAAATGAATTTAACCCCATCAATAACACTCCCCCCTCCAACGGCTAAAATAAAGTCGAGTTTTTTTGCTTGAATTACAGCAACAGCCTTCATCAAGGTTTCAAAATGAGGGTTGGGTTCAATGCCTCCAAACTCCACTAATTCATAATTAGATAAAGCCGATTTGACCTGATCATACACTCCATTTTTAAAGATACTTCCTCCACCATACGCTAATAATATTTTGGCATTTTTAGGAATAAGTGTATTAAGTTTTTCCATTTGCCCTTTCCCAAAAACAATGGTTGTGGGATTAAATAATTCAAAATTTGTCATTAGATAAGCCTTTAAGATGTTAATAAAAACAGTGTGCAAAATAATCTTATGTATTATATATAAATATTTTCTTATAATATTTTATTTACATATACCTAAACTATACTCTTAAATTAAGAAAATAAATGTATTAAATTAAAGCGCAACTAATACTAAATAAATGTTAATCTATTTATTATTAACTACTTACAAAAAAAAAAGAGAAATTGTTTAACCCAAGTATCGTACAAAAAAACTATTAAGTTAAGTCCACTGGCGTATCGAACTGAATGCTATCTAATGGTTTGTAAATTAAGCATACGGGCATAGAATAAAATAAAGCACAATAAACCAGATATTTATAGTAAATTGGAAGAACTTTTCTTGGTCTTCTTTGAGGATTGAACTTTGGTTTCTAGGAAATTTGCACGTACTTTTTCGATCTTATTCGGAAGGTAGGAAGTAAATTTTGGCGTCTTGAAAGTATCTTTGGTTATTTGGGCTCCAGCTACAATGGTTTCGAGTAAAACCTTTGCTTTCATCAGTTGCAATACGGATTTAGTTTGCATGGCTTCAATGTGTAAAAGTTCCTCAAGAAACGACTTACTTCTAGAATGTTGTTCAACTTCGTGAATTGTAAGCAAAAGTTTTTCTAAAAGCTGATCCATGGGATCCCAAAAATAATCGTAGGCAGCCTGTACCCTTTGCAAAACAAAAGGTAAATCAACAGATGCGGTAGCCATTAATTGCTGTAACTGTTTGATAAACTTCGTGGAGGGTTCAAGCAGCTGTTCTATTTCTTCGCAACGCAATTGAGCCCATGTAGCGTAAGTATTTTTTAAGGATTTTTCGGCCACTTCGGAATAACTAAAACGATGATTTCGCCATTCTTGAGCTAAATCAGACCAATCAAATGCCGCACACAAGTAAGATGTTAAAAAAGCTTGGGTTTCGTGATGTAATATGGAAGTTAAATGGGATTCCCGAATATTGCTTTGTACATACTGAATTACTTCATCATCGTTAGCGATACCTTGCAATTTCAATGGAGAAAGCAAAATAAGCCCATTTAAGGAACGCAAACGAGAAAAAGCTACATAGGCTTGTCCAGGTAAAAAAACTTGCGATACATCGATTGCTGCTTTGTCAAACGTTAAGCCTTGACTCTTATGCACCGTAATCGCCCAAGCCAGCTTTATAGGATACTGAATAAAGGAACCTAAAACTTCTTCTTGAATCTCTTTGGTATTTGGATCTACTGTGTATCGAATATTTTGCCACTCATATTTCTCTAAGGTAATCGTTTTAGACTCTTCTGGAAAATGCACCGTTACAGCGCTATCACTTAAATCGTTGATAATCCCCATCTTGCCGTTATAATACATTTTTTCAAAAGATAAATCATTTTTGATAAACATCACCTGTGCACCAACTTTTAATTCTAATTGAAACTCTAAAGGATACATCTTTTCAGGGAAATCGCCTTTGATTTCGGGAAAATATTGAAAAACGGGTGAAGGAATGTCTTGTAACGACTTAGCATTAATGGCTTCTGCTTTAGCATTATGGGTGGTCAAACAAATATAGCCTTTGTGTTGTTTGGTATCAAAATCGGGTTGTACATACTGATTCAATAACTCAAGGTCAGCTTTGGTGATTTCATTGGTTCGTAAATGATTTAGCAGCCTAATAAATACTTCATCAGTTTGTCTATAAATATGAGACAATTCTATATACAAAGGGGGGTTTTGCTGTAAAACTTGAGCATTAAAAAAGAATTTACCTGTGTAATATCGTCTCAATATTGACCATTCTTTGGATTGTATTACAGGTGGTAATTGTAGTAAATCTCCTATAAATAATATTTGTACACCGCCAAAGGGTAAAGGATTCTTGCGTACAGTTTGCAGCATAAAATTCATAGCATCAACAATATCGGGTCGCAACATACTGACTTCGTCAACAATCAATAATTCCAAATTGCGAAGTACAGCTTTTTTCTGGCCATTCATTTTAAAATGACGTTGTAAAGTAGCTTTGGTTTCAAAGGTAACCGCATCTTGAAAAAGAGGATCAGAATAATCTGGGATAAAAGCAGCAAAAGGAAGTTGAAACATCGAGTGAATGGTCACTCCTTTGGCGTTGAGTGCTGCAATCCCGGTGGGTGCCACTACTACCGTATTTTTGTGCGTAGTAGCAATAATTTGCTGCAATAAAGTGGTTTTTCCGGTACCTGCTTTGCCCGTAAGAAATACCGAGCGTTGGGTTTGATTAACAAATTGAAGAGCCAATTCGGCGGCGTTAGAAATAGAAGTCATATGGCGTATATTAAAATACTAAAGTAGAAAAAAATAGTAAGAAAGTAAAAAGAACGGTTTACGAGTATAAAAAAAAGCCTTCCACTTAAAAAAGTAGAAGGCTTTTGATGAAGTTTTGCGATATAAAACTATTTTTTTGGTGTTTCTTTAGCCGTTTTAGAAGAATTAGCTTTGTATTTTTCGTTCAAAGCTTCAATAATTTCCTTAGTGATATCATATTTATCTTCTGCATACAAAATAGTAGCAGCATCTCCAGTGCCATAGATATAAGAATATCCTTTTTCTTTACCGTATGCTTTAATGAATTTCTTTACTCCACTTACTAAAGAATCCATTTCTTTTCCACTTTCTGCTTGCAATTGTTGCGCCAAAGCTTGTTGAGCATAGCCTAATTGTTGCTCTCTTTTTTGCAATTCAAGTCCTTTTTTTTGTGCCCACTCTTGACCATTGGCTTGAGCTTGACTTTGAAAATTAGCTGCTTCTTGCTTAAAACGATTGATTTCAGCTTCTAATTGTCTTCCTTTCTCTTGTGCTTGTGATTTGTATTTTGCTTCAAGATCTTTGGCTTCTGTGTATTGTTTCATTAACTCAGCAGTATCCACATAAGCAGTTTTCACTTCTTTCACTTCTTTTACTTCTTCTTTTTTATCACACGCTACAAAAGCAAAAGCTAGTGCAAGGATAACAAATGATTTTTTCATTGGAATTAAATTTAATATTTTAAGATGTAGGACAAAAATATAAAAAAATAGTTAGCAACTGTTAAAACTTGAAAATTTGGGCGATTTATTCCATATCAATTTTTATTATACTTGCCATTAATCACATAAAAAACAGTTATAAAAATCGACTGTAATAGCTCAATTTTAAACGATTTTCTAAAATTTTCCATAAAAACCCCTATTAAACCAGTAAAACTAAGCTTAAAAGGGCTTAAAATGCGTTTTAGTGATTTTGGAACACATAAATATGCGAAGAATACTCTTTTGTGCTACGTGCTTTCCAATTGGACTTACATCCTATCCAAAACGCCTTTAAAAAATTCATATTTCCTGTTTTATATTTTTCAGAAAGCAAACTCACATAAAAAGAATCGAACTTCATCGGAAGTACCTCAATCAAATGCATGCATTCCTTTTCAAATAGTTTTTGTATCGCAGGTTTAGAAAAATGCCAAAAATGAATTGGTACATCGTAGGCCGCCCAAAATTGTTGATAGTAAAAAGCATCATACGATTTAAAATTAGGAACAGCTACAATCAAAGTACCGGATGGTTTTAACAAGCGCTTCAATTCCTTAATTTGAAAATCCAAATCGGGTACATGCTCTAACACGTGCCACATGGTAATGCAATCAAATTGTTGCTCTTCTAAATCCGAAGTAGAATCTACAAAAGACACTCCTTTTTTTATAGCCAAAGCTTTTGCACTTTCACTAGGTTCTATTCCTGTAATTTCCCAACCGGAATTTTTAGCAGTAATCAAAAAATCGCCAGTACCAGCACCTATGTCCAAAAGTTTACCTTTTTGTGACTGTTGCGCATTAATCAAAGCCAATTTATTTTTCAAAGCTATTCCTTTGACAAAATGATACGCTTTTTCGAAAAGACCGCGTTTGGAATCGGTATGAGATATATAATTTGAATTCTCATAATATTTTCCAAGATTTTCTAAACTTGGTTGTGGATAGGTAATCAACATATCTAACTCTGTATCGTGATACAATTCGAATGTTTCTTGAGATACCGAAAAATCTTTTACCGTAAGATAAAGAGGTTTATTTAAAATATTCATAGTATAATGCAAAAACAAAAAAAACACAGTAATTAAAAGTCACTGTATTTATTTAATAAGTATTTAAAGTTTCACGTGGAACAAACCCGAAAGCGTATGCAATTATCGGCCCATATAAATAAGCAAAACAGAAATATCACTTGGTGATACGCCGCTAATACGAGAGGCCTGAGAAATGGTTACGGGACGAATTCTTTCTAATTTTTGACGTGCTTCAATTGACATTGATTTTATTTTGGAATAATCAAAATTATCTGGAATTTTCACCTCTTCTAAACGATGCAATTTATCGGCATTGTTACGTTCTTTTTCAATATAACCAGAATACTTCACTTGCACTTCCGTTTGTTCTAAAATTTCAATATCCAATTGTTCTTGCTCAACATACTCTTTCACTTTTTGAAATTGTAACATATCATTCATGTCAATTTGAGGACGTGTAAAAATTTTAAACATCTTATCCCCTTGAGAGATTAAAGCAGATTCATTAGCTTCTAAAATCGGATTTGCTTCAGCAACTGTTACACTAGTATCTTTTAAAAAGGCTACCATTTTTTCCGAAGCATTTAATTTATACTCCATACGTCGCATACGTGCTTCAGAAGCTAAACCAATTTCATACGACATAGGCGTTAAACGAAAATCGGCATTATCTTGACGTAACAAGGTACGATACTCTGCTCTAGAAGTAAACATACGATAAGGTTCTTCTGTTCCTTTTGTAATTAAATCGTCAATTAATACTCCAATATAAGCTTCATCACGTTTTAAAATTAAAGGTGCTTTTTCATGTACTTTCAAGTGTGCATTTATACCCGCCATCAATCCTTGAGAGGCAGCTTCTTCATAACCTGTCGTACCATTAATTTGACCAGCAAAATACAAACCTTCTACCAACTTCGTTTCTAAAGTATGCTTTAATTGCGTAGGTGGAAAATAATCATATTCTATCGCATAACCCGGTCTAAAAAATTTGACATTTTCAAAACCGGCGACAGAACGCAAAGCTTTGAATTGAATATCTTCAGGAAGTGAAGTAGAAAACCCATTGATGTACATTTCACAAGTATGCCAACCTTCTGGTTCAATAAACAACTGGTGACGTTCTTTATCAGCAAAGCGATTAATTTTATCTTCAATTGAAGGACAGTATCGAGGACCAATACTTTTAATACGACCATTAAACATAGGAGAACGATCAAAACCTTCACGTAAAATTTCGTGTACTTCTGGAGAAGTATACGACATATAACAAGAGCGTTGATGTACCAAAGGAGTAGTCAAATCAGAATAAGAAAATTTCGAAGGATTATCATCACCTCTTTCTTCATTCATTTTAGAATAATCTAAAGAACGTCCGTCTACACGAGGTGGTGTTCCTGTTTTCATTCGTCCTGCTTGAAAACCTACTTTTACCAAATCCTCGGTAATACCATAAGAAGCACTCTCTCCTGCTCTACCACCACCAAACTGTTTTTCTCCAATATGAATCAATCCATTTAAAAATGTACCGTTTGTTAATACAACCGATTTACCATAGATTTTCACACCAAGAGAAGTAACAACACCTTTTACAACATTCTGCTCTATAATTAATCCTTTTACCATTTCTTGGTAAAAATCCAAATTAGGAGTTTGTTCTAACATCATACGCCACTCTTCTGCAAAGCGCATACGATCACTTTGAACACGTGGCGACCACATAGCTGGACCTTTCGATTTATTCAGCATCTTAAACTGTATCGCTGTACGATCCGAAACTATTCCAGAATATCCACCCAAAGCATCAATTTCACGAACAATTTGTCCTTTGGCTATACCTCCCATTGCTGGATTGCATG
This sequence comes from Flavobacterium riviphilum, assembly GCF_055231795.1. Classification (NCBI taxonomy): domain Bacteria; kingdom Pseudomonadati; phylum Bacteroidota; class Flavobacteriia; order Flavobacteriales; family Flavobacteriaceae; genus Flavobacterium; species Flavobacterium riviphilum. Next base: position 113,022 of record NZ_JBUYSY010000008.1, read on the forward strand.
ACATCTGAGCAATGTTTTGCAAACTCATGGTTACCAATAAAGTTTTAGAACCTAAATTTGCTGCTGCTGCTGCCGCTTCTGCTCCAGCGTGTCCTGCACCGACAACAATAACATCATATTCATTTAAAAACATAGTATTAAAATTTTTATTTAAAGTTCCACGTGGAACGTTTAAAAAATGTGTAGTCAAATATGTTTCACGTGAAACATATTAATTAAAAAAGAGATTTAAGGTTTCACGTGGAACATTAGAATTTTTTCATTTTCCTTTTGACGCATTAGTGCTTCGTCAGCTGCTGTTTTGTCTTTATATCCACAATAATGTAGGATACCATGTATCATAACACGTTTTAATTCTTCATTGAAATTGGTATCAAAATCTAAAGCGTTATCCTGTACTCGTTCTATAGAGATAAAAATATCACCATTAATTTCATTACCTACAGTATAATCAAAACTAATGATATCGGTAAGAGTATCGTGATTTAGATACTCTACATTGATTTGATGAAGGTAATCATCATCACAAAATATATAATTAATTTCTCCTTCCTTTTTGTTTTCAGAACTAATTACCTGACTAATCCATGCGCTATAAACGTCTTCATTGTCTAGGTTAAAATCGGTTTCATAATTAAACTCAATCATTTTGTTTAAAATATCGTTGTACTTTTTGATTAAAATCAGTTCGCAAAGGTAAGGATTGTCTATTTAAAATCTCTATACTATTCATATATTGTATAACGGCTGGTGGCAAGGGTTTGGCTGGGTTAGAAAAAGGCTTGAGATTGGTCTCTGATTGGCGTTGATTATCTTGACCTTGTTCGCGCTGTGCCGATTCGAGTTTAAGTAATTCTTGATTGAGTTGTTTCATACGTTGCACCACTTCATTTTTGAATCCTTTATTCAAAAGTTGTTTTTCGACTTGTTTCATTTGGTCTACCACATGTTGTCCTGCACCTTTACTACCTTGTTGTTGAAGTTGAATTTGCAAGGCTTCGCGAAGTACTTGTTGTTCTTTGTAAATTTCTAGCAAACGTCTAGCTTCCCCCTCCCCTTCCTGAGTGCTTCCACTTGTTGATTTTTCTTTTCCTTGAGGCGAAGCACTATCGTTGGGTTTACCCTCTTTAGAATTGAGTTGTTGTTGCATTTTATCACTTAAACCTTTTTGTTTGGAAATGATGTCGGGCAATTGCAAACCCTGACCTTGACCAGACTTTGGTTTACCACCACTTTGACCTGATAAGTTCATTTGCATGTTTTGTAATAGTTCGCTAAGAAAATCGGCTAATTTATTAGCAGCAGCTACAACAAATTGTTGGTAAGAAACACCTCTAGGTTGTAATCCATTCCCTAGTTTATCAATAGCATTATCTAAATTATAGGTAATCGTTCCAATTTCTTTTGTAACCATTTCAGTGATCTTTTCATTACGTAAGGATAAGGTAAACAAAGAATCGTCAATATGTTTGAATTGAGTTTTTAAGGATTGTTGTATTTTTAAAGAGGCATTATAACTACTAGATCCAACTTTTGTATTACGAATTTGTTTCATAAGTCCTTCTTGAGAAAAGGAAAAAGAAAGCAAATTATCCAAAATTTGGCGTAACATAGATACATCTTCTTGTAACTGTTCTTGCTCGGATGCATTCATACTTTCTTGCAAAGTTTCGCTTAATTTTTTTAAATCTTGAGCGGCCTTCTTTTGAGACTTTTGTGCTGAAGAACCATTATTACGAGATAAATCCTTTTGTGCGTCTTTCATTTCTTGTTCAATAGATTTTTCTAAATTATCAGTCTTAGGTAAATCAAATGGGGCTTTAAGCGATTGATTGTCCTTTTTTAAATTGTTAAGGTCGTTTTGAAGCGAATTGAATTGTTGTTGTAATTCTTCTTGCTTTTGAACAGAATTGTTTTGTTGCTCTGATAATTGTTTTTGAGCTTGGGATAATTTTTCCAGTTGAGCTGCTAATTGAGCTGTTTTTTTATCTACATAATAACGCTTGGTTAACTCTACCAATTGTTCTAAAGTTTTCACTTGATTTTTACTCAGCTGTTTAAATTGTTGCAGCTTTTCTTGTAACTGTTCATCATCTAGTTTTTGTGATAAGGCTTTTAATTCGTCTAATAACTTCTTATTTCTTTCAAGATCTTCAGATGCTTTTTCAATTCTGGATTGTAAATTTTCTAACTTTTTATCGGAAACTTCACTTTTTTCTTTAGTTAAATTACTTTTGATTTTTTCAGAAAAAGATTGCATTAATTTATCTTGCTGCTCTTGACGCTGAATAAAATCATTAACTTGCTGTTGTGTTTTAAAATCAAAATCTTTCTTTTGTTTAGAAACAGCATTTAATTTTTCTAGTGCTGCAATTTGTTTACTCTGCTTATCTAATGTTTTGGATAAACCACTAAGCGATTGTTGCTGTTCTTGTATACGTTCTGTAACAATTTCCTCCTGCGTACTAATTTTGTTAGTAAACAAAGTGGAACGAACAGATTTGAAATGATGCAAAGGATCATTATCAAAAACTTCAAAATAAAACTCATAAGTTACACCAGGTTGAACATCTAAAGTAGAAGGAAAACCAAAAACAAATTGATCGTATAAACCTGCATGCAAATTGATTGTTCCACGTTTAGCTAACTGTGGTTTTCCTTTTTCGTAATATACAATTTGAAGTTTCGAGAATCCATAATCATCTGAAACTTTCCCAATAAAATAAGCCTGTTCATGACCTATTGAATCGGGAACCTGTGAAACATCAATAGTTGGAAATTGATCTTTTACAATTGAAAGCTCAAAAGGGAGTTTTTGGTAGTTTTTGAGACTAGAATTGGAAGTAAGTAATTGATATTGTGTATCTTGATAAATATTTTTACTTAAAAAAAAGAAATTATCAGAAAAAGTGAAAAATTGATTGACATTTGATGCTAATAATTGAACTGATTCTAATGATGATCCAGAAATATTCCAAACCACACGAGTCCCTTCGGGAACTATAGCATTACCCGTGCCGATAATGCTTTCGTTTTTACGTTTCAAGTAAGAGGGAAAAAATAGTTTCATTTCTAATTGAGAAATGGAGGGTACTTTAATAACGTCTAAAGTATAATCTGGTGAAACAACAGTATTGGCTTCTAAATGAAAGTTAATGGATGCTGTTAATGGAGCAAAAGTATAGTGAAAGATTCCTGGTGAAACTTGCTCCATAAAGTAACTTTCTTCAGCAATATATAACTGTATATTTTGTGGTAAAACCTTACCTACTACTTTAACTTTAAGCGTGTACTTTTCATTTTCTAAAACACTCAAAGTAGGATTTATAAGCTGTAATTGAAAAGGAGCAGGTTTCAAAAAAGTTGTATTATAGTGCAAAACTCGATTAAAACTTTGAGAAATAACTGAACTATTACCCGTAACAAAAAATAAAAAAAAGAAAAATAAAGGGATTAAAGCTACAGGTAAAAACTTAATATTTGCTTTAAAATTGATTGCATTACCAAAAGGAACTAAACTCAACGATTTTGATTTTTGATCAATAGATGCTAAGACTAAATCGGAAGCGCTATCGACATTTTGCGACAATTGCAGCAGGTTTAACAATTTATCTTTTACTTCTGGAAAGTGATTTCCTATAATTTTAGAAGCTTCTACATAAGAAATGCCTTTTTGAATATGAAACAATTTAAAGAGCGGAAAAAGAATAAAACGCAATAGTAAAAAAGTTTCAACTAGAATAAAACTCCAAAAAAGAAAGGTACGTGCTGCAGGTTGTAACCACAAAAAATACTCAATACTCAAAGTAAAAAGAAAGTACAGCAACCCTAATCCGAGAAAAAAAAGTGTTCCACGGATGAGTTCATTAGTATAATACCGATTGATAAATGCTTCTAATTTATCAAAAATAATTCGATTGTTGGTCACCATAAAATAAGGTTTCAATAACCCATAAAATTACAATTTTAAAGAATACGAAAATTATAAAATGAAAAAGCTTAATGGTAGCATTCAAACTACATAAATCAAACCCTACGAAAAGTGTATATTTGCAAAAAATTTACAATCATGTCTAAACCAGTACGCGTGCGTTTTGCACCTAGTCCAACAGGACCATTACATATAGGAGGAGTTAGAACAGCTCTATTTAATTACTTATTTGCTAAAAAAAATAATGGTACTTTTTATTTAAGAATTGAAGATACAGATCAAAACCGCTATGTAGAAGGTGCAGAAGAATACATTATGGAAGCCCTACAATGGCTTGGAATATCACCTGATGAAACCGTAGGTAAAAATGAAAAATTTGGTCCTTACAGACAAAGCGAACGTAAAGAAATTTATAAACAATATGCTGATACCTTGATAAATTCAGGTAATGCTTACTATGCATTTGATACAGCTGAAGAACTCGATACACTAAGAAGTACTTTAGAAAAAGAAGGAAAAACCTTTATTTATAATCATAGTAACAGAGAAAGTTTAAACAATTCCATTGCGTTAGATAAAGAAACTGTAGCACAAAAACTAGCAAATGGAGAACCATTTGTAATTCGATTTAAAACACCTGTAAACGAGACTTTATTCTTAAATGATATTATTAGAGGAGAAGTTAAGTTTGAAACCAACTTGTTAGATGATAAAGTACTATTCAAAAGTGATGGTATGCCCACCTATCATTTAGCAAACATTGTAGACGATCATTTAATGGAAACTTCTCACGTTATCCGTGGAGAAGAATGGTTGCCTTCTATGCCTTTACATGTACTTTTATACAGAGCTTTTGGCTGGGATGCACCAGAATTTGCACACTTACCATTAATCTTGAAACCTATCGGAAATGGTAAATTATCTAAAAGAGATGGTGATAAAATGGGGTTTCCCGTTTTTCCATTAGAATGGAAAACGGCAGAAGGTATATCAACAGGTTATCGCGAGCAAGGATATTTTCCTGAAGCTGTGGTTAATTTTTTAGCTTTATTGGGATGGAATGATGGTACAGACAAAGAATTATACACCCTTGAAGAATTAACTCAAGTATTTGATTTGAAAAGAGTGCATAAGGCTGGAGCTAAATTTGATCCAGAGAAAAACAAATGGTTCAATCATCAGTATTTGATTCATAAAAATGATGCTGAACTAGCCAAAAGCTTCACTCCTATTCTATTAAAGAAAGGAATTGCTGTTGATCAATTTGATGTAACTAGAATTGCAGGATTAATCAAAGAAAGAGCAAATTTCGTTTCAGAATTCTGGGAATTGACAGATTTCTTTTTCCAAGCACCATCATCTTATGATGAAAAAGCAAGAAAAAATTGGAAAGAAGACACTCCTCAATTAATGAAGCAATTGATTGAAATCCTAAATGAAATAGAAGACTTTACTTCAAACACTATTGAAACCATTGTAAAAGAATGGATGACAAAAAACGAAATTGGTATGGGCAGAATCATGCAACCCTTACGATTAAGTGTAGTTGGTGCCTTAAAGGGTCCTCACCTATTCGATATAATAGAAATAATAGGAAAACAAGAAACAATTGTTAGAATAGAAAAGGCAATCAATAGTTTATAATCTGAAGCTCTCCAAATGGAGGGCTTTTTTTTTGTAACTTTAAAATATTTCTTACGTATAACAGTAACTAATCAAAAATTAAAAAAAATGAATCCAATTGTAATTGTAATGTTAGTCTTTGGACTAATTATTTTATTGTCGGCCTTTTTTACGGTAAAACAACAAACTGCTGTGGTTATTGAGCGATTTGGTAAATTTACAAGTATCAGAAATTCAGGGTTACAACTCAAAATACCAATTATTGATAGAATTGCGGGAAGAGTAAACTTGAGAATTCAGCAACTTGATGTACTGATAGAAACGAAAACAAAAGATAATGTTTTTATCAAAATGAAAGTGTCTGTACAATTTAAAGTTATTCAAGACAAAGTGTATGAAGCCTTTTATAAATTAGAGTTTCCACACGATCAAATTACAGCTTATGTATTTGATGTGGTACGAGCTGAAGTACCAAAGTTGATATTAGACGATGTTTTCGTAAGAAAAGATGATATTGCCATAGCAGTCAAAAGAGAATTGAACGAAGCCATGACAACCTATGGATATGACATTATCAACACTTTAGTAACCGATATTGATCCTGATATTCAAGTGAAAAACGCCATGAATAGAATTAATGCCGCTGACCGAGAAAAAACGGCAGCCGAATTTGAATCAGAAGCACAAAGAATACGTATCGTAGCTAAAGCAAAAGCGGAAGCTGAAAGTAAAAAATTGCAAGGTCAAGGTATTGCAGATCAAAGAAGAGAAATTGCTCGAGGATTAGTAGAAAGCGTTGAAGTTTTAAACAATGTAGGTATCAATTCACAAGAAGCTTCAGCCTTAATCGTTGTAACACAACACTATGATACCTTACAAGCGATAGGTGCTGATGCTAATTCAAATCTAATCTTATTGCCCAATTCTCCCCAAGCTGGTAGCGATATGTTGAATAACATGATTGCTTCGTTTACAGCTTCTAATCAAGTGGGACAACTCATGCAAAAAGAAGTAAAAAAGAAAAAAGAAATTATACTTCCCAAAACAGAAATACCGAAATTGGAAGATTCAAATGAAGATAAAGAAGAAACGAAATAAAAAAAGGGGCTAACAGCCTCTTTTTCTATTTAAAAACCAACGTATTACCATAGGTAAAAGGGTTTGCAGTATTTGAATATAGTTATTAGAAAGTGATGTTTTGAAAGCTCCCAAATAACTATTGATGATATTTTCTGGTTCAAAAGAAGCTTTTGTTCTTTGAAAACTTAAAAGTAATTTTTGATAATGTATTTCTTTTTCGAGTTTTAAAATTTCTAAATCTCGATCAATTTCGGCGTATGAAGCATATTTTTTAGTAGCCATAATTAATCATTAAAAAAGATTTCAGAGAATTTTTCTAAAATAGGACCTTCTACAATTTTATCCTTAATCAAAAATAAAGCTAAGGTTAATAACAAATAAAACCCACCTACTATTAAAAAACCAAGGGAGAAATTATCAAAATATGAACCAATTGCAAAAGCGGCAGCAATAGAACCAAATAACAAAACCATGGAAAAACAAAGTAATATCATGGAAAATTTCAAAATCAATGTAGTAGATTTCATTGATACTTTGAATCCCCAAAGTTTGAAATAAGCTACATTACTTTCAATATACGATTGAAGTTGCTCTTGAAATTGTTCGGACTGTTCTTTTAATTCCTCGAAAGCCATAAATGATTATTTTTGATATTTGGCATTTTTCAATTTTAAAGCAGCTAATTTTTCTTCTAAAAACGAAATCACTTCCTCGGTTTTATAACTAACATTAGAAACTAAATTTTCAATATTCTGTTCGATATCATCTTTGGTTAAAAAAGCTTTTTCTACCAAAGAATCTGAAACTTCATTAAAATGTTCGTTGAAATTGTCTTTAGCCTCTGCTACTCCATCACGTATTTTACGTCGTGTATTGGATCCTTTATCAGGAGCAAACAAAATTCCAATTCCTGCTCCTATAGCAAGCCCTGTTACTAGGGCCAAAATAGTATTACCGGTATTAGTAGACATTTTGAATAATTTTTTAAGTTAGTACTTATAAAGATACAACTTTATTAACAAATTAAAGTGAATAACTAAAAAAAGTACACTTAAGTAAGCTAAAAATTATTTTAAAGCTTTTAAATGAAACAAAAATAAAAAGAAGATATATGGGTCAAAAAAATAAAAATATTCCCTTAAAATAAAAATATAAAAGTCAATTTTAATAGGATATATAAATAGAAATTAAATTATAAATAGAAATTAATAATAATAAAAAAACACCCTATTTAAGGGTGTTTTTGATAAATTATATTGATAAGCAACTAAAAGGTTTTTAAAACAGCTAGTACTTGATCATTCTTCTCATGTGTTATCATTTCAGCGATAACATTTTTAAAAAGGGATAAATTCGATTCATCCTTTTTAAGATTTTCCAAAACTGCGAGCTTCACTAATGGAGATTGACTTTTTAATGACATCGTGTACAATTTATGTAACGCTTCAGACTCTATATCATTTGCATTTATAGCATCGGCATATTTTAAAAGTAACTGAGAAAACAATAAAGCATTGTTATCATTTTTAATATTTTTAACAACGGCTTGTGTCAACAAACTATAATTCGTACAACTGTTCAAATTTGCTGCTATAGTTTGTAACAATTGCGAAGCTTTTTCAGCGTCTTTCTCTTTTACATATTTGTTGATTTCTTTCTGAGTGTTCATCAAAAGATTGGCCTCTTTTTTCCCTTTTTCTTCCCATGCATCTTTCAAACCAACAGTTTTATTAAACACCAATGAACCAGGTGTAGTATCTTGATCTACAACAAAATAACCCAATCGTTGAAACTGAAAATGTGAGCCAGAAGTAGCCTCTTTCAAACTAGGCTCTACATAACCACGAATAACTTGTAATGAAGAAGGATTAATGAAATCTAGAAAACTTTTTTCTTTATGACTATCTGGTGCTTCATCAGTAAACAAACGATCATACAAACGAACTTCACTTTCGATAGCGTGTGCTATCGAAACCCAATGCAAGGTTCCTGCAACTTTACGTTTGCTCGCTTCACTCCCACTCCCACTTAACGAATCAGTATCATAAGTAGCATGAATTTCAAGGATATTTCCATGAGCATCTTTAACTACAGACTCGCCTTTAATGATATATCCATTTTTCAAACGTACTTCATTACCTATACTTAATCGGAAAAATTTAGCTGGTGCAACCTCCAGAAAATCTTCTTTTTCGATATACAATTCACGAGAAAACGGAACTTTTCGATAACCAGCAGATTCATCTTCTTGATTATTTTCGGCGTCTAACCACTCTACTTTGTCTTCAGGATAGTTGGTAATCACTAATCTAATAGGATCTAAAACTGCCATCACACGAGGAGCTGTTTTATTTAAATCTTCACGTAAACAAAAATCCAATAAGGAAATATCTATAATATTTTCACGTTTGGCCACTCCTATTGTGTCACAAAATTTACGAATAGAAGCCGCAGTATACCCTCTTCTTCTTAAACCGGAAATGGTAGGCATTCTGGGGTCGTCCCAACCATTAACTACTTTATCTTGAACTAATTGAAGTAATTTTCTTTTACTCATTACGGTATAATTCAAGTTCAAACGGGCAAATTCGTATTGGTGGGGACGAACTTTAGTATCATCATAAATTTGATCTAAGAACCAATCATACAACTCACGGTGCATTACAAATTCGAGCGTACATATTGAATGTGAAATTTGTTCCAAATAGTCACTTTCACCATGGGTATAATCGTACATAGGGTAAATTTTCCATGTATTACCTGTACGATGATGATGACGATGTAAAATACGGTACATCAATGGGTCACGCATTAACATATTAGGTGAAGCCATATCAATTTTGGCTCTCAAAACATGACTTCCTTCTGGGAAATCGCCATTTTTCATCGCTTCAAATAATTGTAAATTCTCTTCTATGGAACGATTTCTATAAGGACCATCTACTCCTGGTTGTGTAGGCGTTCCTTTTTGAGCCGCCATTTCTTCCGAAGTTTGACTATCAACATAAGCTTTTCCTTTCTTAATCAATAGAATAGCCCAATCGTATAACTGTTGAAAATAATCAGAGGAGTACAATTCTTCAGTCCAATTAAAACCTAACCATTGTACATCTTCTTTAATAGCATCTACATACTCTTGTTCTTCTTTGGCAGGATTTGTATCGTCAAAACGAAGATTAACCGGTGCATTGTATTTTAATCCTAAACCAAAATTTAAACATATAGATTTGGCATGGCCAATGTGTAAATAACCATTAGGTTCAGGAGGAAATCGAAAACGTAACTGCTCTTTAGGAAAACCTTTGGCAATACTATCTTCTATGATTTGTTCTATAAAATGAAGGGACTTTTCTTCTGATGCCATTGTAATTTATTTTGAAGGCAAAGTTATCAAAATTGTAGCGGAATCTAGTTAGAATAGGCTTCTTTATTTGATAATACAACTAAAAAAGGAAAACAATTTGTACTTTTATACCCTTGAATTCACGTAAAAAATAGTAAAAAATGGGTAAAATAAAACTTCAAAATATTAGGACCTTTTCTTATCATGGTTGTTTGATAGAAGAATCAAAAATAGGTTCAGAATACCGAATAGATTTAGAAATTGAGTGTGATTTATCCATATCGGCTCAATCTGACAAACTTCATGATACTGTTGATTATGTGTTATTAAACCGTATTGTCATAGAAGAAATGGCTATACGATCCGAATTATTAGAACATGTGGCACAGAGAATTGTTGTTAGAGCATTGCAAGAAGCCCAAGCTATAACGGAAATAGAAGTGGCTGTGTCAAAAATTAACCCTCCTATTGGTGGTGATGTAGAAGCAGTTACAATTATTTTGAAAGAAAAAAGAAAGTAAACCTCCTTTGGTGACGGTTGAAAACTCATGTTGACTAAGGATAAAAATCCTTTTATTTAGAATGTGAAATTTGCTTTTTGGATTTTTTATATTACATTTGCAGTCCATTAAAACAATGGCGTCGTGGCCGAGCGGCTAGGCTGGGCTCTGCAAAAGCTCCTACTCCGGTTCGAATCCGGACGATGCCTCTGAAACCTCCAAGGAAACTTGGAGGTTTTTTTTTATGGGTAATTTTAAAAAAAAATTAAATAAAGAAAGGGTT
>NZ_JBUYSY010000009.1:0-106667 GCF_055231795.1 Flavobacterium riviphilum
GTTTTGCTTTGAATTGGCTCCAGCTTTAGCTGGAGTAATGGGTGTGGATTTGTGTTGGCTTTATCCAAATAAATCAGCTAATTTTGGCTAAAGCCTTTAAAATATTCAAATTTCACTCCTCCAGCTAAAGCTGGAGGCAATTGAAGTCCAAAAAAACAACTGAACAATTACCTGATTTTGTATGCTTTTGTCTAGGAGACAGTACTATTTTAATTGGTCTCTTTCGGCTTGTCTGAAATACTCAATCTTATAGTTGAACATTTCGGCCATATTTTTGGCTCTTAGCTTAGCTTCTTCGGCTAGTGGGCCGGCAAACAAGCGGTCGATTGTGGTGGTGAAAATCGCCATCCAGCGGTCGAAATGGGTTTTGTCTACGGGCAATTGTTTGTGTGGGGGAAACGGACTTCCCGAATAGGTGTGGACTTCGAGCAAAATGGTTTGCCAAAAGCGGTACATTTTTTCGAGATGTTCTGGCCAGCGATCGCCTATTTTTTCGTTGAAAACGGGGCCGATTGTATCGTCTTGACGCACATTGGTATAAAATGTATCGACCATTTTTTTGATATCGTCGAGGGTTTGTATGTCTTGAGTGGGTGTCATAAATTAAGGAATAAAAAAAGCCTATACAAAGATAGGCTTTTGGTGTTTTAAAATCTTTTATACTTGAAGTGTTATTTTTTCACAGGAGGATATTGTGCTAAAATTTTCCCCACAAATTCAGCAACCACTTCATCTTTTTTGTTTACATCTTTGGTAAGATTACCAATTCCTTCACCTTGCCAAATCAATTCTTTCTTTTTAGCATCGATGAGGTCAATATAGAGGGTGCCTTCTGTCGAAGTAGATACTGTGGTTTGGTTGCCCATACCCATCATCCAAGGATTCCAACCCCAGCCCCATCCATAGCCCCAACCTGCGTTGAATTGGTTCACGCTAACTTGTTCTCTAGATTTGGTGAAAATATTAATTAACAAATCAGGTGCTTCGCTCTTAGTGAATCCTTTGGCAGCCATTTGTTGGTCAATAGCTCTTAAAATTCTTTTTTTATCTAAATCCGAAATTTCTACTTTGTCTATACCTGCTTTATGATAGGCATAGGTTTTATAGTTTGAAAAATTTACGTTTTTATCATAATCCGAATACACTCTTACAGAACTGCAAGAGCTTAAAAAAACTACAAAAAATAAAGCTAATAATTGTGATGGTTTCATACAAATTGAATTTAAAGGTTAATAATATAGTTTTAATGATGCATATCGCATTAACAATAAATCATCAAACGTATTTCCTTGAATTATAAAAGTACGAAATCATTATTGATTAAGTAATTCATCAGCAACCAAATTTGGTAGGGTTACTTTCAATAACGGTTCTGCATCCATGGCACGTTTGATAGCAAATATAGCTCCTTCATTTCTGGCCCAACTTCTTCTTGAGATACCGTTGTTAACATCCCAAAACAACATTGAAGCCAAACGTTTTGAAGCTTCTTTCGTACCATCAAGAACCATACCAAAGCCACCATTAATAACTTCGCCCCAGCCCACACCGCCGCCGTTGTGAATAGAAACCCAAGTAGCGCCACGGAAACTATCGCCAATCACATTATGAATGGCCATATCAGCGGTAAATCTAGAGCCGTCATAAATATTCGAAGTTTCTCGATAAGGCGAATCGGTTCCTGAAACATCGTGATGGTCACGACCTAAAACCACATAACCAATTTCGCCTTTGGCAATAGCTTGGTTAAATGCTTCGGCGATTTTAGTACGACCTTCGGCATCGGCGTATAAAATTCGCGCTTGTGAACCTACGACCAATTTATTTTCTTGAGCTCCTTTAATCCACTGAATGTTGTCCTGCATTTGTTGCTGAATTTCTTCAGGAGAGGTTTCCATCATTTTTTCTAAAACTTCGCAAGCAATAGCATCTGTTTTGGCCAAATCTTCTGGTTTTCCTGAGGTACAAACCCAACGAAAAGGACCAAAGCCATAATCAAAACACATCGGTCCCATAATATCTTGCACGTACGAAGGGTATTTGAATTCTCTACCCAACGTTGGATTTTCGGCCATCACATCAGCTCCCGCTCTTGAGGCTTCTAGCAAAAAGGCGTTGCCATAATCAAAGAAATAGGTACCTTTTGCGGTATGTTTGTTGATTGCCGCTGCGTGACGACGCAAAGTTTCTTGCACTTTTTCTTTAAAAAGTTCTGGTTGGTTCGCCATCATTTCATTGGCTTCCTCAAACGAAATGCCCGCTGGATAATACCCGCCAGCCCACGGATTATGTAATGAAGTTTGGTCAGAACCCAAATCGATATGCATACTTTCTTGGTCAAAACGTTCCCAAACGTCTACGACATTCCCCAAGTAAGCAATAGAAACGGTCTCGTTATTCGTTTTTGCCAAGGCTACACGTTGCACTAAAGCGTCTAAATCTTCGATCACTTCATTAATCCAACCTTGGCTGTGACGAATATGGGTGATTTTTGGATTCACTTCGGCGCAAACGGTGATACAACCCGCAATATTTCCCGCTTTGGGTTGCGCGCCACTCATTCCGCCCAATCCAGACGTTACAAATAAACTTCCTTTTGGATTCTTTTTAATTTTTCTAAAACCATTCAAAACCGTGATGGTTGTGCCGTGCACAATCCCTTGTGGACCAATGTACATATAACTTCCAGCCGTCATTTGTCCGTATTGCGAAACGCCCAAGGCATTCATTTTTTCCCAATCGTCTGGTGCAGAATAATTCGGAATCACCATCCCGTTGGTTACCACGACTCTCGGCGCCTCTTTATGCGACGGAAACAATCCCATTGGATGGCCCGAATACATCGTCAACGTTTGCTCATCGGTCATTTCCGACAAGTATTGCATCGTCAAAAGGTATTGTGCCCAATTTTGAAACACCGCACCATTTCCGCCATACGTAATCAACTCGTGCGGATGCTGTGCCACGGCATAATCCAAATTGTTTTGAATCATCAACATAATAGCTTTTGCTTGCTCGCTTTTCCCCGGATATTCATCAATCGGGCGCGCGTACATTTTGTAATCAGGACGAAAACGGTACATATAAATACGCCCGTATTGCTCTAACTCTTCCGAGAATTCAGGGGCTAATTCCGAATGATGTTTCTGGTCAAAGTATCGCAAGGCATTGCGCAACGCCAACTTTTTCTCTTCAGCCGTCAAAATCTCTTTGCGTATCGGCGCGTGATTTATGGCAGCATCATACGGCTTAGGTTGTGGTAAAATATCAGGAATTCCTTGTTGGATTTGTTCTTTAAATGTCATCTTTTTTTTGTTTTTACAATCGAAAATAAAATAATAGCGATACTTTTTAGTAAGATTTGGGCGAGACCCCAATACCCCAAGTAGCCTATGCAGCGTTGTCTTGATACGGCCACTTGCGGTATTGCGGTCGGGCTATCCACGCTACTTCGGTAGCCAGTTCCTATCCCTCTCGCGACCCGTAGACCAAGGACTTTTTGCTTCCAAAACTACTTAGGACTATATCCTCACCCTCTAGTTGGTTAAAAACCGACTAAGGATACCTAATATCCGACCGGTGGTAGGACTTGTATATTTTGATTCTGTATTGTAAAGAAAGGACATCCATTTCTTAGCGTTTTTTTATATTTTGAGTTCAATCATTTGATCGAGACTATTGATCTTTGATTAATCGGCTATTGCTCCAATCCGCCTTCTCCAATCTGCCTGCTCCAATCTACCTTCTGCCTTCTCCCTTCTTAAACGCTCCCGTTTTCTTATCATAGCCATACGGACAATGGCGGCAACCGCTTTTGCAACAATACCCTCTTTTTAGGTGGTGTTTTTCGGTAAAACATTTATAGCCTTCGGGAGTAAAGTAAAAATCTTCACCCTCGATTAATTTATTTTCATTACTTTGCTCTAACATAAGCGACTTGTTTTTTTGGGATGTTCGTGCTACTAGAACGAATGGTGTTTTCCTTAAATAAAAGGCTGCAACAGTTGCAAATCTATAAATTTTAAAGCGAAATGATTCTTATTGTTGCTAAATATTTAATTCCAAAAGGTTATAGCGGCCTCGCTGCTTTTCCGTTTGTATTCCTTAAAAAAGCAGGATACAAAGAGAATCACATTTTCCTCAATCACGAAAAAATACATTTGAGACAACAACTCGAATTGCTGATTGTTCCTTTTTTTATTTGGTACAGTTTAGAGTTTTTGCTTCGATGGTGCCAATACAAAGATAAAAACTTGGCGTATCGGAACCTGAGTTTTGAACGCGAAGCTTATGCCAACGAATCGAATTTGAGTTACCTTGAAACGAGGAAATATTTTAGTTTTTTAAACTATTTGCAAGTAAGAAATGTTTAACCACAAAGTACACAAAGAGTTCCGCAAAGTTCGCTAAGCTATGTGTTCATTGCGGTTAATTTTATAAAATCGATACACTTTGAATCAAGAAATAGCATACGAATTACCCAATGGAATTACTCTTGAGATAAAAAGAGAGGATTTACTTCATCCTTTTGTCTCAGGCAATAAATTCCGAAAACTTAAATACAATATATTGCAAGCCAAAGCCGAAAAGCATTCGGTGTTACTCACTTTTGGAGGCGCTTTTTCCAATCATATTGCTGCTGTGGCCTATGCCGGAAAAGAGCAAGGTTTTGAATCTATTGGAGTGATTCGAGGGGATGAATTACGTGATAAAATTTCGGAAAATCCTACCTTGTCTTTTGCCCAAGAATGCGGAATGCGTTTTGAATTTGTCACCCGTGAAGCCTATCGTCATAAAACAGAGACTGTTTTTATCGAACAACTCCAAGCACAATTCGGGTCTTTTTATTTGGTTCCAGAAGGTGGCACGAACGATTTGGCCGTCAAAGGTTGTGAAGAAATTCTAACCGAGCTTGATGCTGATTTTGATTTTGTTTGTAGCGCCGTGGGAACGGGAGGAACCATTTCTGGACTTATCAATAGTGCTTTGCCGCATCAAAAAGTTTTGGGATTTCCGGCGTTAAAAGGGGATTTTTTACAAAATGAAATTCATAAATTTGTCAACAATAAAAATTGGGAATTAATCACTGATTATCATTTTGGAGGTTATGGCAAAGTAACCACAGAATTTATCGAATGGATCAATTGGTTTTATGCCCAAACTCAAATTCCGATAGACCCAATTTATACAGGGAAAATGGCTTTTGGTGTAGTGGATTTGATTCATCGCAATTATTTTCCTCCGAAATCCAAAATCCTGATGATACACACAGGAGGGTTGCAAGGGATTGCGGGGATGAACGCTCTATTAAAAAGAAAGAATCAGCCAATAATTTTAGTATGATTAAAAAAGGATTAAGTTTTCTTTTGTGTTTAGTTTTGATAAGTTGCCATAGTTCCAAAAAAGCAGTTAGCTCTTCAAAAAACAACAAAAAGGAAGTCATTACAGCAACTTCAAAAACAGTGACCACTAATGAGGTGGTCAACAAATATATCGCCCGTTATAAAGATGTTGCTATGAGTAATATGAAGCAATACGGGATTCCAGCTAGTATCATTTTGGCTCAAGGAATTTTAGAATCGGGAGCAGGAAGAGGTACTTTGGCGGTCAATTCCAACAATCATTTTGGAATCAAATGTCATAACGATTGGGCAGGCGAGAGTGTGTATCACGACGATGATTCAGCACAAGAATGCTTTCGAAAATACGATAATCCAGAGGGTTCATACAAAGACCATGCGTTGTTTTTGACGAGTAAAAAACGTTATGCAGCATTATTTTCTTTAAAAAAAGGAGATTATGTAGGATGGGCCAAAGGGCTAAGAGCCGCAGGTTATGCCACTGATCCACAATATCCCAATAAGTTAATTTCGTATATCGAACGTTACAATTTGCATCAGTACGACAATAAAGTTCTCGGGAAAAAATATTCTTTTGATGAAAGTCAAAATGCAGTATCTACAACAATTGAGAACCAAAAATCCTCTTTGTATGAAGTCCAAAAAGGCGATACGTTGTATTCCATTTCCAAAAAATTCAATGTTTTGGTCGAAGATTTACAACGCAAAAACAACTTAACTGACAATGCCATTTCTATTGGACAAAAATTGATTGTGAAGTAAAATTGGCGTTCATTAGAATTGTTTTTTTAAAATTAAATGTACTTTATAAATAGTAAAAATATGATATACCAAAGAAGCAGTCAGCTTTTTGCTGAAGCGGAAAAAGTAATTCCAGGAGGCGTAAATTCGCCAGTACGAGCTTTTAAAGCCGTAGGTGGTACTCCAATTTTTGTAAAAAGTGCGAAAGGCGCGTATTTATATGATGAAGATGGTAACCGATTGATCGATTACATTAATTCTTGGGGGCCAATGATTTTGGGTCACGCTTACGAACCCGTTGTGGAGGCACTAACGGAACGTGCCAAATTAGGAACTTCTTTTGGAATGCCTACGGAGTTGGAAACCAAAATTGCTGCTTTGGCGGTTTCGATGGTGCCGAATATTGATAAAATTCGTTTTGTGAATTCGGGGACAGAAGCTTGCATGAGTGCCATTCGTTTGGCGCGTGGCTTTACCAAAAGAGATAAAATTATCAAGTTTGCAGGTTGCTATCACGGTCACTCCGATTCATTTTTGATTGCAGCGGGTAGTGGCTTAAGTACTTTTGGAGTACCTAATAGTCCTGGAGTAACCGAAGGAACAGCTAAAGATACTTTGTTGGCTCGTTTCAATGATTTAGAAAATGTTAGTGCTTTAATTGAGGCTAATCCAAATGAAATTGCAGCGATTATTGTGGAGCCTGTTGCAGGAAATATGGGTTGTGTACCACCACTCAACGGATTCTTAGAAGGTTTACGTGAGTTGTGTTCAGCTAACGGTATTTTGTTGATTTTTGATGAGGTAATGACAGGTTTCCGTTTGGCAGCTGGTGGAGTGCAGGAGTTGTACGGCATTCAAGCGGATATCGTTTGTTTCGGAAAAGTAATTGGTGGTGGATTGCCTGTAGGTGCTTTTGCTGCTCGTGAAGAAATTATGAATTACTTAGCGCCACTAGGTCCCGTGTATCAAGCTGGAACATTATCAGGAAATCCGTTAGCGATGGCGGCTGGATTGGCAATGTTGGAATCGTTAAACAACGACAGAGCTGTATTTCAACGATTGGAAGAGAAAACCGCTTATTTAGAAGCAGGAATTCGTAAAGTACTTACTGCAAATGGAGTGGTTTTTACCATTAATAGAGTAGGTTCTATGATTTCGGTGCATTTTGATGCAGAACCTGTAGTCGATTTTCAAACGGCTGCTAAAGGCGACAATGCAATCTTTAAAAAATTCTTCCACGGTTTGTTGCAAGAAGGCGTTTACATCGCACCATCGGCGTATGAAACTTGGTTTATTACCGATGCATTGACTTATGATGATTTAGATTTTACCATACAGGCTATAGATAAAGTATCGAAGACTTTGTAAAATAAAAAAAGGGGCTTTCAAATATCATTTTGATAGCCCCTTAATGTTTTATTTTTCATCAACTTTTTGCAATTGTCTTTCTACTTTTCTTTGCCCTCTTTTTTGGCGCATTTTTTCTTGTTGAATTAAGCGATTATTTTCCCATTTGGTATATTGTTCTGGCGATAGAATTTTTTTCATTTTGGCATCATGAGCTTCTTTTTCGACTCTCATTTTTTCAGCCATTTCTTTTCTTTCTTTAGCTGATTCTAGCAATTGTTTTTCTTTCGCTTCTTTTCTTTTTGCTCTAAATTTTTCGGCTTTTTCTCCTTCTTCGGCCATTAGTTTTTTGACTTCTTCTTGTTGTTTGGTATCTAAGTTTAAGTCTTGGGTCATTTTATTCAAACGCTGTTCTTGACGCTGTTCGGGCGTCATTTTTTCCATTTCCTCCCGATTGGGTCTTTCTCTTCTCTCTTGAGACCACCCAGTAAAACTTATTGCTAATAGTGCAATTACAATTAAAGTTCTCATGATTATAATGTTTTTTGAATTATAACATTAAGATAATCATTTTAGTAAAAGGTTTAATGTCTTAGGTGAAAATTATTTTACGTTGTTTGTTTTGTAAAAACCTCCCCGATTTTCTTCTCGCAATAATGAATGCTTTACTATAAGTAGTCCAATAGTGATAAGATTTTTTAATTCGTAAAAAGCAGTATTACCGTGATAGTTATTTTCCAGTTCTTGCAAGTCTTTAAGCCAATGTGTCAACTGTTTTTTGGCCTTTTTTAAATCATGATTATTTCTTACAATTCCTGCATGACTTCTCATAAGTAATTGCAATTCGCATTTAATTTGACTTAATAAAGAATTAGTAATAAGTGGTAATCTGTCTTTAAAATCCTGTTTGATTAATGGTAAATTCAAAGGTTTTGTCTCCGTTTTTTCGCAAAGGTATTCATAAATAGCATTAGAATAAACGAGTGCTTCTAGTAAAGAGTTAGAAGCGAGTCTGTTGGCGCCATGCAATCCAGTACGAGAACATTCCCCACAGGCAAAAAGATTCTCAATTGAAGTTTTTCCATGCATATCAACAACGATTCCACCACACAAGTAATGTTGAGCAGGGACCACAGGAATCCAATCTTTGGCAATATCAATGCCAATTTTTTGACAGTATTTGTAAATCATTGGGAAGTGGTCTTGAAAAGCTGGTATATCCAGATGTGTGCAATCCAAGAAAACATGAGTGTCACGAGATTTTTTTAATTCTAGATCGATGCTTCGTGAGATAATGTCTCTTGACGCTAATTCCATTCTTGGGTCATAATCTTCCATGAATCGACGTCCATCTCTGGTTCTTAAATAAGCGCCAAAGCCACGTACAGCTTCTGAAATTAAGAATTGGGTTCCATTGGAATTATGGAATAAGGCTGTTGGATGAAATTGTATAAATTCCATCTCGGTGATATCGGCATCTACTCTTTGAGCCATAGCAATGCCATCCCCGGTAGCAATGATTGGGTTTGTGGTATGTCCGTATACATTTCCTATTCCACCCGTTGCTAAGAGGGTATAGTCGGACCAACAATAGTTGATTGTTTTGTCTTTTTGATTCAGGATTTTTGCACCTAAGCAGACCTTGTTTTCTGTTATTAAATCAACTGCAAAATGATGATCTAACACTCTTATGTTTTCTTGAAGATAGACTTGTTTCAAAATAGCGCGTTCAATTTCAAAACCGGTTTGGTCTTTGTGATGTACTACGCGATTTTGAGAATGGCCTCCTTCTTTGCCTAAGTCAAAATTACCTTGATCATTTAGGTCGAATTGTGCCCCCCAGTCAATTAGTTCTTGGAGGCGTTTTGGGCCTTCGGTGATGACTTTATGTACTACTTCTTCAACACACAATCCATCACCACAAATAAGGGTGTCTTGTATGTGTTTTTGATAAGAATCTTCAATCTTATTGGTTACAATGGCAATTCCACCTTGTGCGTATTTGGTGTTGGATTCTTCGGCATTGGCCTTAGTAACAATGGTAATGGTTTTATCGGGAAAGCGAGCGGCAATTTTTAAGGCAAAAGTAAGCCCTGCAACACCCGAACCGATAACTAAATAATTGGTTTGTATCATTAGTTGGATAGTTCAAGCATACGTTCAATCGGGAGGAGAGCACGTTCTCTAATTGTTTCTGGGACTATGATTTCTGGGGTTTCGTTTAGTAAGCAATCGTATACTTTTTGCAAAGTATTTACTTTCATATACCCACATTCGCTGCAAGCACAAGTATTGTCTTCTTCAGCAGGAGCTGGAATTAATATTTTTTCTGGGACTTCTTGTTGCATCTTGTGCAAGATACCAGCTTCAGTGGCTACAATGAATTTGGTTTTGGCACTCTTTTTGGCATATTCAATCATACCTGAGGTAGATCCTATATAGTGTGCCGTTTTTAATATATGGGTTTCTGATTCCGGATGCGCGATTATTTCGGCATCAGGATTTTGTTTGTACAACTCAATTAATTTGTCCAAAGAAAAAGCTTCGTGTACAACACATGATCCATCCCAAAGCAAAAGGTCTCTACCGGTTTTTTGACTGATATATTTACCTAAATTTTTGTCTGGAGCAAAAATAATTGGAGTGTCTTTTGGAACCGATTCAACGATTTTAAGGGCATTGGCAGAAGTACAAACAATATCGGTCATGGCTTTGATTTCTGCAGAACAATTGACATACGTTATTACCAAATGATCTGGGTGCTGTGCTTTGAATTTAGCAAACAAATCAGGTGGACAAGAATCCGCCAATGAACAACCTGCATTCAAATCTGGAAGGATAACTTTTTTGGAGGGGTTTAAAATTTTGGCGGTTTCGGCCATAAAATGAACTCCAGCAAATAGAATAATTGAAGCATCCACTTTGGTGGCTTCTTGAGATAACCCCAAACTATCTCCTACATAATCTGCGATGTCTTGTATGTCTGGCTCTTGGTAATAATGAGCTAAGATTACAGCATTCTTTTCTTTTTTTAGGGCAAGAATTTTTTCTTTTAAATCTTTCATTTTGAGCTACCTTTTTAAAATAAATGTTATTACAAAGGTCGTGTAAAATTATTGTACTGCAAAAGTATGGGCAATGATAAATGTCAGTTTTAGAACTGAATTGTTAATTTTTAAGAAAATCAGGAGGGTAAAATAGAAAAACCTATCTAATTCTTACAAAGTGATGGTGGTTGTTGTAGTCTTTTTAATGACTGTATTAAGGTGTAAGTTATACAAAATCAGCATTTTATGTTTTTGCTGGCTTTGTTTTTTTAAGTAAGATGTTTTAATAGGTGGGGCTTTACAAAAAGTGGAGGTAGAAATTCTAAAGAATAGGCCAATTAATTTTGATCGGGTTAATATCTCAGAAATGTTTCCCCAGCATGTAAGCCTAAGGTTAAGTCTTCAAGAGTTGTGTTTTCTAGCATATAGGAAAGATCGTTTCTAATCGATTTAAATTTATCATGCAGAGGACAAGGATGTTCTTCGGAACAATTAGCCAAACCTAAACCACAACCTTTAAAAACACGATCGCCTTCTAGTGCGTTTACAATTTGAGAAAGTTTAATTTGAGACATGCGCTCTTTTGGAATTTCAAAACCGCCCCCCACTCCTTTTACAGAATCAATGAGTTTGTTTTTGGTTAAAATTTGCATGATTTTGGCGGTAAATGCTTCGGGAGAATCTATTTTTTTGGCAATATCCTTAAGTCCCGATCTTTTATTTTGATGCGATTCAGAAGCTATAAAAATAGCAGCTCGAATGCCGTATTCGCAGGTTTTTGAAAACATAATTTGGTGTTTTTGCAAATTTATTCAATCTAGATAGAATTTTATGCCTTTTGAATGAATTCTTCCTTTTATTTTTTCTAATTATGATGCTTCATAAGAGACAAAAAAAATAAACCCTAAACATAACCTATAAATGGAGGCTGTCGTTCAGGGTTTTAGCAAATATTAAAATTGAACTTTGAAATCTTTCTCTAAAGCAGTGGCTGCTGGAAATAAAATGTTGTTTTCTAGGTGAATATGTTTGTGTAAATCCTGCTCAAATTCTTGTAGCATGGCATAGGTTACTTTGAAAGTATTGCAGGCATAGGAGGGAGGAGTGTAGTTGTTAGTAAGTTCAGCAATTTTTCTGAAACGATCACCTTCGTTATCATGTTCATGCTTCATCATTGCAATTGGATTTTCAACAGTGCCGAAATGAGGTTGCTCCAGAAGTTCGTCGGTAATTGTAGCGTGCACCATTTTTCTGATAAAAGGAAAAAGAATCAATTCCTCTTTTTTCATATGTTGTGCCATATCGGCCGCACAAGCAAGGAAAAGCGCATTGATTTCTAGCAATTCAGGATGATTTGGTCCGTGAACTTTACAAAGTTTATCTAAAAACGGAAGTAATACATTGGTCTTTTCTTGTACAAAACGATGGTGTGTTTTTTCGATATAATCTGCTAATAAATCCAATGGCCAAGATTTAAAATCTATTGTATTATCAGTTTTACTAGACAGCACTTCATTTATTTCTTTTAAAATCTCGATGCCATCTTTTCCTTTTCGTTCCGAAGCTTCTTCGATAGTTCTATTGCCTTTGCAGCAAAAATCGATACCGTATTTAGAAAAAACAGCGGCAGTTCTAAAGTCAAGGGTTACATATTCTCCTATTGTTGTTTGTTGATTGGTATTCATAAGGGTGTGATTTAAATTGATTTACAAGACAAAATTACAGTATTCTTTGTAATAAAAGACAAAAACATCCTTAATTGTTTGATAAAATTTGCGCAGCTACTTAAATTATTTTCAACGGATAGCACTTGCGGTATTTTGAATTTTTGCAAATGATACTTATTATATATGTAATAAATCAATAAGTGGACTAGGCTATTTTGAGCATATGTTAATTTTATACACAAATAATTCTGATATACCTATTCCTTTTAGTAATTTTGCCTTTACATTTCAAAAAAACACTTAGGTATGTCAGTAGCCAAAAAAGAATATAAGAAGGTCACCACCAAATCACTAATAGATATGAAAGCCAATGGAGAAAAAATCTCCATGTTAACAGCATATGACTATACCATGGCCAAAATAGTTGATTCAGCCGGAGTCGATGTAATTTTAGTAGGCGACTCAGCTTCGAATGTTATGGCAGGACATGAAACTACTTTGCCTATTACTTTAGATCAAATGATTTATCATGCCTCATCGGTGGTTAGAGCCATCGATAGAGCGTTAGTAGTAGTTGATTTACCTTTCGGTACCTATCAATCGGATTCCAAAAAAGCTTTGCATTCAGCTATTCGGATCATGAAAGAAAGTGGCGGACATGCTGTAAAATTAGAAGGAGGACACGAAATCAAAGATTCCATAAAGAAAATATTAAATGCGGGAATTCCTGTAATGGGACATTTAGGGCTGACTCCTCAGTCAATCTATAAGTTCGGGACCTATACCGTAAGAGCAAAAGAAGAAGCAGAGGCCGAAAAATTGATGGAAGATGCAAAAATGCTTGAAAAATTGGGATGTTTTGCTCTAGTACTCGAAAAAATACCCGCACATTTGGCAGAACAAGTGGCTCAGAGTATTTCCATTCCAGTAATTGGGATTGGAGCAGGAGGTGGTGTAGATGGTCAAGTTTTGGTAATACATGATATGTTGGGAATGAACAACGAGTTCAGCCCCAGATTTTTAAGACGATACTTGGATTTGTACGATCAAATGAAAAACGCCATTGGAACTTATGTTACCGATGTGAAATCATGCGATTTTCCCAATGCCAATGAACAATATTAGTGCCAACTATGAAAGTACGCTCTACTAAAAATAATCTTCAAATACTTCATGAGGACAATCATTTGATAATTGTAAACAAACGAGTAGGCGATTTGGTTCAAGGCGATAAAACGGGTGACAAACCCTTATCGGAAGTAGTAAAAGAATATCTTAAAGAAAAATACAAAAAACCAGGTGAAGTTTTTCTTGGGGTAGTACATCGCTTAGATAGACCCACAACCGGCATTGTTGTTTTTGCTAAAACGTCCAAAGCATTAACTAGAATGAACGCGCTTTTTAGTGCTCGAGAAACTCAAAAAACGTATTGGGCTGTTGTTAAAAATAAACCCGAAATTGCATCAGCAACCTTGGTTCATTTCTTAAAAAGAAACGAGAAAAATAACACTTCTAGAGCCTATCTTAAAGAAGTTCCAGAAAGCAAATTGGCCCGTTTGGATTATACTGTAATCAAAGAATTAGCCCACTATTTTGCTCTAGAAGTTCAACTTCATACCGGTCGCCATCATCAAATAAGAGCGCAATTATCCGCAATTGGTTGTCCCATAAAAGGAGATTTGAAATATGGCGCCGAAAGGAGTAATCCAGATGGAGGCATTCATTTGCATGCTCGAAAATTACTCTTTGTGCATCCTGTTGCAAAAGAGCCACTTGAGATTATTGCCCCGGTTCCAGAGGATCCTATTTGGAATGCCATTTGAGGAATTGAAAAAATAAGTATATTTACTCAAGAACAATGACAGTGCTAGTAACCTTTTAATACGGGACAATGAATTATAAAATAAGTGTTGCTTATAGGAAAGAAACCTTAATAAAATTACTCAATACTATCGAAGTATTTGAAGACGAAATCATCAAAGCACTTTACGATGATTTTAAAAAACCTCCTTTTGAATCAGTTGTAACTGAGACTAGTTATGTTATCAATGAACTCAAAACTACGATCAAAAAACTAAAGCAGTGGTCAAAACCACAACGCGTATGGCCTTCTTTACTTAACTTTCCGTCTAGTGATTTTATTTTGAGGGAACCTTATGGGAAAGTGTTGGTCATTGCTCCTTGGAATTATCCTTTTCAATTGGCGCTTTGCCCATTGATAGCAGCAGTTGCGGCAGGGAATCAAGTGGTTCTTAAACCCTCAGAACTTACTCCAAATACGTCAAAAATTATTGAAAAAATAATTGAAAAGGTGTTTCATGTCAATCACGTCAAAGTAGAAAATGGTGGTGTTGAAGTATCGCAAAACTTGCTTTCACAACGATGGGATTTTATCTTTTTCACCGGAAGTGTTCCCGTTGGAAAAATTGTAGCCAAAGCAGCAGCAGAACATTTAACACCCGTTGTACTCGAATTAGGAGGTAAAAACCCCTGTATAATTGATGAAACCGCCAATTTGAAACTAGCGGCCAAAAGGATAGTTTGGGGTAAATTTATCAATGCAGGCCAAACGTGTATTGCTCCTGATTATATTTTGATTCAGTATCGAATGAAATCTCAATTTGTAGCTTTTTTGAAAGAAGAAATCCAAAACGCTTATGGGGAAAATCCACAAAATTCAAGTGATTATGCCCGTATTGTAAATGAGAAAAATTGGTTGCGATTGGTCAATTTTATAGAAAAAGATAAAATTTTGATTGGAGGCGAATCAGATATTCAGGATAAGTACATTGCGCCAACAGTTATTGAAGAAAACAACCTAGATTCTCTATTGATGAAGGAGGAAATATTTGGCCCTCTTTTGCCAATAGTAACCTATGATGAACCCAATGAAATTGATCGTATCGTTTTGAAATACGAAAAACCGTTGGCCCTTTATGTTTTTACTGAAGATCGAAATTTTGCCAACACTTTATTGAAGAAGTTTTCCTTTGGAGGAGGATGCATTAACGACACGGTAGTTCACTTCTCAAATCATCGTCTTCCTTTTGGAGGAGTGGGGCATAGTGGTATAGGGGCGTATCATGGGCAATTAAGTTTTGATGTTTTTTCGCACAAAAAAGGAATTGTTAAAAAGGGAAATTGGTTAGATGTACCCTTGAGATACGCACCTTACAAAGGTAAATTAGAATCAATTAAAAAAATCCTGAAATGGATATAGAAAGAACAGTTAGCGAAGCCATACATTACAGAAGATCGGTTAGAGTTTTTAAAGAAGAAGCTTTAGATACTCAAAAAGTAAAAGATTGTATTGCTTTGGCTACTTTGGCCCCAACGAGTAGCAATATGCAACTTTGGGAATTTTATCACGTGGTAAACCCAACTGTAATTCAGAAAATTGCTACAGCTAGTTTTGACCAAAATGCCGCCAAAACCGCTAATCAATTGGTGATTGTAGTGGCTAGAAAAGATTTATGGAAAAAAAGACAACAGGCTAATGTTGCTTTTTTAAAAGGTCAATATGGTAATAAATCGGCATCTGAATATTCCAGACGTGAAAAATTCGCACTGAATTATTATCAAAAGCTTATTCCTACTCTTTATTTTGATATTTTTGGAATACTAGGGATGCTGAAATTTGTTGTTTTTCAACTTATGGGATTGTTTAAACCCATTTATCGTCAAGTTAGAAATAGCGATATGCGAATTGTAGCACATAAAAGTGCTGCTTTGGCGGCACAAAATTTCATGGTAAGTATGGCTGCCATTGGATACGATACCTGCCCTATGGAAGGTTTTGACTCGTTAAGAGTCAAACAAATTCTAGGATTGCCCTCATCTTCCGAAATCACTATGATTCTCGGCTGTGGAATTCGAGATAAAGATGGCATCTATGGTGATCGATTTAGAGTTCCTTTTAATGATGTTTACACACAAATCTAATTTTACTTCTTATGACCAATCAAAATCAACCTTTAAGTCCAAACCCTGATAGTAAAGCTTTAGACTTTGAAAATGTAATTAACGATTCATTTACAACCTACAGAAAAATTGCAGTTTATGCAGGATTAGCTTTGCTAGTGTTTAGTTTTATTTTTCTGATTTTTGCTACAGCGATTTTGGCTAATTTTATTAACCCAGAACAAATGAACGAAAAAACCATTGAGGGATATCAAAAGTTATTACTTACCAAACCTTATAGTTGGTATTATACGGGATTTGCAATACTAATCGGTTGTGTTTTGAGTCCTTTTCTTGCTGGATTTTATAAAATGGCAGATGCTGCTGAAAAAAATATCTCTTTTGGTATTAGAAATTTATTTTCATGTTACTCTTCTCCCTATGTTGGGCCTATTCTTGTGGCAACTTTTTTAATAAATGTTGTTACAAATGCGATAAATTTAGGTATGGAAGAAGCAGGACTTCCTTTAGTTAGTATCTTATTAATATTGCCAATAAATTTTCTAACACTGTTAACTATACCTCTGATAGTATTGAAAAATTATGGTGCCATAGAAGCAATTAAACGAAGTATGACTATCGTTTCTCAAAATCCAATCGTGATTTTTATGTTGGCAGTATTAGGGATATTGGCTACTTTGTTAGGTCTTTTTGCCTTTTGTATTGGTATTTTCTTTACCTATCCCTTTTTTATCGCTTTACTTTATACTATTGTAAATCATACCGAACCTTTAGGAGAAGATTAAAATAGTGTTTTGTCGTTTTAGTGTTGCTTTTTATACTCAAATAGTAATTATGAAAAAAAATAATATTACTATGCGATAATTTATTAATTTTAAAGGTAATAATCATAAAATCAACATTGTATGAAATGGCAGGGTAGAAGACAAAGCGATAATATGGAAGACCGCCGAGGGATGTCAGCCGGCGGAAAAACTATTTTAGGTGGTGGAATTTTGGGTATAATAATATTACTTCTGAATACCTTTGGTGGCGAAAATGCCCAAATGATTACGCCAGTTTTGGAACAACTCAACAATCAATCACAAGGCGCACCAACAGAGCAACGCGCTTTAACAGCCAGTGAAATTGAAGAGGGAAATTTTGTCAAAACCCTATTGGCCGACAATGAAGATGTTTGGCAAAAAATATTTCAAGAAAACAATCTTCCCTTTGAAGCGCCTAAACTGGTCCTGTTTAGTGGCCAAGTGAATACCGCTTGTGGAGGAGCAAGCTCTGCCTCGGGTCCTTTTTATTGTCCTGGAGATAAAGTAATCTATATGGACATGACTTTTTTTGAGGAATTGCGAACCCGCTTTGGAGCTAAGGGTGGAGATTTTGCAGTTGCTTATGTACTCGCTCACGAATTCGGACATCATATACAAACCATTTTAGGAACTTCGGCCAAAATGCGCCAACTTCAGCAAGGCAAAAGTCAAGCCGAGGCCAATAAACTCTCAGTAGCTTTAGAACTTCAAGCTGATTTTTATGCCGGTCTTTGGACACATTATAACGAAAAACAAAATGCGATGCTAGAACCTGGCGATATAGATGAAGCAATTAGTGCTGCCCAAGCCGTTGGCGACGATGCCATTCAAAAGAAAATGCAAGGACATGTGGTACCCGATTCTTTCACACATGGTACTTCTGAGCAGCGTATATATTGGTTTACCAAAGGATTTAAATCCGGAGATATCCGTCAAGGGAATACGTTTGATTATATCCAATAGCACTTTTTTTTGGAGCGCATTAATAGGTTTTTTGGGTATTATGGGTTCCTGCTCTACACTGTATCTTTTGGGGCAACAAAAAGGATCTCTAAGCCCCAAAAGGATGCCGTTTCGATCAGGGCTAAAGAGCAACCAAAGCCCTTTTTTGTGAGCATTATCCCAACCAACCTTCTCGGTCCAAACTTCTGTACTGAATCGCTTCGGCTATATGTGAGGCTTCTACATTTTCAGAGGCTTCTAAGTCGGCTATGGTTCGTGCAACTTTTAAAATACGATCATAGGCCCTTGCCGATAAATTCAAACGTTCCATAGCTGTTTTTAAAAGCTCTTTAGAGGAATCATTCAGACTACAAAATTCGCGAATGTGTTTGGTATTCATTTGGGCATTGTAGTGAATGGATTCCATGGAAGCAAAGCGTTTACTTTGTAGGTCTCTTGCTTCAGTAACTCGTTTTCTAATTTCAACACTACTTTCCGCTTTTCTATTATCAGATAATTTTTCGAATGGAACAGGCGTTACTTCTATGTGTATGTCAATTCTGTCCAAAAGCGGTCCCGAAATTTTACTCAAATACCGTTGCATTTCATGTGGGGAGGAAGTTTGAGGTGCGCTCGGGTCGTTGAAAAAACCACTCGGACTCGGATTCATACTAGCCACCAACATAAATGAAGAAGGGTAGGTCACCGTGAATTTAGCTCTAGAAATCGTTACTTCACGGTCTTCCAAGGGTTGTCGCATGACTTCCAAAACATCGCGTTTGAATTCGGGTAATTCATCCAAAAACAAAACGCCATTATGCGCCATAGAGATTTCTCCGGGTTGAGGATAACTGCCGCCCCCTACTAATGCCACATTAGAAATGGTATGATGCGGACTGCGAAACGGGCGTTGATTCATTAACCCCACTTCTTTTAACTTCCCAGCAACACTATGAATTTTGGTAGTCTCCAAAGCTTCTTTTAAAGTCATTGGAGGTAAAATACTAGGCAATCGCTTGGCTAACATTGTTTTTCCTGCGCCGGGAGGACCAATTAATATAATATTATGTCCGCCAGCTGCAGCAATTTCCATACATCGTTTGATGCTCTCTTGTCCTTTGACATCAGAAAAATCATGCTCTGGGAAATCTAAGGTTTTATAAAACTCAGCCCGGGTATCAATCTTAGTAGCTTCAAGAGTGCCCTTTCCTTGAAGAAAATCAATGACTTCTTGTACGTTTTCAACTCCATATACGTCCAAACCTGCTACTATAGCTGCTTCTTTTACATTTTGCTTAGGTAGGAAGAAACCTTTGAATCCTTCTTCTTTCGCTTTGATAGCTATTGGTAAAGCGCCTTTTATGGGTTGTAAACTTCCGTCCAAAGACAATTCCCCCATAATTATGTAATCCTCTAGAACTGTTGTTTTGATTTGTCCAGAGGCAACCAAAATTCCAATGGCCAAAGTCAAATCATAAGCAGAACCTTCTTTGCGAAGATCGGCAGGGGCCATATTGATGGTGATTTTTTTACCAGGTAAGGAATAGCCATTGTTTTTAAGTGCAGCGGCTATGCGATAACTACTTTCCTTGATAGCATTATCGGGTAGTCCTACCAAATGATATCCTACTCCATTGTCTATATTAACTTCAACTGTTATTGTAGTGGCTTCTACTCCAAAAACAGCACTACCGAAAACTTTAACTAGCATAAAATGAATATTTTGCGTAAAAATAACTTTTTTATTGAAATAATAACAGTACTCAACTTGTTAAATATTAATTTTTATAAAATATTGATAGTCAGTATTTTTTCTTTATATGAATTTGTAATTTTTATTTGTAATTTTCTTAAATTTATGATTTATATCATAAATAAAGATAAAAAGGTCCTCTATTTTTACGCTAAATTATTAGTGTATTAACTTAATCTTACAACTTATATGGAAATAGTAAAAAAAACCTGTCTATTAGTATTTTTGATAATTGGCACATTTGGTTTTGCTCAGGAGGTAGCGGTAGATCTTCAAATTCGCCCTCGTTTTGAATTTAGAAATGGTTTCAAAAGCCCACTTTTAGATTCGGAAGAGGCCACTTCATTTATTTCGCAACGTTCTCGTGTCAATTTTTCTTTTCATCAAGATAAATTAACTACTAAATTAAGTGTGCAAGACATTCGTACATGGGGAGACGCTGCTACTACGGCAACTGCTGGTAAAAATGGGTTGGCTGTTTTTGAAGCTTGGGCTGCGTATCAATTCAATGATAATTGGTCAACCCGATTAGGACGACAAGTTCTTTCGTATGATAATGAAAGGATTATGGGTGGAATTGATTGGTTGCAACAAGGGCAAAGTCACGACGCAGCTTTAATCAGTTACAAAAAAGGAAAAAGTCAATTAGATTTAGGATTAGCCTTAAATGCCAATGCGGAGAATTTAGTGGAACCGAAAACACCTTATACTACCAATTACAAGTCGATGCAATATGCTTGGTTTCATAATAATTGGTCAAAAATTAATATGAGTGTGTTATTTTTGAATACGGGTTATGAATTTCAAAAAAACGCGACCGAATTGGAGGTAGATTACAAACAAACCTTTGGGACCTATCTCACTTACAAAGAAAATAGATGGGATGCTAATCTTGGATTGTATGCGCAAACAGGACAAAGTGCGGGTAAACAATTAAGTGCTTGGTATGCTTCAGGTTTTGTAAATTATGCTATTGTTGATGGTTTTTCTGCAGGTTTAGGATATGAATTTCTTTCGGGGAAAGATCAAAATGATACCGATTCTAAGTTGAAATCATTCACTCCATTATTCGGTACCAACCATGCTTTCAATGGATTGATGGATTATTTTTATGTAGGGAATCATCAAAATAATGTGGGTTTACAAGATGCTTATTTGAAGTTGAATTACAAAAATAAACAATGGCAATTTACTTTGGTACCACATATTTTTAATGCTCCAAGTAAGGTTTTTGATGCGCAAGGCAAAAAAATGGATAGTTATTTAGGAACAGAAATTGATTTCACAGCTTCCTATGTTTTACAAAAAGACATTGTTTTAAGTGGTGGGTTTTCTCAAATATTTACTTCTTCCACTTTGGAGCGTGTAAAAAATGTAACCAATGCTGCCGATGCCAACAATTGGGCTTGGGTAATGGTTTCTTTCAATCCAAAATTATTTAGCACTAGTAAGAAATAATTACAAATAGCTGTTTTTCAATAATTTTCACTAAATTAGAACAGCCAAAATGACTATATTTTAATCTTTTTAACCTTAAAAAATTACCACATGAAAACATGGCTAGATAAATGGGACCCAGAAGACAATGAATTTTGGGAAAAAACTGGTAGCGCAATTGCGTGGAAAACCCTAATCATTACAACCTTATCTTTAACACTGTCGTTTGCCTCATGGTTTATGATGAGTGTTATATCAGTAAAATTACCAGGCCTTGGATTTTCCTTTTCTAAAGACCAACTGTTTTGGTTGGTAGCAATTCCAGGACTTGCCGCTGGATTTTTAAGAATAGTGCATACTTTTATTTTGCCCATTTTTGGTACTAGACACGTGGTAGCATGGGCAACCATAATTAAACTAATTCCTGTTATTGGTATTGGTTTTGCGGTTATGGATACGAGTACACCTTTTTGGGTATTTGCTATTTTAGCCTTTACCTGTGGTTTTGGTGGAGGAGATTTTTCGTCTTACATGCCTAGTACAAGTTTGTTTTTTCCTAAAAGGTTAAAGGGGACTGCTTTAGGTATACAAGCAGGTATTGGTAACTTTGGTGTGTCATTGGCTCAGTTTGTTACACCTCTAATTTTGAGTGTGAGTCTCTATGGTGCAGGGGCTGTTTTTACTAGTATTGATGCTAAAGAAGCACTAACGCTTTTTAAAACGGTAGAAGTGACCAAACAAAAAGAGGTTTTTAATTCCTTAGATGTTCAGGTTCAAAACGGTGTATTGTCCTCTGTAAAACCGGCAGTTTTAGACTCTGTAAAAGCTACAATTACTACTTCAGATAATGCCACTGTTTTTTCAGCACTTCCCGCCAAAGCTAAGGCCAAAGCCATGGCGAATGCCAATCCAAAATTAGCGGAGAAAATCTTAAATGATTTAAGTGCAGGTAATAAAGCGGTGGTCAACAAAGAAATTTTTATTCAATCGGCAGCCTTTTGGTATGTTCCATTTCTTATTATTTTATCGATTATCAGCTGGTTTTATCTCAGAAGTATTCCGATGCATTCTTCAATAAAAGAGCAAATGGATATTTTTGGCAACAAGCATACTTGGTATTGTACCATTACTTATGTTATGACTTTTGGAACGTTTGCTGGATTATCGGCAGCATTTCCTTTAATGATTAAGTTCTTATATGGCGATTTTCCCAACGCTCCCGATCCTTTAGTCTACGCTTTTTATGGCCCCTTAATTGGTTCGGCGAGTCGTGTGGCTTTTGGTTTTGTGGCTGATAGAGTTGGAGGCGCAATTCTAACCACATTAACTGGGCTCGGAATCATTGGAGGAGCTATAATTTTAATTACTCAAGGTTTAGTATCGCCTACTAGTCTGGATCAGTTCCCTATGTTTGTGGGAGTAATGTTTGTAATGTTCTTTTTTACTGGAGTGGGCAATGCAGGAACTTTTAGACAATATCCTATCATATTTGCCGAAAATCAACGCCAAGCTGCAGGCGTTATCGGTTGGACGGCTGCCATTGCTGCTTTTGGACCTTTTATTTTTTCAAAATTAATTGGAAATAATTTAACGGCTAATGGAACTGTAAATCAATTCTTTACGGGATTAATTTTATTTTGTATCTTAGCTACTATCATCAATTGGTGGTTTTACAATAGAAAAGGTTGCGAGAAACCAAGTTAGTGAAAATCTTGAGTAATTAATTTGTTAGGTATTACCATGAAAAATAAAAATCTCAATACAAAAGCATTACTAATTGCAACAGGACTTTCTATTGTGATGATTGCCTTGGTGTTTTTTGGTTCTAGAAAATTGCAAAATTTCGATGCGGCTTTAATTACGTATTTGTTTGGAACTGTTTTCGCTTTTTTCGGAATAGTCTATCGCTATTCGGTGTGGTTGCAAAGACCGCCTACTTGGATTTATTTCAAAAGAGGCGTTACGTATTTGGTTACCGGAAAGGTGTTTTCTCATTTTTGGTTTGCTACCAAGGAATCTGTCGAAAATATCGCTTTTCAAAAGTTTATTTATCCTAGAGGAAAATACCGCTGGGTGGCGCATTTTATGATAGCCGTGGGATGTACCTCTGCTTTTTTGATTACCATTCCACTCACCTTCGGTTGGATTCACTTCGCTATGGCGCCCAATACGATTGCTACCTACGAAGCCTATTTCTTTGGATTTAAAGTAATGGATTTTGAACTCGATTCCATTATGGCGTTTCTCACTTTTCATGCCTTGAATTGGTCGTCTTACCTAGTAATTTTTGGGTCTTTATATTATTTAAGAAGACGTTTGACCCATCCCGGTTTGATTGCTACTCAAACTTTTGAAGGCGATTTATTGCCGCTGATTTTGTTGATTGCTATTTCAGTGACAGGTTTAGGATTGACCTATTCGTATCAATTCATGAAAGGATTCGCCTTTGATTTCTTGGCGGTTTTACATGCCGTTACCGTGATTTTGTTTTTGATTTGGATTCCCTTTGGAAAATTTTTCCACATCATTCAAAGACCCGCTCAAATTGGGGCACATATTTATAAAAAACAAGGCATGAAAATGGGTATGGCTGTATGTCCTCATACTGGAGAAGAATTTGCTACCAAATTACACATCCAAGATTTGAAAACAGTAACTAAAGAATTAGGGTTCGATTTTTCGCATGAAGATGGTACTTCTCATTTGGATTTGAGTCCAGAAGGCAAAAGATCCCGATTGGCACAAGCTCATTTGAAGGCAAGACAAGCGGGGGGAAATTTGTTTGGATAGTTTTGGAAGTTAGCCCTTCGACTTCACTCAGGGTGACGAGTTAGAGGTTAACCCTTCGACTCCGCTCAGGTTGATGAGGTAAAGGATAGAAGTTAGATTTTAGAAGCAAGGAACGGAATACTGACAATTGTAAAAAATATAAAATGGCAAAATTACCCGTATCAGAAGAAAACATTATTGCCAAGTTTGGTCCACACTTGAATTATGCTCCCAAAGATGGCTATGAAGGTAGAGATGAACCCGATAAAAATGTAAAAACCCATTGTTGTTTTTGTGGCATGCAATGCGGTATCGAATTGTTGGTCAAAGACAACAAAGTGGTGGGTTTTGAACCTTGGATGGAATTCCCGTTTAATGAAGGGAGATTATGCCCCAAAGGCGTACAACGCTATCTGCAAAACAATCACCCCGACCGATTACTTGCACCACATAAAAGGGTAGAGGGTAAAGGATTTGTACCTACTTCTTGGGACGAGGCTTTGGGTACCACCGTTTCTGAAATTCAACGTATTCAAGAAAAATATGGGAAAGATGCTTTTTCGATGCTCTCCGGTGTTTCCTTGACCAACGAAAAAAGTTATTTGGTGGGTAAATTTGCTAGAGTCGCTTTGAAAACCAAAAACTTAGACTACAACGGTCGTTTGTGTATGGTGAGCGCTGGAGCGGGTAATAAGAAAGCTTTTGGTTTGGATAGAGCCTCTAATAATTATTCTGATTTAGAATATGCTGAAGTCATTATTGTGGCGGGAGCCAATATTAGCGAAACGTTTCCGACCTTAACCCATTGGATTTGGAAAGCCCGCGATCGCGGTGCTAAGATTATTGTAGTAGATCCGCGAATGATTCCTCTGGCTAGAACTGCCGATATTCATTTGGATGTTCGCCCGGGAACGGATTCAGCCTTGTATGGCGCCATGTTGAACTATTTAGTAGCGAATGATCTTTTGGATCACGATTTTATTGATAATTACACTTCCGGATTTCAAGAAACAATTGATGCGGTAAAAGACTATACGTTAGAATGGGCTGAGGAAGTAACTGGAATCGATAAGAATAAAATAAAAGCTGCCGCCGAATTATGGGGCAAAGCCAAAACCAGTTTTTTATTACATGCTCGAGGAATTGAACACCATTCCAAAGGTGTGGACAATGTTGTAGGTTGTATTAATTTAGTATTAGCAACAGGTAGAATCGGGAAACCCTATTGTGGTTACGGAACGATAACTGGGCAAGGAAATGGTCAAGGTGGTAGAGAACACGGGCATAAATGCGATCAATTGCCTGGCAATCGAGATATCGAAAATCCAGAACACCGTAAATATATTTCGGAAGTTTGGGGTATCAATGAAAAGGATTTACCCGGAAAAGGATTGTCTGCTTACGAAATTATAGAAGCCATTCATCGTGGAGAAATAAAAGGATT
Source organism: Flavobacterium riviphilum (assembly GCF_055231795.1). Classification (NCBI taxonomy): domain Bacteria; kingdom Pseudomonadati; phylum Bacteroidota; class Flavobacteriia; order Flavobacteriales; family Flavobacteriaceae; genus Flavobacterium; species Flavobacterium riviphilum. Next base: position 25,235 of record NZ_JBUYSY010000009.1, read on the forward strand.
GCTTTCGATTTGTTTCAACCCTCTGGTGTCTTTGCCTAATAGCAATTACGTTCGCGAAGCCTTAGAAAAATTAGAATATTATGTTGCTATCGACTTTTTCTTGAATGAAACAGCTCGTCATGCCGATATGATTTTGGCGGGTTCTTTACAAGAAGAGGAGGAAGGTACCACCACCTCGGCAGAAGGGCGCGTTATCCGTATTCGTCAAGCGGTAACCCCACCGGGTGATGCCAGAACGGATACTTCCATTTTATTAGAGTTGGCGGATCGTTTGGGGGCCAAAGATAAATTTACCTACGACAATAGTGAAGCCGTTTTTAACGAATTGCGAGTAGCGTCCAAAGGAGGAACCGCCGATTATAACGGAATTACCTATAAAAGAATTGAAGATAATATGGGCATTTTTTGGCCTTGCCCTACCGAAGATCACCCCGGAACCCCACGCCTTTGGGAAGATAGAAAGTTTAAAACCCCCGATGGGAAAGCCCATTTTAACCCAGCACCATATAAATTGCCAGGTGAAGTAGTCGATGCAGAATATCCCGTGGTTTTGACAACAGGTCGAGTGGTTTCTCAGTATTTGAGTGGTACGCAAACTCGAAGAATAGGGAAATTAGTAGATCAATTTCCAGAACCCTTGCTAGAAATTCATCCCAAATTAGCCCAGCACTATGGTATCCAACAAAGAGAATTGGTAAAAGTGTCCACCCGAAGAGGAGAAGGAATTTTCCCAGCGAATATCGTTGAAACCATTAGAGAGGATACGGTTTTCATCCCGTACCATTGGTCCGGAAAAAAGTCGGCCAATCAGTTAACACCCGGAACTTTAGATCCAGTTTCTAAAATACCCGAATTCAAAGTTAGTGCTTGCCGATTGGAACCTCTGAGAGAAATAGCAGGACCGGCTAAAGAATCAACAGCGTATGCCAGTGTTTAATCTATAAAAGAGAAATATGAACTATACTAGTTTCAATACCAACGAGGAGTTTTTTGTAGATATGCAACGATGCATTGGCTGCAAAGCTTGTGAGATGGCTTGTGCCGAATGCGAAACCAATGGGCAAGATTCCATGATTCATGTCAATTATGTAGATAGAGCGTCGACGATTCAAACTACGGTGCAGGTTTGTATGCATTGCGAGGACCCAGTGTGTGCCAATGTGTGTCCAGCCGATGCCATTTCAAAAGATGAATTTGGGATAGTGCATACAGCCAATACTGAGCGTTGTATCGGTTGTTCCAATTGTGTGATGGCTTGTCCGTTTGGCGTGCCTAAAAAGGAAGAATCTTACGATTTGATGATGAAGTGTACCATGTGTTATGACCGAACCAGCATTGGCAAAAAACCGATGTGCGCTACCGTTTGTCCTAGTGGGGCTTTGTTTTATGGTACCAGAGCTGAAATTGAAGAAATGCGACCTAATAGCACCCCTGTCAATACGTTTGTTTTTGGAAAAGAAGTAGTCAATACCAAAGTCAATATTATGATGCCCAAAGGAAGTACGGAATTAATCATTTATTAGAAATTCCCAACTCCAAAGGTAATTTCAAAGCAAAATGAACACCCATAATAGATAATAGAAAATAGATAATAGAAAATAGAAAATAGATAATAGAAAATAGAAAATAGATAATAGATAATAGATAATAGAAAATAGATAATAGATAATAGATAACAGATAATAGATAACAGATAACAGATAACAGATATCAGATAACAGATAACAGATATCAGATAATAGATAACAGATAATAGATAACAGATAATAGATAATAGATAACAGATAACCGAAAACCCATAACCCATAACCGATAACTGATAACTGATAACCGATAACTGATAACCGAAAACAGATAACTGTCCTATGTCAAAAGAAGATAACTTAAATAAAAATTGGAAAAAGGATTTTCCAATTCTCAAGCAACAAGCGAGTAATGTGAGTCGCCGTGATTTTGCCAAATTCCTCACCTTGGTTTCTGGTGGATTGATGGTGGGAAGTGGACTAGTTGCTGCCAAAGCCTATATACTCCCAAAAGAAGAAGTAGCAGGCGAACATTTCGTGTGTAAAAAAGACGAAATTCCTGTAGGAGGTACTCGTGCTTTTGTGATTGAAGGCAGCACCATTCCTTATATTTTAATTCATTTAGAATCGGGAGAATTCAAAGCCTATGAACAAAAGTGTACCCATTTGTCTTGCTCTGTTTTTTACAAACCCGGTACGGATATTATTTATTGTCCTTGCCATAATGGTTCTTTTGATGCCAAAACAGGAGAAGTATTAGCCGGCCCTCCGCCAAGAGCACTGCCAAATCTAGAAGTATTTTTAAATGGGAATGACATTTTTGTAAAAGCTTCCACTAGTGAAGCACAGTCGGTTTAAACTGAGCAAAAAGTATCAGTAATACCAATATACCACAAACGATAAATTTAAAACAAACGGATAAATGAGCACTTTTAGAACCCGTCAGAATCAAGCGAATCCCAACAAACTGAATAATATTCTCTCTACCTTGATATTTATATTGATATTGAATGTTACGATACAAATTTGGTTGTTGTATGCTTCTTTGAACAATGCTTTAGAAAATAATCGAGAGATTTTGATTCCGGCATTTATTGCCTCACTGATTCTCTTTTTAATTGGTTTTGGATGGTTGTATTATTTGCCTTCAGGAAATAAACAACAACAATAAATGCAATTTATGTTACATTCTGACACCGTAAAATCAATTCGGAATTGTACTTTTGAATGCATCAAAAACTAACTTTATGATTACCGTTTCAGAAGCGTTTTCAATTTTACAAAATAATCTACCTACTCCTAAAGAAGAATATTGCTCTTTGCTTGAAGCTAGAAAAAAGACACTTTCACAGTCCATCCTTTCTCCAATCCACATGCCGCCTTTTCGACAATCGGCTATGGATGGTTATGCGGTTGGTATACACGAGAATCTAACCTATGAAATTATTGGTGAAATCAAAGCGGGCGATGCCGAATCTTTTGTTTTGAAACCCGGTCAAGCAGTGAAGATTTTTACAGGGGCTCCTGTCCCAGATACAGCCCAAGCTATGATTCCGATTGAAAAAGTTACTGTGACACAATCGGTTTTGACACTACAAAGTACGCCACAACTCGAAGATAACATTCGCCCCATTGGGGAGCAAATCAAAAAAGGGGAGCTAGCCCTAGAAAAAGGCACTGAGTTGGATGCTGCTGCCATAGGTTTTTTGGCGGCTTTAGGAATAACGACTGTTCCGGTATTTAAAAAACCAAGTGTTGGAATAGTGGTAACGGGCAACGAATTGCTCTCCCTAGGTAGGCCTTTAACGTATGGTAAAGTGTATGAAAGCAATGGTGTAATGCTTGAAGCGGCTTTATTGGATGCTTTTTTTCAAGAGGTTGCGCGTTACACTGTAAAAGATGATTTTGAAAGTACCAAAAACGCCCTTCAAACCGCCATTGAAAAGCACGATGTGATTTTGGTTTCTGGCGGAATTTCGGTAGGCGATTATGATTTTGTTGCTCAAGCTCTTCAAGAATTACAAGTAAATACGTTGTTTCATAAAGTCAATCAAAAGCCAGGGAAGCCCCTTTTTGCTGGAAAAGTAAATGAAAAGATGATTTTTGCATTGCCCGGAAATCCAGCGGCTTGTTTAACCTGTTTTTATGTGTATGTGTTGCCAACATTAAAAAAACTTTCTGGTATAGATTTTCAATTTGATACCACAAAGCGAAGAGGCTTACTTCACGATTATATCGTCAATAATTCCCGAGCTCAATTTTTAAAAGCTTTTGTTTCTGAAGAGGGAGTCAGGGTCTTGTCGCATCAAGCTTCTTCTATGTTGAATTCGTTTGCTGTTGCCAATGCCTTGATATACATATCTGAAGGTAATTATGAGCTAAAAAAAGGAAAAACTGTACCAGTGTATTTGTTTTAATCTCAATTAACAACCTTTTTTTTTATTTATTTAGTAAAAATTGTAGTAAAAGCAAATTTTTATCTTCTCTTTATTTTGCTTTTCGTTATATTTGATAATAGATAACGTAAAGAGCTTTGAAAATTAAAAGTAAAATTTGGATTGAATCCGAAGAGGGAGTTTTGATTAGTGAAGGCCGAGTACATTTGCTAAAGCTAATTGATGAGACGGGTTCGCTAAACAAAGCGGCAAAAGCGATGAATTTGTCTTATCAAAAAGCGTGGAAGTTAGTCGATGAATCCAACAAGGCAGCATCAAGCCCTTTGATTACTACTCAAATTGGCGGAAGCAAAGGCGGAGGAACTGTCTTGACGCCTTATGGTAAATCGTTAATCGCTTCTTTTGAAAGCATCAATCGAGCTTGTTGGGATTTTTTAGACGAACAAATTAAAAAACACAATCTATGACAGTTGTCACACTTTTTGATTCACCTCTTCTGCTACTTTTATTGCCTATAGTTGCCTTTTTGTATGCAAGTGTGGGACACGGAGGCGCTAGTGGTTATTTGGCTTTGATGAGTCTTTTTTCATTTCCAATGACTTTTATGAAACCTACGGCTTTGGTATTGAATATCTTGGTTTCGGCAGTATCGTTTTATTTCTATTATAGAGAACGAAAAATGAATTGGTCGTTGTTTTATCCCTTTGCCCTTACTTCGATTCCGTTTTCATTTTTAGGTGGTTTCTTGACCATCGACGCTTTTTATTACAAGATAATTTTGGCTTCTGTTTTGGTTTTTGCCGTGCTTCGATTGCTGGGTGTCTTTGGCAAAGAAAATTCAGAAATAAGACCCATGTCCATTCCGTTGGCATTGACCATTGGAGCCGTCATTGGTTTTTTGTCGGGCTTGTTGGGAATAGGAGGAGGAATAATCTTAAGCCCAGTTTTGTTATTGCTACGATGGGCTACAATTAAACAAACCGCAGCGGTTTCAGCCTTGTTTATTTTGGTAAACTCTATTTCAGGTTTAATTGGATTTGCGACCAAAGGCGGTACATTACCTGAAGCTTCCTTACTATTAATTGCGATTGTCTTTGTTGGAGGAGTATTGGGTGCTTTTTTTGGAAGTAAAAAAATGAATACGAGTCAATTGCGATATGTTTTAGCTTTAGTTTTGGGAATTGCTATTTTTAAATTATACACTACAGCTTAATTAGAAAATAAATATGGAAAATGCTATCACGGCCTATATTTTAGCAGGAGGAAAAAGCCAACGAATGGGCACTGACAAAGGGTTTTTGGAGTGGAAAGGGCAGTCTTTTGTGGCGAGTATTATAGCTGCTTTAACTCCTGTAGTGGGGAATAATATCGTACTAATTTCTTCCGATGAACGATACGATGCTTTGGGCGTAACCCGAATTTCGGATATCGTGACGAACAAAGGGCCTCTTGGCGGAATCTATACGGCTTTGAAACACACGACAACCAAACGCAATTTGATTTTGAGTGTGGATGTTCCCATGATTTCTTCCGAATTGTTACAGTGGTTGGTCAATGCACATTCGGATGCCTATCAAATGACGCAAGTACAAGTTAATGATAAACCAAGTCCGTTGGTCGCGGTGTATGATCGTTCCGTTCGCATTTTGTTGCCTGAATTTTTAGCGGGAAACCAACTCAAAGTAAGAAAATTTGTGGACGAACTCACACACCAAACAATCAATGTCCCTGAACAATGGAGTGCGCAATTGCAAAACATCAACACACCAGAAGAATATAAAAATTTAAAAGGATGAACGTTACCCTAAAATATTTTGGCTTACTGGCAGAAATTACCCATTGCAACGAAGAACAAATGGAGTTGACTGCGGATGTCAATACGCTTTTGGGATTGAAAAGTGCGGTAGAACATCGTTTCCCTGCTTTTCAAAAAACCGCCTATAGCATCGCTTTGAATCAAGCGCTTTGTAATGATGACCTTGCTTTACACGATGATGATGAAATTGCTTTTTTGCCTCCTTTTGCTGGTGGATAATACAGCACTTTTTTCTTGATTAATAATCACTTAAAAAAAAAATGAAACATTTAAGTCAAATAAGTTTTTAATTATAATAGTAAAGTTATTTATAGATGAGTAGTAAAAGTCCATAGGAGAGCGTTGAAAATAGCAAATAAAATTGTACCTGAATGTTTTTATGATTGACTTGAATTCTAGAATTTACTTTTATGGGCTTCTTTTTTCTTTAAAACCTAGTCAGTAAAAAGGATACTGAGATGACTTCTATATTTAAAATATTTAACCGCAAGGATCACAAAGATTTACGCAAAGTTCACAAAGAAAAACTTAAATGACCTTCAATGCCTTATATGGTTTAAAAAAGTTAACTACAAAGTTTATGAAGAAAAAACTTCAATGTCTTATATGTTTAACAGAATTAAAAACAATATTTTAAAATGCACAACAACACCCGCTATTCCCGACAAACCATTCTCCCAGAAGTGGGAGCGCTCGGTCAGCAAAAATTACTTGACGTTCGTGTTTTGGTGATTGGTGCTGGTGGTTTGGGTTGTCCGGTTTTGCAGAACTTAGTAATGGCTGGTGTTGGGCATATCGGAATTGTAGATGGTGATGTGGTGGACGAATCCAACTTGCATCGTCAGTCCTTGTATACCCATTCGGATGTGGGAAAACAAAAAGTTGTAGTGGCCAAACAAGCGCTACAGGCACTCAATCCTGAAGTTGACCTAGTCGTTTTTACTGAATATTTCGATTCGAATACTGCGACTATCGTCGAGAAGTATCAAATCATTGTAGATTGTACCGATGCCATTGGTGTTCGGTATTTGATAAACGATGTGGCGGTGGCCAAAAGAATTCCAGTGGTCTACGCTTCCATTCATAAATTTCAAGGGCAGGTTTCGGTGTTTAATTATCAAAACGGACCTTCCTATCGTTGTTTGTTTCCAGAAAAAGAAGAAGGAATCACCATTCCGAGTTGCGAAATGTCGGGAGTGCTGGGAGTAGTTCCTCAGACGTTGGGGAGTTTTCAAGCCACCGAAGTACTGAAAATTATTTTAGGCGTTGGGGAGGTCTTATCGGGTAAATTGTTACTATTTGATGCCCTTCGTGCTCAAACCCAAATGATGACTTTTTCCAAAAATCAAAAAGCGATTGAAAAAGGTATCATTAACGGAAACGCGATATTGAATAGTAAGAAAAACCACAATGGTCTAAATGCAAAAGCTTTTTTAGAGAAATGCAATTCACCTGAAATAGTAGTAATTGATGTTCGGGAAGTGGAGGAACTTCCAGAATATAAAGGAACAAATATCATTCAGGTTCCTTTGGGACAACTAGCAGCGTACAGTAAGCATCTGAATAAAAATCAGGAAATACTACTGTTTTGCCAAAGTGGACAGCGCAGTCTTGCAGCATTGCAGTATCTAGAAAAATCAGGATTTACTAGCGTTTTCCATTTGGAAAATGGTATAATTTCATTACAAAACCAATTACAATAAAAAAATACACCAGAAAAATGTCAACTGAAAAGCCAAAGAAAAGTTCCTTTATCCAAGGACAAATCACCGCCGAGTTCATAGGAAATTCAATCGCCAAGCACCAAAGCAAAACCAGTATTGGAGCCCATAATATTTTTCTAGGTCAAGTACGTGCCGACGAAATTAACGGAAAAAAAGTAACCGCCATTGACTATTCGGCTTATGAAGAAATGGCAGAAGCTTCCTTTCATACCATACGCGAATCGGCTTTTGAAAAGTATGAACTGACTTGTATGCATATCTACCATAGTTTGGGCCGAGTGAATGTGGGCGAAATTTGCCTTTTTGTTTTTGTTTCTGCTCCAAGACGCAAAGTGGTTTACGAAGCTTTGGAATATTTGGTAGAGGAAATCAAAGAAAAAGCACCCGTTTTCGGGAAAGAAATTTTGGAAGATGAAACCTATGTGTGGAAAGAGAATAAGAAATAGGTTTTTAGTGATTAGCCGTCAGTTCCTTAGCTTTTTTTAATGAAAATTTAACCCTAAACCCTAAACCCCAAACCCTAAAAAATGGTAGATATCACCCATAAAATAATCACCCAACGTACCGCAACCGCTCAAGCGATAGTAAAAGTTGGGACACCCGCTACAATGCAAGCGATTGTAAACAAAACGGTGCCCAAAGGCGATGTTTTGGAAGTGGCTCGAACTGCTGGTTTGTTCGCGGTAAAAAATACATCGAGTGCTATTCCGGATTGCCATCCTATTCCGATTGAGTACACTGGAATTGAATACGAATTACTCGAAGACTCCGTATTAATTAACGTAACCGTAAAAGCCATTTACCGAACCGGTGTTGAGGTCGAAGCCATGCACGGTGCGTCAATTGTAGCGTTGACGATGTATGATATGCTCAAACCTATCGACAAACAAGTAGAAATTTCGACCATCAAACTCTTGCACAAAAAAGGCGGTAAATCCGATTTTGGAAGCAAAAAAAGATTGGATTTGTCCGTAGCCGTGATTGTGTGTTCGGATAGTGTTTCGGCTGGTAAAAAAGAAGATCGTGCAGGCAAAGTAATTACCGAAAAAGTAACGAATTTAGGTTTAAAAGTGTCTCATTACGCCATCATTCCAGATGAAATCATAGACATTCAAACTACAATCCACCAACTTTGTGAAGATCAAAAAGAGTTGATTATTTTAACGGGAGGCACAGGTTTGTCCAATCGAGATGTGACACCAGAAGCAGTGATTCCGTTGCTAGATCGTCGTATTCCTGGCATCGAAGAAGCGATTCGTTCCTACGGACAACAGCGAACGCCTTATGCTATGTTATCTAGAAGTGTGGTGGGTTTTAAAGGCAATACGTTAATTATGGCTTTACCCGGTTCTACGGCAGGAGCCAGCGAATCTATCGATGCTGTTTTTCCTTCGGTCTTGCATTTGTTCCAACTTCTAAATGGCTTTAATCATGGGCAATAACTCCCCTTTGTTGCAGGACACGCATTTTCGTACGCATTCTTATTTACGCATTTCGATTACCGAAAAATGCAATTTGAGATGCACGTATTGCATGCCTGCCGAAGGAATTGCATTGACGCCCAGACCGCACTTAATGACCGAAGACGAAATTGTTTCCATTGCGCAAACCTTTGTAGATTTGGGCGTGAACAAAATCCGACTCACTGGGGGCGAGCCTTTAGTGCGTAAAGAAGCGCATTCTATTATCGAACGATTGGGACAATTGGGTGTGCAACTTACTTTGACGACTAACGGACTTTTGGTACACGATTTTAAGCCAACGTTTAAAAAAGCTGGAATAAAAGCGTTGAATGTAAGTATTGATACTTTGCAAAAAGATAAATACAAAACTATTACTCGCAGGGATTCTTTTCATCAGTTATGGAATAACATTGAATTGTTGCAGCAAAATGAGTTTCAAGTCAAATTGAATGTGGTGCTTATTAAGGGTTTTAATGACAATGAAATTTTGGATTTTATTGCATTGACCAAAGCACAAAAGCTTCAAATTCGTTTTATTGAGTTCATGCCTTTCGATGGCAATCAATGGAATAAAGAAAAACTCGTTTCTTATGCCGAAATCTTACAAAAAGTGCATTCGGTTTATTCGGAAACCCAATTGCTCCGAATAGAAGACCAGCCCAACGATACCGCTAAGAATTATAAAATAGATGGGTTTAAAGGAAGTTTTTCGATTATTAGTTCGGTTACGAACCCGTTTTGTAGCACCTGCAACCGCATTCGCCTCACTGCCGACGGAAAACTAAAAAATTGCTTGTTTTCCAATTCAGAAACTGCCTTGTTGCCGACCCTGAGAGCGGGAAACCCCATCGAACCGCTTATTTATGAAAACATCAAGTCCAAACACGCGATGCGCGGCGGTATGGACAATGATGCCAAATTTCAAAATCCCGATTTATTCTCTCAGAATAGAAGCATGATTAAGATTGGGGGGTGATTTTAATTCCGAATTACTAATTGGATCGTTGCGGTCGATAATTCTTCTACGTTGATTTCTCGTTGTGAATAGCCCATTTTTTCAATGGTGGGCGCGTCATTGACAAAATACTGTAGGTAATACTTGCCTTGATAGCCTTTTTGTTCCAAAAAATTAACCATGTCTCGAAGGTTTTCTTTCGAGATTAACTCAGAGTGGATGGTGGTGCGTACTTCGAAGGGTACGGAAAGGTGAAGCAACAAATCGAGCGATTGTTCGAAAGGAGCAAACAAATCCGATTGGGTTATCTTTTCGAAAGTATTGGGCATGGCTTTGAAATCCAATGCGACATAATCAATGGTTTGTTGGTCGATAAGGGTTTGGAGTACTTTGGGTTGAGAGCCGTTGGTGTCAATTTTGACTAGAAATCCCATTTTTTTGACGGTTGCAATGAACTCGATACTCTTTTTATGCAATAAGCATTCGCCACCGCTAAAGACTACAGCATCGAGTAGGTTTTTTCGAGTTTGTAGAAAATCTAGGGCGTGTTGAAAGCTGAGTTTTCCTTTTCCCAACACGATTTCGGGGTTGTAACAATACAGGCATCGCATGTTGCAGCCTGCAAACCAAAGGATGCAGGCCGACTGATGCGGATAATCTAGTAAGGTAAAAGGTGTTATACTGTAAATGGGTGTGCTAGCACTTGCATTCATTGAAATGGGTGCGTTGTTTGTGTTCTCCTTTTTTACCAATGTTAAAACTTTCTACAGGACGGTGATAGCCCATCACACGAGTGTAGACTAAACATTTGGTTCTGCGTTCTGGATGTTGCTCTAGAATGGGATGTGTTTTCATTGTATTAGGGTTTTAGATTGTTTAAAGTTTAAGGTTTAAAGTTTTTGGATGTTTCCAAAAGTGCACTTTGTGGCTCTTTAGCCCCGATCGCAGTGAAAATCCCCCGCTTTTTTCGGCGGGGATTGTAGCGAAGAGCGGGACGATGTGGGCTGAAAATGCCTATTGATTGCCGCTCCTTAATTTGCTAATTGTGCTTCTTTTTCTTGAATTAAAGCTTCGTCACATTTTGGGCAATATTCGTGTTCGCCATTCAAGTAACCGTGTACGGGGCAAACGCTAAATACGGGGGTTACGGTGATGTAGGGCAATTTGAAATTGGAAATTACTTTTTTGACGAATTGTTTACAAGCTTCGGAAGAGCTGATTTTTTCGCTCATGTACAAGTGTAACACGGTTCCACCGGTGTATTTGCATTGTAAGCCATCTTGTAAATAAAGGGCTTCGAACGGATCCTCGGTATAATCGGCTGGGATTTGAGAACTATTGGTGTAATAAATATTGTCGCCCTGTCCAGCTTGAATGATATCGGCAAAGCGTTTTTTGTCCTCTTTGGCAAATCGATAAGTGGTTCCTTCGGCAGGTGTAGCTTCGAGATTGTACAAGTTACCAGTACTTTCTTGGAATTCTTTCATGCGATTACGGATGTGTTCCAAAATTTCGCCAGCAAATTCGATCCCCGTTGGACTTGTAATCGTATCGGTGTTGTTGGTAAAATTGAGAATCATTTCGTTCATACCATTTACGCCAATGGTGGAGAAATGGTTGCGGAAATGGGACAAATAGCGTTTGGTGTATGGGAACAAGCCACGGTCGTACATTTCTTGAATGAAGACTCTTTTCTTTTCTAAAGTTGATTTCGAAAGATATAATAAACGGTCCAATTGTTCGATTAATCCGGCTTTGTTGCCTTTGTATAAATAGCCTAGGCGGGCCATATTGATGGTTACCACACCAATGCTTCCGGTCATTTCGGCACTACCGAAAAGTCCGTTTCCACGTTTTAATAATTCGCGTAAATCCAATTGTAAACGGCAACACATGCTTCGAACGGCGTTGGGTTTATAGGCATTTGGGTTTTCTTCTTTGTTTCCGTTTTCGTCAAGCACATACTGGCTACCTATGAAGTTTTGGAAGTAGGAAGAACCGATTTTGGCGGTATTTTCAAATAACAATTCGGTATTTTCTCCGTCCCAATCAAATTCTTCGGTAATGTTTACCGTTGGGATAGGGAAAGTGAAGGGTTGTCCATTAGCATCACCTTCGGTCATTACGGTATAATACGCTTTGTTGATGAGGTTCATTTCGGGTTGGAAATGTTCGTAACGTAATTCGTTTAATGCATTCACACCTCTCGCTTTGGCCCGTTCTAAAAGGTCGGTTCCCGTTTCGTTTTCGAAAAAGTGTACGTCTTTTTTGGTTGGGATTTGTGTTTTCAAATCTTCGGGTACCACCCAGTCTAAGGTGATATTGGTAAAAGGCGATTGTCCCCAACGTGCTGGCACGTTTAAGTTATAGACAAAACTACGTACGGCTTTTAAAACGTCATCAAACGATAAATTGTCTTTGAATACATAAGGAGCCAAATAGGTGTCAAAGGAGCTGAAGGCTTGTGCGCCGGCCCATTCGCTTTGAAGAATGCCAAGAAAATTGGCCATTTGGCCAAGCGCTTCTCTAAAATGAGAGGGAGGTCTACTTTCGACACGTCCGCGAACGCCATTGAATCCCTCGTTTAAAAGCACTCTCAAACTCCAACCTGCACAATATCCTGTCAAGCAATCTAGATCGTGAATGTGAACGTCTCCGTTTCTGTGAGCGTAGCCTTCTTCTTTGGTGTACACTTTATCTAGCCAATAGTTGGCAATGATTTTTCCAGCTACATTGTTTACTAAGCCTGCATTGGAGTACGAGGTGTTGGCATTGGCATTGATTCGCCAGTCGGTTTGGTGAATGTATTCTTCTATCGTTTGGGTACTGTCTACATAGGTAGTGTCTTCGTTGAGTCCTTCAATATGTTCTCTTTGTAACTTTCGAGTGTGTCTGAACAACATAAAAGAACGCATTACATCGAAATGTTTGCTTTCAAAAAGCACTTTTTCGATGCAGTCTTGTATTTCTTCAACAGCCCAAGTGGTTTTAGTTTCCAAGGCTTCCATAGTTTTGACTATGGCAAGTTCGTCAATGGGTTGATGTACGCTATTAAAACTTTTTTCAATAGCATCTTTGATTTTGAATGCTTCAAATGGTTTGTATTCTCCATTTCGTTTGATAACGTATTTTTCCATGATTTTGAAAATTTTAATTGTAAAAGGTTGTTAAAAATATGTTAGTTCCTAGGGTGGGCTTTTGTGCCCATAATTTTTTTTACAACGCAAAAAAATCCAAATCGTTTTGGGTAAACAACTTGAAATCAGTAAAGTATTTTTGTGTTGGAATTTGTTTTCGTATGATGCAATGTTACCGCTAAAGCCTATCAGAGGAACTGATATTTGTCAGTTTTTGACTTTTTTTATTCTCCATTAAAAAAGATTCTTAAGGGTTGAATTTGTTGGGTTTGCTGAATTATCCTCCGGCAATTGTTGATAACTTAATCTGTGAATTATATCTTAAAGTTTTTTTAATATGGCAAGCTTAGGGGATTCTAATAATTACTTTTGAAACTAAAATAGAAATGATGAAAAATAGATTGCATTTATTGTGTCTTCTTTTTCTGGTTTTTCAATTGCAAGCTCAGGAAAAAGAATTCAGATTAAAGTTTAATTCCATTAAAGAATTACAAAAATTCATGACTTATTCCAAGAAGTCGTATCCATTAGTAAGTGCGCATCGTGGAGGGCCAATGTCTTGTTTTCCTGAAAATTGTACCGCTACTTTTCAAAATGCGATACAGCACAATCCTTCAATAATTGAAACGGATATCGCCTTAAGCAAAGACTCGGTTTTGGTAATGATGCATGATGATAAATTGGATAGAACCAGCACAGGAACGGGTTTGATTGGTAATTACACCTATGCCGAACTCCAAGCTTTTAATTTAAAGGATACCGAAGGTAAAGTTACACCCTATAAAATCGAAACACTTGATCAAGTTTTACAATGGGGAAAGGGCAAGGTGATTTATAATTTGGACATTAAGAAAGGGGTTCCAATGCAAAAAGTAATCGACGCTGTGCGTCGCAATAAAGCTGAGGCCTATTCGGTTATTATTACGTATAATGCCAATCAAGCGGCTGAGGTGGCTCGTTTAGCTCCAGATTTGATGCTTTCTGTTTCTGCAAGAGGAAAAGAAGATGTTGAGCGTATGGAAGCTATGGGCGTAAAAGTCGAAAAAATGGTGGCTTTTGTAGGTGTGTCTGAGCCAAAACCTGAGATCTATAATTACCTAAATAGCCGAAAAATTAGTTCTATTGTTGGAACTATGGGTAACCTTGACCGCAGTGCTGCTGCTAATGGAGAAGCCTTATATTATAAATTAGTGGCTAATGGTGCAACCATATTATCTTCGGATCGAGTGATTGAATGTGGAAATCAATTGCAAAAATATGCTAAGGACAATGGGTTGAAATCCAAACACATTAAAGTAGTTAAAAAGTAAATTCTTAATCTCTTGAAAAAACAAAACCCGATAATGAAATATTATCGGGTTTGTTTTTTATGATTAAGAAAAGATTACTCCTTCAATCGGCAAGCTTTTACATCGCCATCAACCACAACTTCGGTCATGCCAAGTGCGGAGAGGTTTTTCATGGCTTTGTCCCATTTTTTGCCACTCAATTCTGATTTTATTTTTAATAATCCTAACTCCATTTGTTGGTCGTTTGCTTGAAGCAAGTTAAGGATGATTTTTTCGTCATTTGATAATTCTACATGTACTTGTTTTTTTTCAGGACGCATTTGAGGGAATAATAATACTTCTTGAATGGAAGCATTATTGGTCAAGAACATCATCAAACGGTCCATTCCAATTCCTAAACCTGAAGTTGGCGGCATACCGTATTCCAAAGCTCTCAAGAAATCTTCGTCTATAGTTCCGTTGGCTTCGTCATCTCCTTTTTCGGCCAAACGCATTTGGTCTTCAAAACGTTCTCTTTGGTCAATTGGGTCGTTCAATTCTGAATAGGCATTCGCGATTTCTTTTCCGCAAACCATCAACTCGAAACGCTCTGTTAATTCAGGATTATCGCGGTGTTCTTTACACAATGGCGACATCTCTTTTGGATAATCAGTAATGAACGTTGGCTGGATATAATTTCCTTCGCATTTTGCTCCAAAAATTTCGTCAATCAATTTTCCTTTACCCATTGTTTCGTCCACTTCTATGCCCATTCCTTTAGCCGCTTCATACAATTCAACTTCGCTTTTACCAGAAATATCAAAACCTGTAAAATGCTTGATAGCATCGGTCATGGTTACACGAGCATAAGGCGCTTTGAAATTTATGGTGTGCTCGCCAAAAGTTACTTCGCTTGTTCCGTTTACTGCTGTTGCACAATATTCTAATAATTGCTCAGTAAATTCCATCATCCAGTTGTAGTCTTTGTAGGCTACATAAATTTCCATAGCGGTAAATTCAGGATTATGGGTTCTGTCCATTCCTTCGTTTCGGAAATTTTTAGAAAATTCGTACACCCCATCAAATCCTCCAACAATTAATCTTTTCAAATACAATTCGTTGGCAATTCGCATATACAATGGAATGTCTAGAGAGTTGTGATGCGTAATAAAAGGTCTCGCTGCTGCACCACCAGGGATGGATTGTAAAACAGGAGTTTCTACTTCTAAATAGCCTTTGTCGTTAAAAAACGTACGCATGGCATTGAACAACTTGGTTCTTTTAATAAAGGTTTCTTTTACGTGTTGGTTTACGGTCAAATCCACATAACGCATACGGTAACGCAGCTCGGCATCGTTGAAAGCATCGTGAATTTTCCCCTCTTCGTCTATTTTTGGCAAAGGTAATGGACGCAAGGTTTTACTTAGAAAAGTAAAATGATCCACACGAATACATTGAGCGCCTACTTTGGTAGTAAACAATTCTCCTTCAATTCCTATAAAATCTCCTAAGTCGGTTAATTTTTTAAATACTTGATTGTATAGCGTTTTGTCTTCTTCTGGACATAAAACATCACGATTTACGTACAATTGAATACGTCCTTCGCTATCTTGTAATTCTGCAAAACAAGCCTTTCCTTGATCACGAACACTCATTAAACGTCCTGCTACGATTACTTTCTTGCCTTCTTCAAAGCTTTCTTTTACTTGCTTTGAAGTATGATTTACAGGAAAAAGTTGTGCAGGATAAGGGTTAATGCCCAGATTACGTAAACTTTGTAGTTTTTCTCTTCGGATAATTTCTTGTTCTGATAAGGCCATTTTGTTCTGAATTTTAAGTGCGCAAAGATATGAAAAGAAAGCAGATTTTTAAATTATTGAAATTGCTGTTTTGTATTAATGTACAAACAAACCTTGTTTTTTGATCTAAATTGACTCGAATTTTTCAAAATTGAATGGGCGTAGGGTTATTTTTGTTCAGCAATTGTCACTTTATTAATCTTTAAAACTCTAATTTTTTGATTGGCGTTATCGGCTACAAATAGACGATTGTCTAAAAGGGCGCAATTGGAAATGCTTGTAAAAGGCTCTTGTCCCATGATGTCGGTGCTGTTTATAAATGGGCTATAGGTTTGATCTAGAAATGCATTTTTAGAGTACAATCGAATATGGTTGATGTTGTTAATGTTTTCGGTGGTTATGGCCCAATCATTAGTAAAGGTAACAGAAATGGGGTTGTTGCCTGTTAAGGGTGTTGTTGTGGGCGAAATGGGTATGGTTAATGAATTGGTGGCGTTTTTAGTAATGTCAGCAAGATTGTAATGCAAAAAACCATTAGCATTTCTTCCTGCCACAATCAAATTACCATTGGCAATATCCATGGAGTAGATTTCGGTTGTGCCTTTTAGGGTGTTCAATTTGGCAATTGGTGCCAAATTCCAAGAACTGGTTTCGGTGATTTGAGTTGTTTGAAATACTTTAATAGTAGTGTTTTTTTCTTTAACAAAAAGGAAACCATCTTTTGCTTTTAGTCCGAAAACATGAACAAAGGTTTGCCACCATTGTCCGTTTCCAATAGTGTTGATACCAGTTAATGTTTTTTCGTCCAATACAAAAACTCTTGAATCGATACTACCCAAGTATATACGGCCTTCATCTATGGAGATAGAAGATAATCTAGTCAATGGTATAGAAACGCTGCCTTTTGTGTAATTTTTAAGCGTACTACTATGGGCTAAAGTTGTGGCGTCAAAAATTTCCAGCACATCACCATTGCAAACGTAAAGTTTGTTGCTGGCAATAGCTATAGCGTTAGCATCTAGAGTGCCGTTGCCACCTGGAATTGATTGGGGAGCTATAGCAGTTTCATTGCTTAAATAATAATGTGTGTAATAAGTAGGTTCAAAGTTTTCGAAAGTATCTTTAGAACAGCTTGTCAAAAGGAGTAACAAGGAGAGGATGTATACGTTTTTCATTGCTTTAGCGAATATTAGTTCCATTTTCCTTCTCCTTTGTATTTCAACAAGAAGGGGTTGTTGGGTTTAATAGTGAAAATGGGTTTTTTGTAATCTTTTTTGTTTAAATAATCAATTTTGGTCCAACTTTTTAAAATTTCAGGGTCGGTAAAGGGAAGGTCATTGATGTAAATTAAATATTTATATAAGTT
Organism: Flavobacterium riviphilum; assembly: GCF_055231795.1. NCBI lineage: Bacteria > Pseudomonadati > Bacteroidota > Flavobacteriia > Flavobacteriales > Flavobacteriaceae > Flavobacterium > Flavobacterium riviphilum. The sequence continues at coordinate 42,682 of NZ_JBUYSY010000009.1, forward strand.
GGCTAGCATTTCCTGTTGTCCGCCACCTTCACCGCTATTGGCTAAATTACTACTGTGGCTGAATCCAATGTGGTGTGAGAATTCGTGAGACCAAACCGACATTTCACCTACCCAATGACCAGTGATGTACCCTGATTCCCATTGAGAGGCTAGAGGACCACCGCCTAAAGCAGCAGCACCACCAACCATAGCCATATACAATGTTCGACTATCAAGGTAGTTCCAATATATTTTTTCGATTTCTTCTTTGGTATAGTAATCATAAACCCCGTTTGAATCATCTGCGTTGCCATGCCAATCTAATGCTCCATTAACTGTTGTTCCTGCCAAAGTTGCTTGTTCCTTTTTATATTGATCAAAGTTGATAAAAGTATTGTAATAAAGTGGATGACTTAAAGCGTAGGCATAATTGATAATCATTGTTATGGCTTCTTTGGCCAAAACGGGATTCATAGGGAGGAATTTCCCTAATTCATTGATGTGGTATCCATCATGAAATTGTACTAAATGTTTGGATTTTATTTTGTTGAATTTTGCAAACAAAGGATCAGTTGAAGCTAATGAGAAGGTAATTGCCCCTGATGAAAAACCTTCAATTTTGTCGATGGTTACGGTATTCCCGTTTTCTAACAGATAGTCGTTTTTGCCTGCTACTAGGGGTATTTGATGAACAGACCTATGAAATGCAGGTATTTTAGAAAAATGAAAGAGGACAAATTTTTTGTCGTAATTCGTTAGCTTCGCATATACTTTCACATCTGTAAGTCCAATAGGAGAGTATAGTGAAATTTGAATGGAATCTTTTCCCTTTTGTATGATTTGTAATGGTTCGTTTACACGGAACCAACGGTCACTCTTGTTGTACATTTTTGAGGGATCTTCATTGTCTTCAAAGAGTGTCATGGGGTGGTTGCCAGAAGGTAACTGTGTAGCATCAAGGCTTGACAAATAATTGGGTTGGTAGTTTTTGTAGATTACATCAGTTTCGCAACTCAGGACTAAAAAAGCCATAATTATAGCAATGAAACTAGATGCTTTTGATTTTAAGTTCATAATACTAGTATTTGTGTAGGTTAGGGAGTACAAAAATATTTTATTTTGAGGTAAGTTGTTTATTATTTCAAACAGAAATAAAGATTTTTGTAAGTAATATTCTTTTTTAAATGTAAAGTAATCATGAGCTACAGCAAAAGTTTCAGATCAAAGAGTCCTAATTTGGCTATTGATGCATCTGATAATATTGTAGAGAGTATTGTGAAGAAAGAATGTAAGCTTTACCTTTGAGCATTAATTTTTACAGAAAAAAGAATTGTTTTTCTATAACAAAGTCGAAAATGAATAAAAATATCCAACTTCAGGATTTAGGTGTCAAAGATTACAAGGAAACTTGGGGATATCAAGAGGAATTATTTAAGGGTATCGTAGATTTGAAAATTCAGAATCGACGTGAAAACACCCATTTGCCTACACCTAATTATTTTTTATTTGTTGAACATCCACACGTTTACACACTAGGGAAAAGTGGTGATTACAGTAATTTGCTTTTATCTGAAAAACAACTCGAAGCAAAAGGCGCTACTTTTTACAAAATCAATCGTGGCGGCGATATTACCTATCATGGGCCGGGACAAATTGTAGGTTATCCTATATTGGATTTAGAAAATTTTTTTTCAGACATACATAAATACCTTCGATTGTTGGAAGAAGCTATTATTTTAACGCTAAATGAATATGGTCTAGTGTGTGGTCGAAGTGAAGGCGAAACAGGAGTGTGGTTGGGCGTTGGTACTCCTTTTGCACGAAAAATATGTGCTATGGGTGTAAGGGCTTCGCGCTGGGTAACCATGCATGGTTTTGCTTTGAATGTAAATGTTGATTTGGGGTATTTTGATAATATTATCCCGTGTGGTATCCGAGGAAAAGCAGTAACGTCATTAAATGTTGAGTTGGGGGTTGAAAAAGTAGATGAAGAAGAGGTGAAGCTTAAAATTAAAAAACATTTTTCCTCTCTGTTCGAAGCGACCTTGATAAGCGTGTAATAAGTTGCGTTTATAAATCTAATTTGAGTTGTTCGGGTAATAACTGAAAACTCAAACGATGGTATTTGGTGACTCCATATTTTTTTATGGCTTCTCTGTGCTCCTTTGTTGGGTAACCTTTGTTTTTTTTCCAATTGTACATAGGAAATTCTTCATGAATACGATCCATGTAGGCATCACGATAGGTTTTGGCTAATATTGAAGCAGCAGCAATGCTCTTGTATTTTCCGTCACCTTTAATGATACTGGCATTAGGTAGCGATTGTAAAAATTCAATTTCCTCCACAGAAAATATTTTCACACCTTTAGTAATGATTCCTTTTTTGGGTATAAAAGGAGCGTTTCCGTCAATTATTACAGCTTCGGGTTTAGGGTCAAGTTGCACGACGCATTGTTGCATGGCTTTAATAGAAGCGTTCAAAATGTTAATTTCATCAATTTCGTTAGGTAGAATATGGCTAATCGCAAATGAAATTGCATCTTTTTCTATGATTTCTTTAAGCTTTTCTCGACTTTTCTCGCTTATTTTCTTACTGTCATTGAGTAATTCATGATTAAAATGTAAAGGAAGGATTACAGAACATGCCGTTACAGGCCCCGCTAGACAGCCTCTTCCTGCCTCATCACAACCGGATTCGAAATTTTTTGTTAAATGGAAAGTATGAAGCATTTGGTATTTTTTAACAAAAATACATTTTTTCATTAAAGAATTGTAAATTATATATAGAAAAAAGGAATGATTGAGTATTTATTTAACAATTGTGTAGCGATTGAGTTAATACTTCGTTAGCAAATATGTCTGCGTTTTTTTTGTGAATTAAGAATTAATTATGATTTTTGTCACAACTAATTCAAATAAAAATAATATGAGATCAAAATTCAAATGGATTTTTTCTTTGCTTGTGGCTATGTCCATGCAGTTAGTTTTCGCACAAGAGAAAACTATTACAGGTACAGTTACTGATGAAACTGGAGTGTTACCAGGAGTAAACGTGGTAATTAGTGGTTCCAAAACTGGAGTACAAACCGGATTTGATGGAACCTATGCTATCAAAGCAAAACAAGGTGATGTTCTTGTGTTTTCATTTTTAGGAATGAATACTGAAAGAAAAACAGTAGGAGCTTCGACTACTATTGATGTTAAATTAAAAAGTGATGATGCGCAAAATTTAGAAGAGGTTGTGGTTATCGGTTACGGAACTCAAAAGAAAAAAGATGTAACGGGTGCTATTTCTCAGATAAAAGGAGACGCGATCAAAGGACTTGTTTCTCCTAGTTTCGAAAGTTTACTTGGTGGACGTTCTACTGGGGTGCAAGTAACTGCGCCTACAGGGATTATTGGACAAGCGCCTGTAGTTAGAATTCGTGGAGTTGCTTCGATTTCTTCAGGTACTTCTCCATTGTACATTGTAGATGGTATGCCAATTTATTCTGGAGATGTTGGTGGTTATGCAAACGCCAATGGTCTTGGAGATATCAATCCAAATGATATTGAATCTTTTGAAGTTTTAAAAGATGGTGCGGCTACAGCTATTTATGGTTCTAGAGCGGCAAATGGAGTAATTTTAATTACAACCAAAAAAGGTAAAGCTGGAAATGCTAAAGTAAGTTTTAGTTCAGTTGTTGGTTTTGCATCTCCGATTAAAACATTTGATTTGTTAAACACATCTCAGTTTTTAACTATTGCGAATGAAAAAAGAACTAATGGAGCGCAACCAATTTGGGCAGCTGGTAATGCTTACAATACTGACTGGCAACGTGCAGTGTTAAGAGATGGTGCTGTACAAGTTGATCATAATTTATCTGTAAGTGGAGGTAACGAAAAAACTAAATACTTCTTGTCTCTTGGATATACTGATCAAGATGGTATCGCTAAATCGAACGAAATGGCTCGTTACAGCTTTAGAACAAATATAGAGCATAAAGTAAACGATAAATTGTCTTTTGGTGGTAATGTTGCTTTAACGAAAACGGATTATTCTGGTTTAAATACTGGAAGAAATTCTATTTCAGGTAATATTTTCAACGCTATACGTCAGTTACCAAATATTCCAATTTATGATCCAAAAAATCCAACAGGGTATAATATTAATATTGCTTTAAACCAAGTTGGTCAATGGGATAATTTACAACCAGTTGGTTCACAATTGACTAATGTGGTTTATGCACTTGATAAAAATATTCAAAATTCAAATATTCAAAGGATTTTAATCAACACTTTTGCAGCTTTAGATATCACTAAAGACTTGAACTATAGATTTCAAGCAAGTGCTGATAATGCTATTACTGGTGGGTTTTTATACTGGGATCCTCTTCATGGAGATGGAAGATCTACAAATGGTAGAGCTCAAAACAGTAATTCAAATTCTTTGAGATGGAATCTTCAAAACATCCTTTCGTACAACAAAACATTTGCAGAGGATCACAATGTTTCAGCAACTGCTGTAGCTGAATATCAAAAAGAGAAAAATCAATTTTTTGAAGCTATTGGAACAGATTTAGCGGATAATTTTTACAATCAAAATATCGTAACAGGTGGTTCTGGAGTACAAGCTATTACTGGAGGTATCGGTTTAAATTCAATTATCTCATATATTGGAAGGCTTTCTTATAACTATAAGCAAAAGTATTTCTTACAAGGATCTATCAGACGTGATGGTATTTCAAAATTAGGTCCAAAAACTAGATGGAACAACTTTACAGGTTATTCTGGAGGTTGGACAGTGTCTAATGAAGAGTTCATGTCTGGAATTAAAGAATATGTTTCTGATTTGAAATTAAGAGCTTCTTATTCTGAAGTAGGTAATACCGAGATTGGTAACTTCCCTTACTTAGGATTAACTTCAGCTTCTCAGTATGCTACTACAAACGGTATTGGATATACGCAATTTGGTAATGATGAATTACGTTGGGAAGCAAGTAAAAAACTTGATTTTGGTGCTGATTTAGGATTGTTGAACAACAAAATCAAACTTACATTTGATTATTTCAGAAATGATATTGATGGAATGATTTTAAATGTTCCTGTAGCGCCTTCTTTAGGTGTGCCTAATAATAGAATTGCTAAAAATATTGGAGCAATGCGTAATACAGGTTTGGAATTTGGGGTTGAAGCTAATGTAATCAATACCGAAAACTTCAACTGGAATGTTAATGCTAATTTAACGTTACAAAAAAGTATCGTAACTTCATTGCCTAGTAATAATGCTGATATTGTTGGTGGATCTTCTTCTGACATTAACATTAACCCAAACATTATTATCAGAAAAGGGGAGTCTCCAAATGCATTGTTTGGATTTCAATATTGGGGTGTGAACCCTTCAAACGGAAACCCTGTTTATGTTAAAGCTGATGGTTCATTAGTACAAGGCAACATTGCAACTCAAACCTATGTAGCGTTTGATCCTGCAAATCCAACTAATGTTTCTACACCTTCTTCTTTAGCTTTAACGGATAGAAAAATTTTAGGAAATACTTTGCCAACATATTTTGGAGGGGTAAGTTCTACAATGAATTATAAAAATCTTGATTTTACATTTTTAGTTCGTTTTAGTGGAGGAAATAAAGTATTCAACTCTACAAGAAGAGATCTTTTAAACCAAGATTTGAACAATAACAGTACTGAAATTTTAGGCAGATGGCAAAGTGTGGACAATCCTGGAGACGGGGTTACTCCAAGATTGTGGGCTGCAAGAGGTAACTTTATCAATTTAGCAAGTGCTGCTAGTACAAGATTTGTTGAAGATGGTGATTTCATCAGTTTAGATAATGTTTCTTTAGGTTATAGTTTCCCAAAATCTGTGATTGATAGATTGAAATTAGAAAAATTCAGAGTTTATCTTCAAGCTCAAAATTTATTGATTATTACTGATTACAAAGGGATTAATCCTGAGATGGAAACATTTGGTGTAGATTTAAATGGTACACCACGTGCCAAAGTGTTCTCAGTGGGTATTAATGTTAACTTGTAAAAAATTATGAAAAAATATATAAAACTAACAAGCGTACTGTTATTGGCATTTTTAATGCATTCCTGTGATGAAGATAAATTGTTGGATTTGTCTCCAGTAAATAATATTTCAAATGAAGTTTCGTATTCTACTCCTTCATTGATTAAGCTATCAGTAGCTGGAATGTATAATGCAGCCCAATTAGGGCAATACAACACTACAGATCCTAACGGAGGAAGAGGGTATTTATGGGGGGCAGCTTTTGTTCAACAAGGAGATAACAGAGGTGAAGATGTAGTAAATATTGCTGCGTTCTATCAATTTACTTATCAAGCTACGTCTGATCAAAGTACTGCAAATAATGTGTATTATTGGGTAGATGGATACCGTTTGATTAATCGTTGTAACTTAGTAATTGAAGGGGTAACCAAAGCCGTTGCTAATGGTGTAATTACTCAAGCAGTTGGAGACGATTATATTGGGCAAGCTAAATTTTTAAGAGCAATTACACACTTCGAATTGCTAACTTATTTTGCAAGACCTTATAATTTCACTGCAACGGCAAATCATCCAGGTATTCCATACAGAGAAGTTGGAATTGATACTCAAGCTGAAGTTGATGCTGATTTAACAAAAGGTAGAAATACTGTTGCTGAGTGTTATTCTAAAGTTTTAGCTGATTTGGATGAAGCCGAAGCTAAAATTAGTCAAACTTCAGATAAAAGTTTAGCTACTAAAAATGCAGCTATCGCTTTCAAAACAAGAGTGTATTTGCACCAAAGAAATTGGGATAAAGTAATTGCTGAAGGATCTAAAACTTTAACAGGTATAGCTCTAACGGCTCAACCTGATGGACCTTTCAATACAGATACAAACTTATCTAATTCAGAGTCTATCTTTTCTATAAAACATGGTAAAGCTTCTGGACAAAATCCAGGACCAAATGGTGCTCTGCCTTCTCAATACAAAACTAGAAGATTAGTTTGTATTAGTCCAATCATTTGGAGAGATCCAAGCTGGTTAGCTGATGATAAACGTAGAGCGGAAGGTTCTATGGTAGAAACAGTAGCTGGTATCAAATACACAAATAAATACAAAGATGGAACTGGATTATCTGATGCAGCACCAGTAATTCGTTACGCTGAAGTTGTTTTGAATATGGCTGAAGCTTTAGCTAGAAAATCTTCGCCAGATTTAACTAGAGCTTTAACTTTGTTAAATAGTGTAAGAAACAGAGCTCTTGCTAACCCTGCAACTCAAGCTTATACAGCTACGTCTTTTGCAACTGCAGCAGACTTAGTAAAAGCTATACTAAAAGAGAGAAGAATTGAGTTTTTAATGGAAGGAAGAAGATGGTCTGATATTCATCGTTTACAAAATGACGATATTGCACCTATTGACGGAATCCCTGCAAAAGTTGGTAATGGAGCGGTTACTGCATCTATGTTTACTTTAGGAACTCCATTCGCTGGTCCTTTTGGAGAGCAAGCAATTCCAAGTTCTAATTTTAGAATTTTATGGCCTATTCCACTTTTGGAAACAAATAACAATCCAACTTTAGCCGCTCAACAAAATCCTGGCTGGTAGTAAAGTGTTTGTTTAATTTAAATTTAAAACCGTCTCATATAATTGAGACGGTTTTTTTTATGTTTTCCTATCTTTAATAGTTTTCGTTTTTAAACATTATTAATTTACCTTTGCCTTTTGAATGACTGTTTATTTCTAATAATCAATGAGAGCGTCCATCCTTTTTTTTATTTTACTTTTTCCATCTATATTACTTTCTCAATCCCCAAGGAGAAGCCCTGCACAATTAGAAAGAACTGTTGAAAAAGATACCTCTAAGACAAAAGTGGCTACCATTGATTTGTATCGCATAATATCACTTGAAAAAGACACGACCTATATTGATACTTCATTAACCATTCGAAAAGAGTATTCTCATAATTTTCTTCGCAAAGACAACTTTGGATTGTTGCTTTTTCCTAATGAAGGACAACCTTTTAACACGCTTGATTATAGTTTAGTGTCGCATACTGTTTTACCTGAAATGGGATTTAAAGCCAAGCATTTTAACTTTTTAGAAGCCAATCAAATTCGTTATGCCTCTGTGGCAACGCCTGTAACAGAACTCTTTTTTAAAACGACTATTGAACAAGGTCAATCTGTGGATTCCTATTTTACTGTAAATGTTAATCCAAACTTGAATTTTTCTGTTGCTTATCGAGGTTTGCGTTCCTTGGGAAGGTATATTAATCAATTGTCGAGTACTGGGAATTTTAGATTTACAACAAGCTATCATAGCAAAGATTTTAGATACATCGCCAATGCGCATTATACTTATCAAGATATTTTAAACGGAGAAAATGGCGGAATAACGACGCTTTCGGATTTTGAAGGAGAAAATCCAAATTATGACAATAGGGCAAGACTTGAGGTTTTTTTTACGGATGCCAAATCCTTTTTAAAAGGACGTAGAATATTTTTGGATCATGAATTTCGAATAAACCCAACCAAAGGGGCAAACAACCTGTTGTTAACGCATCAATTCAATTATGAGAACAAATTTTTTGAATACAATCAAGCTACCGTTTCTTCATTTGTAGGAAGTACATTGGTGAATCGGTTTGGTGAATCCTATATAAGTTCAGGGATTAATGATCAAACCCGTTACAATACCATGTATAATAAAGCTGGATTAGTCTATGAAAATACCACATTAGGGCGTTTTCATTTCTTTGTAGATGACTTTAGAAGTAATTTTTATTATAATCAAATCTTAATTTTGAATTCGGGAGTAATTCCAAGTGCACTCAAATACAATATTAACAGTTTTGGAGGACAATACAATTATTCAAAAGAAAAGTGGCAAGCAAAATTGCAGTATGCCCGATCACTTACCAATCAATCTTTATCTGATTTAGAAGCTAAAGTTGTCTATGAATTAGACGATGAAAATCAGTTTACATTGCGCTACCAAAGTAAAAACAAATTACCTAATAACAACTTTAATTTATATCAATCCAGTTATGTTAATTATAACTGGTCAAATGATTTTAAAAACGAGAAAACCAATAGTTTTATTGTAAACGCTGCCACAAAATGGGCTTCAATCGATGCACAATATTCTGTTATCAACGATTATTTGTATTTTTCTGATGTCACAACAAGTGGTCAACAAATTTTACGCCAACAGATAGTGTCCCCCAAACAATTTGATCAGACAATAAATTATTTTTCTATAAAAGCTTCAAGAGAATTTACTTTCGGGAAATTTGGTTTGGATAATACGGTGCTTTTTCAAAAGGTTAATCAAAATCAGCCGGTTTTAAATGTTCCAGATTTGATGCTTCGAAATGCCATTTATTTTTCGGATTCATTTTTTAAGAACAAAGCACTTTTTTTGCAAACGGGATTTGTATTTAATTATTTTTCTTCTTTTTATGCCAATGATTATAACCCTGTTGTTGGCGACTTTTTTGTTCAAACGAATAAAAAAATCGGAAATTTTCCATTACTTGATTTCTTTATCAACGCCAAAATACAAAGAACACGTATCTATTTAAAAGCAGAACATTTTAATGCTTTGTTTTCACCCAATAATTATTTTTCAGCACCAAATACGCCTTACCGCGATTTTACATTTCGCTTTGGTTTAATTTGGAATTTTTTCAATTAATAGTAACAATTATGAACTACTCAGAGAATATTTTAGGCACAATAGGCAATACACCATTAGTTAAATTAAATAAGATTGTGGCAGGTATTCCAGCTTTGGTTTTGGCGAAAGTGGAGACATTTAACCCAGGGAATTCCGTTAAAGATCGTATGGCCATAAAAATGATAGAAGATGCCGAAGCAGATGGTCGTTTGCAACCTGGCGGTACAATCATTGAAGGAACTTCAGGTAATACTGGTATGGGATTGGCACTAGTAGCGATCATTAAAGGGTACAAGTTAATTTGTGTTATTTCTGATAAGCAATCCAAAGAGAAAATGGATATACTTAGAGCTGTGGGCGCCAAAGTAGTAGTTTGTCCAACCGATGTTGAACCTACCGACCCACGTTCCTATTATTCTGTTTCTAAGCGCCTAGCCGAAGAAACGCCTAATTCATGGTATGTGAATCAATATGATAATCCATCAAATGCCTTAGCACATTATGAGCAAACAGGCCCAGAAATTTGGGAACAAACCGATGGGAAAATTACTCATTTCGTTGTTGGTGTAGGTACTGGTGGTACCATTTCTGGGGTGGCCAAATATTTGAAAGAGAAAAATCCAAATATTAAAATTTGGGGAATAGATACTTACGGTTCTGTTTTTAAAAAATATCATGAAACGGGTATTTTTGATGAAAATGAAATTTATTCGTATATCACCGAAGGCATTGGCGAAGATATTTTACCAAAAAATGTTGACTTTTCTTTAATTGATGGTTTTACCAAGGTGACCGATAAAGATGCTGCGGTGTACACCCGAAAAATCGCTTTGGAGGAAGGGATTTTTGTTGGGAACTCTGCAGGCGCAGCTTTAAAAGGGTTGTTACAACTCAAAGAACACTTTAAACCAGATGATGTTGTTGTAGTATTATTTCATGATTCTGGAAGTAGATATGTTGGTAAAATGTTTAACGATGATTGGATGCGTGAAAGAGGATTTTTGGATGACGAGATTACCAAAGCTGAAGACGTAATCAAAGATCATATAGACAAACCTTTGATTATTGCCAGAACAGAAGAGTTGGTTTCTCATGCTATTGAGCGCATGCGTAACTATAAAATCTCTCAAATTCCAGTGGTGGATGTAAACGGTTTTGTAGGTTCTGTAGACGAATCTTTATTGTTTCAGAGTTATGTAAATGATAAGAACTCAGCGGAACGTCCATTGCGTGAAATTATGGGGGCTCCCTTTCCAATTGTGCTTCTAGGAACACCTATAGAAGAGGTTTCTAAATTGTTTACAAGAGAAAATGCTGCGGTATTGATTGATTTAGGAAACGGGAAACATCATATCATTACTAAATATGATATTATAGGTTCTATAAAGTAAAATGAACGTATGACTTTTACTGCAATTGATTTTGAAACAGCTACTGCTTTTCACCCGTGTTCGGTAGGGATTGTGACTGTTGAGAATGGCCAAATTGTTGACGAATTCGTTTCGTTGATTCAACCGCCTAATAATAATTACAATCCTTATACGATTGCAGTGCATGGTATTTATCCAGAAGATACTCGATATGCAAAAACTTTTTTAGAAGTTTTTCCGGAAATTCAACAAAGAATACAAAATCGAGTACTTGTAGCTCATAACGAAAGTTTTGATCGCAATGTGTTATTCAAATCTATGGCGATCAATAATTTAAATTATAATGATTTATACATTGCTCCTAAATGGGAATGTACCATGAAAATTTACAAGGCTAAAGGTATTAAACCCACAAAATTAAGTGATTGTTGCAAAATCATGCAGATAGAATTACAACATCATGAGGCGCTTTCTGATGCTAGAGCTTGTGCCAAGTTATTTCTTTTACGATAAGTTTACTTTTATTTGTTTTTTTAATACCTTAGTTTACTTAGAGTTAAGGGGTGTTACAAATGAAAGAAAACTTTTTGCACTATATCTGGAAATTCCAAAAATTAAATGCTCTTCAATTAAAAACAACTGAAGGGGAGTGTGTCACAGTGATACATCCTGGTAGGTATCTCGAATCTTCTGGACCAGATTTTTTTAATGCTCAAATTATTATTGCTAACCAAAGATGGGCTGGCAATGTAGAAATTCATGTCAAGTCATCAGACTGGTATTTACACCATCACGAACGAGATTCAGCCTATGATAATGTTATATTACATGTAGTATGGGAGCATGATGTAGCAGTCTTTGCCCCAAATAATAATGAAATCCCTGTTTTAGTTCTTCAAGATTATGTCGCTTTAGATTTATTTCATAATTACCAACAATTAATGAGGCAAAAGTCATGGATAAACTGCGAAAATCAGATTAAGGATATTGAGGAGTTTGTATGGGCAAACTGGCAAGAACGATTGTTTTTTGAACGTTTGGAACGAAAAACACAGTTTATATTTGAACGACTTGATGCCACCAGAAATGATTGGGATGCCGTTTTTTTTCAAGTATTAGCCAAAAATTTTGGTTTAAACAGCAATGGGCATTCTTTTTTTAAAATTGCTGAAGCAATCCCATTTTCAATTATACGTAAAGAAGCCAACGAAGTAGAAAATCTCGAAGCATTGTTTTTCGGATTAGGAGGTTTGTTGGAAAACGAAAAAGAAGATAATTATTATAAAAATCTGCAATTTCGATATTATTATTTACTGCAAAAGTATTCTATAGAACCACCAAAGATTGCCCCAATTCAGTTTTTTAAACACAGACCAGATAATTTTGCAACCATTAGACTTTCTCAACTTGCAAATCTATACAGTAAGGACGTGAATGTTTTCGGTAAAATAATCGAAAATTTTGACCAAAAATCATTGTACCAATTTTTCAGTAAATCCGCTTCTTCTTATTGGGAAACACATTATCAATTTGATAAAGTTAGTAAAGCAAAGCATAAAAAACTTTCAGCTTCTTTTATAGATTTATTGATTATTAATACCATAATCCCCATGCAGTTTGCCTATGCAAAATACCTGGGAAAAGAAATCGATGAAAGTCTTTTGATTCTAATGAGTTCATTGAATGCTGAGAAAAATGCAGTGCTAGAAAAGTTCAACTCCTTTGGAGTTAGTGTCAATAATGCCTATGAGTCTCAAACTTTGTTACAGCTCAAAACCGAGTATTGTAATCAAAATAAGTGTTTGGATTGTGGTATAGGAGCCAATTTGTTAGAGACAAAATCAAAAGTTGTGGGATAGCTTTCAAACCCCCGAGGTTTTTAAATGGCAATTCAGGATAATTTGTATTTTTACAGTCCAAAAATAGGATATGGCAACAATAGTACCACTTAAGTTTTTTTTTGAAAAGTATGGCTTTCAAGTGTCATCGAGGTTAGCAGATAAATTAGGAATGCGTGTTTCTAATGTTCGGTTGTTTTTTATTTATTTATCCTTTGTTACTGCTGGTTTAGGCTTTGCTTTTTATTTGACTATTGCCTTTTGGATACGCTTAAAGGATTTAGTGCGGGCTAAAAGATCTTCGGTTTTTGATTTATAAGTATAAAAAAAGCTCCAGGATTCTGGAGCTTTTTGTTTTTTATTTTTGATTAAGTTTTGAATTTCGTTTGCCGTATAAGTAATAAATCAAAATTCCAATTACCAACCATCCCAAGGATAGTAATTGAGCGTCTTTGCTTAGGTTGATCATTAAATAAGTGTTGATTGCAATACCTAATAACGCTATAACAGGTAATGCAGGTACTTTAAAAGTACGTTCTAATCCCGGTTGTTTTACTCTTAAGATCCAAACAGCAATACATACCATAGTAAAGGCAAATAAAGTACCAAAACTGGTCATTTCTGCAAGTTTGCTAATAGGAGTAAAGGCAGCAACAAGCGCGATAAATGTTCCTAAAATCATTAAGTTGTTTTTTGGTGTACCTGATATTGGATTGATTTTAGAAAATACAGAAGGAATTAAACCATCTTTAGACATTCCAAGAAAAATTCTTGATTGTCCCATAATCATTACCATAAGTACAGAGATTAGTCCTACAGTAGCTGCAATTGTAATGATGTAACCCGCCCAAGCTTGCCCGGCAATGTCAAAAGCATAAGCTACAGGTGCTTTGATTGCTTCAGGATATTTTCCTAGTGGGTTAAAATCTTGGTAACTGATCATACCAGTTAATACTAATGATACTAAAATGTACAATAAAGTACAAACCAATAATGAGGCAATGATAGCAAAAGGAACGTCTTTTTTAGGGTTAATGGCTTCTCCTGCTTGTGTCGATACGGCATCAAATCCAACATAGGCAAAGAAAATTGCAGCAGCTCCAGAGATTACTCCGCCTATACCATAAGCTTGATGTGGTTTGTCGTCTACAATAATAGTTTGAACTTCAGGAATGAATGGTGTCCAGTTTTCGATATGTACAAAAAATGCACCTGCAATAATTACAAAAATAACAGCCGATACTTTTAATATAACAATGAAATTGTTAGCAGTTGCAGCTTTTTTAGTTCCTTTTATTAACAGTGAAATCACAAAAACGACAATAAGAAATGCAGGTAAATTCATAGAAAATCCATCCCCTGCATAACTTGCCGGATCTGTGGTGAGCCATTCTGGAAGATGAATGCCAAACATTTTTAACATTTTGTTAAAATATCCAGACCAGGATACGGCAACCGTCATGGATCCCATGGCATATTCTAAAATGAGACCCCAGCCAATAATCCATGCAAAAATCTCTCCAATTGTTCCATAAGCATAAGCATATGCTGAACCTTCAACAGGAAGAATTGAAGCAAATTCAGAATAACAAAGTGCAGCGAATACGCAAGCTATACCTGCGATAACAAAAGAAAGGGCTAAAGCTGGTCCTGCATGATTGTAAGCTCCTGTTCCCGTGAGAACGAAAATCCCTCCACCAATAATGGCTCCAATTCCTATAGCAGTAAGGCTCCACTTTCCTAAAACTCGTTTTAATTCGCTTTTTTTCATATCAGCTTCAAAAGCAGATACAGGTTTAACTCTCCAAATTGACATTGTTATAATTTTTTGTTATTAGGTCTCAAATGTATTGTTTTTTATAAAAAAGAAAAACATTTTTATTCGATTTGTGACTTTTTTTGTTTTTTTATGGATATAATTGATTTTAATAGTTAAAATTACTTTTCTTTGATGTGTTGTGCATTGTGTTAGAGGTTTGTTAATGTTTTTTTATAAATAGAAATAGCATGAATATTGTGAAATCTTTATTATTGAAACTTAATTTTACTAACGGACAACGAAATGGAGTATTGTTGCTGTTAGTTTTGATTGTGGTACTTCAATTGTTTTATTGGAACATTGATACTATAGTTGGTAGAAGTTTCTTAGTTGAAGACAAGCATTGGCTTTCGCTTCAAGCTGAAATAGATGAAATTAAGGGAAAGGGGCAGGTAAGTCAATATAAAATGACACCCTTCAATCCAAATTTTATTTCAGATTACAAAGGATACAAATTAGGGATGTCGATTCAGGAAATTGATAAATTGCATGCTTTTAGAAAGTCGAACCGTTATGTGAATTCTGTTTCAGAGTTTCAACAAGTAACAGGGGTATCTGATGAACTGTTACAGAAAATAGCCCCTTTTTTTAAGTTTCCAGAATGGGTAAATAATAAAAAAGAGCATGCATCTTTTTTGTCTAAAAAATGGGATGATGCTACTCGTAAAGTGGTTTCTAAAGGAGATATTAATTTAGCGACTTTAGAAGAAATCAAAAAGATTTATGGTATAGGCGATGCCTTAGCTGCTAGAATTTTTAAGCATAAAGAGCAGTTAGGAGGGTTTGTTGCGATGGAGCAGCTCAATGATATTTGGGGTTTGAGCCCTGAAGTAATCGAAAATATAAAGACACATTTCGAAGTCAAAGTTCAGCCTCAGGTGAAATTGATAGATATCAATAATGCTTCCTTGAAAGAATTGTCACAGTTTTATTATTTCCGGTATGCTTTGGCGAGACAAATAGTAATATACCGAAGTATGAATGGTGATATCAAGAATAGTGATGATTTGATAAAAATTAAAGATTTTCCAGTAGAAAAGGCAAAAATAATTGCTTTATATTTGAAGTACTAACCTAATTTCCTTTGCGATGAATTTTGATAACAACGAAATGCAAGAATTGATAGCCCCAACGATTAGGGATTTTTCCAATTTACATATCAAACCATTTGTAATGGAATGGGACGAGGCACAAATTTTCCCCAAAGACTTGTTTTTGAAATTAGGACAAATGGGATATATGGGAGTTTTGGTACCGCAAGAGTATGGTGGAGCAGGTTTGGGATATCATGAATATGTTACGGTTATTGAGGAGTTAGCCAAAGTTGATCCATCGATAGGATTGTCGGTAGCGGCGCATAATTCTTTGTGTACTAATCATATTGTGATGTTTGGGACCGAAGAGCAGAAAAAAAGATGGGTGCCAAAGTTAGCAACTGGACAGTTTATAGGTGCTTGGGGGTTGACCGAGCATAATACCGGGTCAGACGCAGGAGGAATGAATACAACGGCGGTCAAAGAAGGAGACTCATGGGTAATTAATGGTTCGAAAAACTTTATAACGCATGCTATTTCTGGAGATATAGCAGTGGTTATTGTTAGGACCGGCGATAAAGGAGACTCAAGAGGGATGACTGCTTTTGTTTTGGAAAAAGGAATGGAGGGTTTTAGCTCGGGAAAAAAAGAGAATAAATTAGGTATGCGGGCTAGTGAAACGGCTGAATTGATTTTTAACCAATGCCGTGTTCCGGATGCGAATAGATTAGGTGAAGTTGGAGAAGGATTTGTTCAAGCAATGAAAATTTTGGACGGAGGGCGTATTTCTATAGCAGCTTTGTCCTTGGGAATTGCCAAAGGGGCGTATAATGCAGCTTTGCAGTACTCCAAAGAAAGACAGCAATTTGGAAAACCGATATCGCAATTTCAAGCAATTTCGTTCAAATTGGTTGATATGGCAACAGAAATAGAAGCTGCAGAATTGTTAATACATAAAGCGGCCTACATGAAAAATGAGCATCGTCCTGTAACTAAAATTGGGGCCATGGCTAAAATGTACGCCTCCGAAATGTGTGTAAAAGTGGCTACTGAGGCAATTCAAATTCACGGAGGGTATGGTTATACCAAAGATTTTCCGGTTGAAAAATTTTTCAGAGATTCTAAATTGTGTACAATTGGCGAAGGGACAACTGAGATTCAAAAGTTAGTGATTGCAAGAGAAATACTTAAAGGGTAAACAAGTGTTGATTTTTTTTAACAAAGTATAGTGTGGTTTAAAAAAAATGTATACTTTTGCAGCCTTAACGAAAGGAGGTGATAAAATTATGTTGATTATACCAATTAAAGACGGAGAAAATATTGATAGAGCACTAAAGCGCTATAAAAGAAAATTTGATAAAACTGGAACTGTTCGTCAGTTAAGAGCACGTACAGCTTTTATTAAGCCTTCAGTAACGCATAGAATGAAAATTCAAAAAGCGGCTTACATCCAAAAATTAAAAGACAGTATAGAGAATATCTAATATCTTTTTAAAAATTAAATACCGTTAGTAATCAAAGTTCTTTAACTTTGATTCTAACGGTTTTTTTATGGAAAAAAATAACATAATAGCATTTCGGGATTATCTTCTTTTGGAGAAGAATTTTTCTCTGCATACGCAAAAGGCGTATTGTAAAGACGTGTCTGAATTTGAATCGTTTTTGTTTGTTCAAGACCCTCCAGTTGTTTTGGAACGTGTGGTTTATAGAGATGTCCGTAATTGGTTGGTAAGTTTGGTCGATTTGGGATTGACAAACAATTCGGTAAATCGAAAAGTGGCTTCTTTGAAGTCATTTTATAAGTTTTTGTTGAAAACAAAACAAATTGAAAAAGATCCTTTGGTTAAGCATAGGGCTTTGAAGTTAAAGAAAAGCATTCAGGTGCCTTTTTCTGAAAAAGAAATGATGCAGTGTTTGGGTGTTGAGAAGACGGGGGAGGGCTTTGAGGAGTTTCGGAATTATTTAATGGTAGAGCTGTTTTATGCTACGGGTCTGCGGAAAACCGAGTTGATAGAATTAAAATTGCAAAACGTTAGTGTTGAGGAAGGAGTGTTGAGGGTTTTGGGTAAAGGAAGGAAAGAAAGAGTGGTGCCGCTTTTGCCGGGTGTTATGGAAGCTATTGGGAAGTATTTGAATTTGCGTGCGACTTTAGAGATTGTAAGAGATAGGGAGTATTTTTTTTTGAGTTCAAAAGGGTTAAAATTAAGTCAATCTTTTGTCTACAGAACAATTAATTCGTACTTTAGTAGTGTCTCCGAAAAGGTAAAGAAAAGTCCTCATGTGCTGCGGCATACCTTTGCTACACATTTGTTAGATAATGGAGCAGATTTGAATTCAATTAAGGAATTATTAGGGCATTCTAGTTTGGCTTCTACGCAGGTGTATACTAATTCAAGTTTGGCAGAATTAAAGCATGTCTATGGTAAAGCGCATCCTAGAAATAATAAATAATTCCAAAATGTTTAACCCAATAAAATGTTTTGATTATGAAGGTAAATGTTCATGCTGTTAACTTTAATGTTGACCGAAAACTTGTTGATTTTGTTCATGCCCGTATGGATAAACTGGAAAAGTACTATGATAAAGTAATATCTTCGGATGTTTTTTTAAAGGTGGAAAAAACAAGTGATAAGGAGAATAAAATAGTAGAGGTCAAGATTAATGTTCCTGGAGATGATTTTTTGGTTAAAAAACAATGTAAAACATTTGAAGAAGCGGTCGATTTATCGGCAGAATCACTAGAAAGATTGCTGGTTAAGAGAAAGGAAAAAATAAGATCTCACAATTAATTTATTTTTTTTTGTAAAAATGTTTTGAATAAGAGATAAAATCTATACATTTGCAGTCCGTTAGAAATAGCGGACTTTTTTATTAATTATTGCCAGTGTAGCTCAGTTGGCTAGAGCAGCTGATTTGTAATCAGCAGGTCGTGGGTTCGAATCCCTCCACCGGCTCTTGGTTTTGTCAAGTTTGGTTTGATAATTCGATTTAATAATAAAGTAGGGAAGATACTCAAGCGGCCAACGAGGACGGACTGTAAATCCGTTGGGTAACCTTCGCAGGTTCGAATCCTGCTCTTCCCACAAGAATAGAATAAAGGATTACAGATGGTGAGTAGTGATACTCTAAACTTCTTAATCAGGGATTCTGCCGGTGTAGCTCAGGGGTAGAGTGCTTCCTTGGTAAGGAAGAGGTCTCGGGTTCAAATCCCGACATTGGCTCTAAGTAGGAAATTGAAATAAATATATAACTAAGATTAAAAATTAAGTAAAATGGCAAAGGAAAATTTTACCCGTACGAAACCCCATTTGAACATTGGTACAATTGGGCACGTAGATCACGGAAAAACTACATTAACTGCAGCAATTACTAAAGTATTGTCTGATGCAGGTTACTGTCAAGCAAAATCATTTGATCAAATTGATAATGCTCCAGAAGAAAAAGAAAGAGGTATTACTATTAATACTTCTCACGTTGAGTATGAAACTTCTAACCGTCACTACGCTCACGTAGACTGTCCAGGTCACGCGGATTACGTTAAGAACATGGTTACTGGTGCTGCTCAAATGGACGGTGCTATTCTTGTTGTTGCTGCTACTGATGGACCAATGCCACAAACTCGTGAGCACATCTTGTTAGGTCGTCAAGTTGGTATTCCAAGAATCGTTGTATTCATGAACAAAGTGGATATGGTTGATGATGCTGAGTTGTTAGAGTTAGTTGAGATGGAAATCAGAGACTTGTTGTCTTTCTATGAGTATGATGGAGATAATGGTCCAGTTATTCAAGGTTCTGCTTTAGGTGGATTGAATAATGATCCAGTATGGGTTCCTAAAATTATTGAATTGATGGAAGCTGTTGATGCTTGGATTGAAGAGCCAGAAAGAGATGTTAACAAACCATTCTTGATGCCAGTTGAGGACGTATTCTCAATTACAGGACGTGGTACTGTTGCTACTGGTCGTATCGAAACTGGTGTTGCTAACACTGGAGATCCAGTTGAAATCATTGGTATGGGAGCTGAAAAATTAACTTCTACAATTACTGGAGTTGAGATGTTCCGTAAAATCCTTGATAGAGGTGAAGCTGGAGATAACGTAGGTATCTTGTTAAGAGGTATCCAAAAAGAAGATATTAAAAGAGGAATGGTAATCTGTAAACCAGGTTCTGTTAAACCTCACGATCACTTCAAAGCTGAGGTGTATATCTTGAAAAAAGAAGAAGGTGGACGTCACACTCCATTCCACAATAACTACCGTCCACAATTCTACGTACGTACAACTGACGTAACTGGTATTATTACATTACCAGCAGGTGTAGAGATGGTAATGCCTGGTGACAACTTAACTATCGAAGTTAAATTGTTAAGCGAGATCGCATTGAACGTAGGTTTACGTTTCGCTATCCGTGAAGGTGGTAGAACTGTTGGAGCTGGTCAGGTAACTGAAATCCTATAGTTTTTAAACTAAAATATTTTAAAAGCCGGTAGCCAATCTGGTTACTGGCTTTCATACGGGCGTAGTTCAAGGGTAGAATAGCGGTCTCCAAAACCGTTGATGGGGGTTCGAATCCCTCCGCCCGTGCAAAATAAAATACACAATATTTATATGGCAAAAGTTGTTGATTACATTTCGGAGGCATTTGAGGAATTAAAGTCAAATGTTACTTGGCCAGAATGGGCTGAGGTTCAACGTTTAACAATTGTTGTTGCTGTTTTTTCAGTACTATTCGCTCTAGCAACATGGGGAGTAGATGAAATGTTTGCAAAAGCATTAGAGAGATTTTTTAACATGATGAAAGCGTAAATTTCTGGGGATGACTGAAAATAATTTGAAAAAGTGGTATGTCGTTCGTGCAGTAAGCGGGCAAGAAAACAAAGTTAAAGCGTATATCGAGACAGAAATTTCTAGATTAGGAATGTCTGATTATGTATCACAAGTATTGGTTCCTACTGAAAAAGTGGTAACGGTAAAAGATGGAAAAAAAATCACTAAAGAAAAAGTGTATTTTCCTGGATATGTAATGGTAGAAGCGAACTTGGTTGGAGAAATACCACATATTATCAAATCAGTTACTAGTGTTATCGGTTTTTTAGGTGAAACTAAAGGTGGAGAGCCGGTACCCTTAAGATTGTCAGAAGTAAACCGCATGTTAGGAAAAGTTGATGAGTTAACGGTGAGTACTGATACGCAATCAATACCTTTTACAGTTGGTGAAACCATCAAAGTTATTGATGGACCTTTCAATGGGTTCAATGGTACGGTGGAGAAAATCAACGAAGAAAAGCGAAAACTCGAAGTTATGGTGAAAATCTTCGGAAGAAAAACACCATTAGAATTGAGTTTTATGCAAGTAGAAAAAGTATAATTTTGTTACACTATAATAATCACAACTGTCGCTTCCAATGATAGTTGTGTTAAATTTTTTAAAAAATGGCTAAAGAAATTAGTAAGGTAGTTAAACTACAAGTTAAGGGAGGTGCTGCGAATCCGTCGCCACCGGTTGGACCTGCTTTAGGAGCTGCTGGGGTTAATATCATGGAGTTCTGTAAGCAATTTAATGCTAGAACACAAGATAAACCTGGCAAAATATGCCCAGTACAAATTACTGTGTATAAAGACAAATCATTTGATTTTGTTGTTAAGACTCCTCCAGCAGCGGTTCAGTTAATGGAAGCTGCAAAGCTAAAATCTGGTTCAGGTGAGCCTAATCGTAAAAAAGTAGCTAGCGTTACTTGGGAACAAATTAGAGCTATTGCTGAAGACAAAATGCCAGACTTAAATGCATTCACAATCGAGTCTGCTATGAGTATGGTTGCTGGAACAGCTAGATCTATGGGTATAACTGTATCAGGAGATTCTCCTTTTTAATTAAGAGAAAAAGATGGCAAAATTAACAAAAAAGCAAAAAGAGGCTGCTTCAAAAATTGAAAAGAACAAATTATACTCTTTGAAAGATGCTGCTGCATTAATTAAAGAGGTTGCTTCTGCAAAGTTTGATGAGTCTGTTGATATCGCAGTTCGTTTAGGAGTTGATCCAAGAAAAGCGAATCAAATGGTGAGAGGTGTGGTAACATTGCCTCATGGAACTGGTAAAGACGTAAAAGTATTAGCATTAGTTACTCCAGATAAAGAAGCCGAAGCTACTGCAGCAGGTGCTGATTATGTAGGACTAGATGAATATTTACAAAAAATTAAAGACGGTTGGACAGATGTTGATGTGATCATTACAATGCCTGCTGTTATGGGTAAATTAGGTCCATTAGGTCGTATTTTAGGACCTAGAGGGTTAATGCCAAACCCTAAAACAGGTACTGTAACTATGGATGTTGCAAAAGCTGTTCAAGAAGTTAAAGCTGGTAAAATCGATTTTAAAGTTGATAAAACTGGGATTGTTCATGCAGGAATTGGTAAAGTATCCTTTGGAGCGGAGCAAATTTTTGACAATGCACACGAACTTATTCAAACATTAATCAAACTTAAGCCAACTGCTGCTAAAGGTACCTATATTAAAGGTATTCACCTTACAAGCACTATGAGTCCAGCTATTGCTTTGGACCCAAAAGCAGTATAATTGGTAGTTAAAAATTTTTAGTATGACTAGAGAAGAAAAAGCAATCGCTATTGAAGATTTAACTGCACAGTTAGCTGGTACTAATATTGTATATGTATCTGATATTTCTGGTTTAGACGCAGAAACCACTTCAAACTTGAGAAGAGCTTGTTTTAAAGCTGGAATTAAATTAGAGGTAGTTAAAAACACTTTGCTTGCAAAAGCAATGGAAGCTTCTGATAATGATTATGGAGATTTACCATCAGTTTTGACTGGTAACAGTGCAATTTTTATTGCTGATGTAGCTAATGCTCCTGGAAAAATCATTAAAGATTTTAGAAAAAAAGCTGCTAAACCTCTATTGAAAGGGGCTTATATAAATGCTGAAATCTTTATTGGAGATGATCAATTAGATACCTTAGCAACAATTAAATCTAAAGAAGAGCTTATTGGAGAAATTATTGGATTATTACAATCTCCTGCTCAAAGAGTTATTTCAGCTTTACAAAATCAATTTGCTAACAGCGAAGAGACAGAAGCATAATAGCTCAAGCAAGTATAAATTACTTGCTGCTTAATTAAGCGCACAATAAATTTAATATATTACACAAATCATTTTAAACGATAGAAAAAATGGCAGATTTGAAACAATTCGCAGAACAATTAGTTAATTTAACTGTAAAAGAAGTTAACGAATTAGCAACAATTTTGAAAGATGAGTATGGTATCGAACCAGCTGCTGCAGCTGTAGTAGTTGCTGCTGGTGGTGGTGAAGGTGCTGCTGAAGAAGCTCAAACAGAATTTACAGTTGTATTGAAAGATGCAGGTGCTTCTAAATTAGCGGTTGTTAAATTAGTAAAAGAACTTACAGGTTTAGGTTTGAAAGAAGCTAAAGATGTAGTGGATAGCGCTCCTAGCAACGTTAAAGAAGGTGTTTCTAAAGAAGAGGCTGAAGGTCTTAAAAAATCTTTAGAAGAAGCTGGAGCTGTAGTTGAGCTTAAATAGTTAAACTCAGTTTTGAGAACTAGGTTTAGGTCTTGGATTAAGTTCCAAAGACCTAAACCCTTTTTCGTATAATAAATTCATACGATATTTTTACTTTTTTTTTAATCAAAATTTTGTCCATTGATGTTAACAAATCAGACTGAAAGATTGAATTTTGCCTCTACTAAAAACATTCCAGATTATCCAGATTTCTTGGATGTTCAAGTAAAGTCATTTAAAGATTTTTTTCAATTAGAAACTAAATCTGACGAAAGAGGCAACGAAGGTTTATACAACACCTTCATGGAAAACTTTCCAATTACAGATACCCGAAACAACTTTGTATTGGAATTCCTAGATTATTTCGTAGATCCACCACGTTATACTATTCAAGAATGTATAGAAAGAGGACTTACTTATAGTGTGCCTTTAAAAGCTAGACTAAAACTTTACTGTACAGACCCAGAACACGAAGATTTTGAAACTATTGTACAAGATGTTTACCTTGGTACAATACCGTATATGACACCGAGTGGTACATTTGTAATCAACGGAGCAGAACGTGTTGTTGTTTCTCAATTACATCGTTCACCTGGTGTGTTCTTTGGACAATCCTTCCATGCTAATGGAACTAAATTATATTCTGCTCGTGTTATCCCTTTTAAAGGATCATGGATAGAATTTTCAACAGATATCAATAGCGTTATGTATGCGTATATTGATAGAAAGAAAAAATTACCTGTAACCACTTTATTCCGTGCAATTGGATTTGAAAGAGACAAGGATATCCTTGAAATTTTTGATCTTGCTGAGGAAATTAAAGTGTCAAAGACTGGTCTTAAAAAGTATATTGGACGCAAATTAGCCGCTCGTGTATTGAATACATGGCATGAAGATTTCGTAGATGAGGATACAGGAGAAGTGGTTTCTATTGAGCGTAATGAAATTATTTTAGATAGAGATACAATTTTAGATAAAGATAATGTAGAAGAAATTATCGAGTCTAATGTAAAATCTATTTTATTACACAAAGAAGATAATAATGCGGTAGATTATTCTATCATTCATAATACTTTACAAAAAGACCCTACTAACTCTGAAAAAGAAGCTGTAGAGCACATTTACCGTCAGTTGCGTAACGCTGAACCGCCTGATGAAGAAACGGCTCGTGGCATTATAGATAAATTATTCTTCTCTGATCAACGTTATAACTTAGGTGAAGTTGGTCGTTACAGAATTAATAAAAAATTAGGTTTAGATACTCCTATGGAAAAGCAAGTGCTTACCAAAGAGGATATCATAACTATCGTTAAATATTTGATTGAATTGATCAACTCAAAAGCTGAGATTGATGATATCGATCACTTATCCAATCGTCGTGTACGTACCGTAGGAGAACAATTGTCTCAACAATTTGGCGTTGGACTTGCGCGTATGGCTAGAACGATTCGTGAGCGTATGAACGTTAGAGATAATGAGGTATTTACACCTATTGATTTGATCAATGCTAAAACATTATCTTCGGTTATCAACTCATTCTTTGGAACCAATCAGTTGTCTCAATTTATGGATCAAACGAATCCATTAGCAGAGATTACTCACAAACGAAGATTATCAGCCCTAGGACCAGGTGGTCTTTCTAGAGAGAGAGCCGGGTTTGAGGTACGTGACGTTCACTATACGCATTATGGACGTTTATGCCCAATTGAAACTCCTGAGGGACCAAACATTGGTTTGATTTCTTCTCTTGGAGTATATGCTAAAGTAAACGGGATGGGCTTCATTGAAACACCTTATCGTAAGGTAGAAAATGGAGTTGTAGATTTAGAATCTACCCCAATTTACTTAAGTGCTGAAGAAGAAGAAGGCATGATGATTTCACAAGCAAACATTGAAATGGATGCTTCTGGAAAAATTACTGCAGAAAATGTAATTGCTAGACAAGAAGGAGATTTCCCTGTAATTGAGCCTAATCAAGTACATTATGCAGACGTTGCGCCAAATCAAATCGCTTCTATTTCGGCTTCTTTAATTCCTTTCTTGGAGCATGATGATGCGAACCGTGCGTTGATGGGATCAAACATGATGCGTCAAGCCGTTCCGTTGATTCGTCCAGAAGCACCAATTGTAGGTACTGGTTTAGAGCGTCAAGTAGCTTCAGACTCTAGAGTACTAATCAATGCTGAAGGAGAAGGAGTTGTTGAATATGTAGATGCAAATATCATCACTATTAAATACGACCGTTCAGAAGAAGAAAGAATGGTTAGTTTTGAAGCAGATGAGAAAACATATAACTTAATTAAGTTTAGAAAAACCAACCAAGGGACAAGTATTAACTTAAAACCAATTGTAAGAAAAGGGGATAGAGTTAAATTAGGACAAGTACTTTGTGAAGGGTATGCTACTCAAAATGGTGAATTGGCGTTAGGTCGAAACCTTAAAGTAGCGTTTATGCCATGGAAAGGGTACAACTTTGAGGATGCTATTGTAATATCTGAAAAAGTTGTTCGCGATGATATTTTTACTTCTATTCATATTGATGATTATTCTTTAGAGGTTAGAGATACTAAATTAGGTAACGAGGAGTTAACTAATGATATTCCTAACGTATCTGAGGAAGCAACCAAAGATTTGGATGAAAATGGTATGATCAGAATTGGTGCCGAGGTAAAACCTGGTGATATTTTGATTGGAAAAATTACTCCAAAAGGAGAATCTGATCCAACACCTGAGGAAAAATTATTGCGTGCCATCTTTGGTGATAAAGCAGGAGATGTGAAAGATGCTTCATTAAAAGCTTCTCCTTCTTTACATGGAGTTGTTCTTGATAAAAAATTATTCGCTAGAGCGGTAAAAGATAAACGTAAACGTTCTCAAGATAAAGATGCTTTAAGCGCTCTAGAAATGGAGTTCGAGGTTAAGTTTGTTGAGTTAAAAGACAAATTAATCGAGAAGTTATTTTTGATTGTTAATGGAAAAACTTCACAAGGTGTAATGAATGATTTGGGTGAAGAAATTTTACCAAAAGGTAAAAAATACACTCAAAAAATGTTGTATGCAGTTGAAGATTTTGCTCATTTAAGTAAAGGTCAATGGGTAGCTGATGAAGCTACAAATAAAATGGTTAATGATTTAATTCATAACTATAAAATTAAATTGAACGATTTACAAGGAGCATTACGTAGAGAGAAATTCACTATCACTGTTGGAGATGAATTGCCTTCAGGAATTTTGAAATTGGCCAAAGTATATATCGCTAAGAAACGTAAGTTGAAAGTAGGTGATAAGATGGCGGGTCGTCACGGTAACAAAGGTATTGTGGCTCGTATTGTTCGTCATGAAGATATGCCTTTCTTAGAAGATGGTACTCCTGTAGATATCGTGTTGAACCCACTTGGGGTACCTTCACGTATGAACATTGGACAAATCTATGAAACGGTATTAGGATGGGCAGGAATGAATTTGGGTAGAAAATTTGCTACTCCAATTTTTGATGGTGCTTCTTTGGATCAAATCAATGCCTTAACTGACGAAGCGGGTGTACCACGTTTTGGACACACCCATCTTTATGATGGTGGTACCGGAGAACGTTTCCATCAAGCGGCAACAGTAGGAGTTATTTACATGTTGAAGTTAGGTCACATGGTTGATGACAAAATGCACGCTCGTTCTATCGGACCTTACTCATTGATTACGCAACAACCTTTAGGAGGTAAAGCGCAATTTGGAGGACAACGTTTTGGAGAGATGGAGGTTTGGGCTTTAGAGGCTTATGGAGCTTCAAGTACCTTACGTGAAATCTTGACAGTGAAATCAGATGATGTTATTGGTAGAGCTAAATCTTACGAAGCTATCGTTAAGGGTGAATCTATGCCAGAACCAGGATTGCCAGAATCATTCAATGTATTAATGCATGAATTGAAAGGTCTTGGACTTGACATTAGATTAGAAGAATAATAATAGTTGGAAGTGATTGTGTCAGTATTTCTGATTCAATCACTGATAACTTCAAAAATGTTTTCAATTATCAAAAAAATCAATAGTATTACTATGATGAATAATAGAAATAATAAAGATAAAAACCCTGTTAAAAGGTTTAACAAAATTTCGATAGGATTAGCTTCTCCTGAATCTATTTTGAAAGAGTCAAGAGGTGAGGTTTTAAAACCTGAAACTATCAACTATAGAACACACAAACCTGAACGTGACGGATTGTTCTGTGAAAGAATATTCGGTCCTGTGAAGGATTTTGAATGTGCTTGTGGTAAATACAAAAGAATTCGATATAAAGGTATTATCTGCGACCGTTGTGGGGTTGAAGTAACCGAGAAAAAAGTGCGTAGAGATAGAGTAGGACATATCAATTTGGTAGTGCCAATTGCTCATATTTGGTATTTCCGTTCTTTGCCAAACAAAATTGGTTACATTTTAGGATTGCCATCTAAGAAGTTAGATATGATTATTTACTTCGAAAGATATGTGGTAATTCAACCAGGTATTGCTAAAAATGCTGATGGAGAATCTTTACAAAGACTTGATTTCTTAACGGAAGAAGAATATTTGAATATTTTAGATTCACTTCCAGTTGACAATCAATATTTAGATGATTTTGATCCTAATAAATTCGTTGCCAAAATGGGAGCAGAGTGTATTATGGACTTGTTGGCTAGAATCGATTTAGATGAATTGTCATATGAATTGCGTCACAGCGCTAACAACGAAACGTCTAAACAGCGTAAAACTGAGGCTTTAAAACGTCTTCAAGTAGTAGAGTCATTCCGTGAGTCTAACTTGAACCGTGAGAATCGTCCAGAATGGATGATTATGAAAGTAATTCCTGTTATTCCACCAGAATTACGTCCATTAGTTCCACTAGATGGAGGTCGTTTTGCAACTTCAGATTTGAACGATTTATACCGTCGTGTTATCATAAGAAACAACCGTTTGAAAAGATTGATGGAGATTAAAGCTCCAGAAGTAATCTTGAGAAACGAAAAACGTATGTTGCAAGAATCGGTAGATTCATTGTTTGACAACACACGTAAAGCTTCTGCTGTTAAGACAGAATCTAACCGTCCATTGAAGTCACTTTCTGATTCCTTAAAAGGAAAACAAGGTCGTTTCCGTCAAAACTTATTAGGTAAACGTGTGGATTATTCTGCTCGTTCGGTAATTGTTGTTGGGCCAGAGATGAAATTGTTTGAGTGCGGTTTGCCAAAAGACATGGCGGCAGAATTGTACAAACCTTTTGTTATCCGTAAATTGATTGAAAGAGGTATTGTAAAAACCGTAAAATCAGCTAAGAAAATAATTGATAAGAAAGAGCCTGTGGTATGGGATATCCTTGAAAATGTAATCAAAGGACATCCAGTATTGCTTAACCGTGCTCCTACTTTGCACCGTTTGGGTATTCAAGCGTTTCAACCTAAATTAATTGAAGGAAAAGCGATTCAATTACACCCATTAGTATGTACGGCCTTCAACGCGGATTTCGACGGGGATCAAATGGCGGTTCACTTGCCATTGGGACCTGAGGCAATTCTTGAGGCTCAATTATTAATGTTGGCATCTCACAATATTCTTAACCCTGCCAATGGTGCGCCAATTACCGTACCTTCTCAAGACATGGTTTTGGGTCTATATTATATGACCAAAGAACGTTTGTCTACTCCTGAATTAACTATTTTAGGAGAAGGGTTAACTTTTTATTCTGCAGAAGAGGTTAACATTGCTTTGAATGAAGGAAGATTAGAGTTGAATGCTCGCGTTAAAATTAGAGCTAAAGATTTTGATGAAAATGGTAATTTAGTATACCAAATTATCCAAACTACAGCTGGTCGTGTATTGTTTAACGAAGTAGTACCAGAAGCAGCAGGATACATCAATGACGTATTGACTAAGAAAAACCTTAGAGACATCATCGGTCACGTATTAAGTTGTACTGATGTTCCAACTACTGCGGCTTTCTTGGATGATATGAAAAATATGGGATACAAATTCGCTTTCAAAGGAGGATTATCTTTCTCTTTGGGTGATATTAGAATTCCAGAACAAAAAACAAAATTAATTGCCGATGCTAGAGAACAAGTAGAAGGAATTTCTGCTAACTATAACATGGGTCTTATTACAAATAATGAGCGTTACAACCAAGTAATTGACGTTTGGACTTCTGCCAATGCCCAATTGACAGAATTAGCAATGAAAAACATTAGAGAAGATCAACAAGGATTCAACTCGGTGTACATGATGCTTGATTCTGGAGCGAGGGGTTCTAAAGAACAAATTCGTCAGTTAACCGGTATGCGTGGTTTGATGGCTAAGCCTAAAAAATCGACTGCTGGTGGTGGAGAGATTATTGAAAACCCGATTCTTTCTAACTTTAAAGAAGGTCTTTCGATTCTTGAATACTTTATCTCTACTCACGGTGCTCGTAAAGGTCTTGCGGATACGGCGTTGAAAACGGCCGATGCGGGTTACTTAACTCGTAGATTGCATGACGTTTCACAAGATGTTATTGTTAATACTGAAGATTGTGGAACCCTAAGAGGAGTTGAAGTAACAGCCTTAAAGAAAAACGAAGAGATTGTTGAATCTTTAGGTGAAAGAATCCTTGGACGTGTTGCTTTACAAGATGTTATCAATCCTTTAACGTCTGATGTTTTAGTACATGCTGGTGAGCAAATTACAGAAGCTATTGTTAAAGCTATTGAAGCTTCTCCGGTAGAAAAAGTAGAAGTACGTTCTCCATTAACATGTGAAGCTACCAAAGGAATTTGTGCTAAATGTTATGGACGTAACTTAGCAACTGGTAAAATGACTCAGAAAGGTGAAGCAGTTGGAGTTATCGCTGCTCAGTCCATTGGTGAGCCAGGTACACAGTTGACACTTCGTACGTTCCACGTTGGAGGGGTTGCTGGAGGTATCTCAGAAGATTCAAGTATAGTAGCACGTTTTGCAGGTAAAATCGAAGTTGAAGATTTAAAAACTGTAAAAGGAGAAGATCACGAAGGAAATTCAGTTGATATTGTGGTTTCTCGTTCTACGGAATTGAAATTAATCGATGAGAAAACAGGTATTTTATTAAGTACGAACAACATTCCTTACGGATCTAGTATTTTTGTTGCCGACGGTCAATCTGTAGGTAAAGGAGATGTAATCTGTAAGTGGGATCCATATAATGGTGTTATTGTTTCTGAGTTTACTGGTAAAATTGCTTACGAAGATTTAGAACAAGGTCAATCCTATATGGTTGAAATTGACGAGCAAACTGGTTTCCAAGAAAAAGTAATTTCTGAATCAAGAAACAAGAAGTTAATCCCGACCTTACTAGTTTATGGAAGTGATGGTGAGTTAATTCGTTCATACAACTTACCAGTAGGAGCTCACTTGATGGTTGAAAATGGAGAGAAAATTAAAGCGGGTAAAGTTTTAGTAAAAATCCCTCGTCGTTCTTCAAAATCAGGCGATATCACCGGAGGTTTACCAAGAATTACCGAGTTGTTAGAAGCTCGTAATCCTTCGAATCCTGCAGTAGTTTCTGAAATTGATGGTGTGGTTTCTTTTGGTAAAATTAAAAGAGGTAACCGTGAAATTATCATCGAATCAAAATTTGGTGATGTTCGTAAGTATTTAGTGAAATTATCAAGTCAAATTCTTGTACAAGAAAATGACTTCGTAAGAGCAGGTATGCCATTATCAGATGGTGCTATTACGCCTGACGATATTTTAAGAATTCAAGGGCCAGCAGCTGTACAACAGTATTTGGTAAATGAAATTCAAGAAGTATACCGTTTACAAGGGGTAAAAATCAATGATAAGCACTTTGAGGTTGTAATTCGTCAAATGATGCGTAAAGTAAAAGTTGAAGATCCAGGAGATACTTTATTCTTAGAAGATCAATTGATCCACACTAAAGACTTTATCGTTGAAAATGATAATTTATACGGTATGAAAGTGGTGGAAGATGCAGGAGATTCTACTGTATTGAAACCCGGTCAAATCGTTACTCCACGTCAGTTGCGTGATGAAAACTCATTGTTGAAACGTACCGATAAGAATTTAGTAGTAGCTCGTGATGTAATTACAGCAACTGCAACGCCAATTCTTCAAGGTATTACAAGAGCTTCTTTACAAACCAAATCGTTTATTTCTGCAGCTTCCTTCCAAGAAACTACAAAAGTATTGAACGAAGCAGCTGTAGCAGGTAAAGTAGATTTATTAGAAGGCTTGAAAGAAAATGTAATTGTGGGTCATAGAATCCCAGCTGGTACTGGTATGAGAGAATATGACAATACCATTGTTGGTTCCAAAGACGATTACAATGATATGATGGCAAATAAAGAAGAGTATATTTACTAATATTTAAAGATTGAAAGATTTAAGAGTTTAGAGATGATCTTAGGATTGTTTTTAAGCTCTTAAATCAAAAAATCTTTCAGTTTTTAAATTTTTTTGACATGAAAGAACAACAAGAACAAATTAATATCGAATTAGAGGAACATGTAGCCGAAGGTGTATATTCCAATTTGGCTATTATTAATCACTCTTCTTCTGAATTTGTTGTAGATTTTGTGAGTATTATGCCTGGGTTACCCAAAGCCAAAGTGAAGTCACGAATAGTATTAACGCCACAACACGCTAAACGTTTGATAAAAGCATTAGCCGATAATGTGCATCGATTTGAAATGACTCATGGAGAGATAAAAGATACCGAGCAGGCTCCGATTCCGCTAAATTTTGGTCCAGCAGGACAAGCGTAATAAAAAAAAGACTTCTATATGAAGTCTTTTTTTGTGCCGTATAAAAAGCCAACATTAGTTGGCTTTTTTTTATTAATCAAATTCAGAGGTGAAAAATAGCTTAACACTTGGGAATTTGCTTTGTGTCATTTGAATGGTAAAATCAGAATCGGCTAAGAAAACCAATTGATTGTACTTGTCTTTGGCCAAAAACTTTTGTTTGATGCGTTTGAATTCTTTAAATTCTTCATTTCTAGCATCGTCAGGTTTTACCCAGCAAGCTTTGTGTACGGGAAAGTTTTCGTAAGTACATTTTGCGCCGTATTCATGCTCCAAACGGTATTGAATTACTTCATATTGTAGCGCACCCACTGTTCCAATTACTTTTCGATTATTCATTTCTAAAGTAAACAACTGTGCAACACCTTCGTCCATTAGTTGATCAACACCTTTGTCTAATTGTTTGGCCTTTAATGGATCGGCATTGTTAATGTATCTAAAGTGTTCAGGTGAAAAACTCGGAATTCCTTTGAAACTCATGATTTCTCCTTCGGTCAAGGTATCTCCAATTTTGAAATTTCCTGTGTCATGCAAGCCAACGATGTCTCCAGGATAGGAAATATCCACAATTTCTTTCTTCTCGGCAAAAAAGGCATTAGGGCTTGAAAACTTTAAATTTTTCTTTTGACGAACATGATAATAGGGTTTGTTTCTTTCGAATGTACCAGAAACAATCTTGATAAAAGCCAAACGATCTCTGTGTTTAGGATCCATGTTGGCGTGAATTTTGAAAACAAAGCCAGACATTTTTTCCTCTTCAGGAGACACCAATCTTGTTTCGGATTCTTTTGGTCGAGGTGCTGGAGCAATGCTGATAAAACAATCTAATAGTTCTCGAACTCCAAAATTATTTAAGGCCGAACCAAAGAAAACGGGTTGGATTTTTCCATCTAAATAGGCTTGTTGGTCGAATTTTGGATAGACTTCATCTATTAATTCTAATTCATCTCGTAGTTTTGCAGCAGGATTCTCTCCAATAATTTTATCCAATTCTGGATTTTTTACATCAGAAAAAGCAATGGTCTCTTCAATGTTTTTTCGGCTATCACCACTAAAAAGATTGATGTTTTGTTCCCATAAATTGTAGATTCCTTGAAAATCATACCCCATTCCGATAGGGAAACTTAGTGGGGTTACTGTAAGACCTAATTTTTGTTCGACTTCGTCCATTAGATCAAAGGCATCTTTACCTTCACGATCTAATTTGTTGATGAAAACGATCATTGGAATATTTCTCATTCTACAAACCGCTACTAGTTTTTCGGTTTGTTCTTCCACCCCTTTGGCAACGTCAATAACTACAATTACACTATCAACGGCTGTTAATGTTCGGAAGGTATCTTCGGCAAAATCTTTGTGTCCTGGAGTATCAAGAATATTAATTTTCTTGTCTTTGTAATTAAAAGCAAGTACAGAGGTAGAAACCGAAATTCCTCTTTGGCGTTCGATTTCCATAAAGTCACTCGTGGCTCCTTTTTTTATTTTGTTGCTCTTAACTGCGCCTGCTTCTTGTATGGCACCACCGAAAAGTAACAGCTTTTCAGTAAGGGTGGTCTTTCCGGCATCAGGATGCGAAATGATGCCAAATGTTCGTCTTCTTTGTATTTCTTTTAAAAAACTCATAGGTACTAAAAATTGCTTGCAAAAGTACTACTAATAAATGCGATTTAAAAAAATGAGAAGGTATTTCTATGGGTTAACACCAAAGGATTCTATTAAGAAAAGGAAATGAGTAATAATTTTATGTTAATAGTAGGGTCTTTGGTTGGATTATCTCTTCGAATTGTTATTTTTGTTTGCGTTTTTCTTGTTTTTAATAAGGGGATTTTTAACCTATAGTAGCATGGTGATTCTTCCTTTTTAAGAATAACAAACGAGATTCTATTTAAAACTGATAACAATAACTAAACATATTAACTTATTTTCAATGAATTTTATAAAATCCAATTTCGTACTTTCTGTTTTTTTGAGTTTGATTTCTTTTGGTATGCAAGCTCAAGAGGTTATCAAAGATGTTGTTCCTGAAAAATCTAAAGAAAAAACAGTGCAACGTCAAAAAGTAGACGGAGTAATTGCAACGGTAGGAGATTATATTGTTTTGGATTCAGACATTGATAAGTCTTTTCTTGAGATTACCGCCTCGGGTGGTTCGGTAAAAGGAGTGTCAAGATGTCAAATGTTAGGTAAATTGTTAGAAGACAAACTTTACGCTCATCAAGCCATTCAAGACAGTATAGTGGTTTCGGATGCCGAAATCAAATCGATGATGGAGGATCGTTTGAACTACATGATTGAGAATTTGGGTTCAATGGATAAAGTGGTAGAGATGTATAAAAAAAGCAACGAAGAAGAGCTGCGTTCTACTTTTTTTGATGTTTTGAAGGAACAGAAATTGAGTAGCGAAATGGGAAAAAAAATCGTTGAAAATGTTGAAATAACACCCGAAGAAGTTCGCAATTATTTTAAAGCCATCCCCAAAGCAGATTTGCCATTCTTTGGTGCCGAAATGGAGGTAGCGCAAATTGTAGTAGCGCCTCAAATTACTCAAGAAGACAAGCAAAAAGTAATTGATCGATTGAAAGGATTTAAAAATGATGTGTTAGCCGGGGCAAGTTTTGCTACCAAAGCGG
Organism: Flavobacterium riviphilum; assembly: GCF_055231795.1. NCBI lineage: Bacteria > Pseudomonadati > Bacteroidota > Flavobacteriia > Flavobacteriales > Flavobacteriaceae > Flavobacterium > Flavobacterium riviphilum. The sequence goes on from NZ_JBUYSY010000009.1 coordinate 77,357, forward strand.
TATTGTATACCCAAGATCCTGGTTCCAGAGCAACAGGTGGTTTTTATAAAATGAACCGAAAAACCCCTTTTGTAAAAGAATTCAAAGAGGTTGCCTTCAAATTGGCTGAAGGTGAAATTTCCGAACCTTTTGAAACGGATTTTGGTTTTCATATCATAATGGTTGAGAAAATCAAAGGACAAGAATTAGAATTACGTCATATTTTATTGACTCCTACTGTTACTGACAAGGCGATTAAAGAGGCGCAAGAAAAAATTAGTTTAATTCGAAAAAGAATTTTGGATAAAGAAATTTCTTTTGCAGAAGCAGCAAGAACAATGTCAGATGAAAAAGAAACGAGAGCCAATGGTGGGGTGTTGATCAATCCAAAAACACAAGATACTCGATTTGAGTTGACCAAAATGGATCCAACTTTATACAGCAGGGTTTCGAATTTGAAAGATCAAGAAATTTCTCTTCCATTTTTAGAAGAAGAACAAGGTAAAAAAACATTCAAAATAATTACCGTGACCAATCGAATTGAAGAGCACACGGCAGATTACTCAAAAGATTACATCAAAATTAAAGAATTGGCTTTAAAGGAAAAGCAAATCAAAGCTGTTGGGAAGTGGTTTGACGAAAAGATAAAAGAAACCTACATTAAAATAAATGGTGAATATCGTGATTGTGCTTTTACTAATAATTGGTTGAAAAAATAATTTTTTTAAAATAAATAAAAAGAGTTAGTTTTATGAATTCATATTGCTAACTCTTTTTTAATTTAACCCTTTGAATATGTCAGATGTAGATGCTGTTTTGTCACTTGTAAAAAGAAGAATTCAACTCAAAGAAGAAGTGTCCAAAATAATAGTTGGACAAGACGCGGTAGTGGATCAAATAGTATTGTCGGTTTTTTCAGGAGGGCATGCTTTGTTAGTTGGGGTGCCTGGTTTGGCCAAAACCCTGATGGTAAATACACTTGCGCAAGCTTTAGGGTTGAACTTTAAACGCATTCAATTCACGCCAGATTTAATGCCTTCTGATATATTGGGTAGTGAAATCTTAGACGAAAATCGTCATTTTAAATTCATTAAAGGGCCAGTGTTTTCGAATATCATTCTTGCTGACGAAATTAACAGAACACCTCCTAAAACCCAAGCTGCTTTGCTTGAGGCTATGCAAGAACGTTCGGTGACCATTGCAGGACAAAAATATCAGTTAGATTTGCCTTACTTTGTGTTGGCTACCCAAAATCCAATTGAACAGGAAGGGACATATCCTTTGCCAGAAGCACAGTTGGATCGTTTTATGTTTGCAATTAAGCTAGAATATCCTTCGTTTGCAGAAGAAGTGCAAGTAGTAAAAAATACCACATCGGATGCAAAACCTACCATCAATCCACTTTTTACCGCCGAAGAGATTATTGCTTTTCAACAACTCATTCGACGTATTCCAGTAGCAGACAATGTAATTGAATATGCGGTAACGCTTGTTGGAAAAACACGTCCGAATAGTACATTGGCGACCGATTATGTAAATACATATTTGGATTGGGGGGCAGGACCAAGAGCCTCTCAAAACTTAATTATTGCAGCCAAAGCGCATGCTGCTTTTCAAGGGAAATTCTCACCTGATATTGAAGATGTGCAAGCTGTAGCCGAAGGGATTTTGCGTCACCGAATCATTAAAAACTATAAGGCAGAAGCGGAAGGTATTTCTGAAGAAATGATCATTTCGACCCTTTTATAACGTTTTAGTTTGTCAATTTAGAATGGTTCTTTGTTTAAATATGAATAAAGAACCATTTTTTTATCTTTTACTTTTTCTGGTTTTCACAATATTTTAATGTTTAAATATTGATAATTCAAAATTTTAATAAAAAAATATTTTTTTGTCAATAAAAAGCAATCGAAATCCGATTTTGACAATAATAATTTTCCAAACAGGGTCTTTGATTAAATAATTTTAAATTTCATGTTTAATTTTTACATTTGCCTACCTTAATAAAACACACCTATTACAACTAGGCTTTTGGTGGTGAGATTCTCATGTATCAGAGCCCAAAAAAACATCACTTTATATTATGAATACATATGCCGAATACATTAAAGAGATAGAAGAAAGAAAGATTCAGGGTCTTCATCCAAAACCTATAGATGATGCAACACTCTTGAGTGAGATCATTGCTCAAATTAAAGAGGAGGGACATCCTTATCGAAATGATTCATTGCAGTTCTTCATCTACAATACTTTGCCAGGTACCACAAGTGCGGCAGGAGTAAAGGCTGCTTTTCTGAAGGAAATTATTCTTGGTCAAGCTGTGGTAAATGAAATTTCAACTGCTTTTGCATTTGAATTGTTGTCGCACATGAAAGGGGGGGCTTCTATCAAAGTTTTGTTGGATCTTGCATTAGGTAATGATACGGCTATTGCTGAGCAAGCTACTCAAGTTTTAAAAACGCAGGTTTATCTTTATGATGCAGATACCGAGCGTTTGAAAGTGGCTTTCGAAAACGGTAACCCTTATGCTAAAGAGATTATTGAAAGTTATGCTCAGGCGGAGTTTTTTACGAAACTTCCAGAAGTAGCCGAAGAAATAAAAGTGGTTACTTTTATAGCTGGTGAAGGTGATATTTCAACGGATTTACTTTCTCCAGGAAATCAAGCACATTCACGTTCCGATCGTGAATTACACGGAAAGTGTATGATTTCGGCAAAAGCACAAGAAGAAATCCAAGCTTTGCAAGCGCAACACCCCGATAAATCTGTGATGTTGGTTGCCGAAAAAGGTACTATGGGTGTTGGATCTTCTAGAATGTCAGGAGTGAACAACGTAGCTTTATGGACAGGTAAACAAGCCAGTCCATATGTGCCGTTTGTGAATTATTTTCCAATTGTAGCTGGTACCAATGGTATTTCTCCTATCTTCTTAACTACGGTGGATGTTACCGGAGGTATCGGAATTGATCTTAAAAACTGGGTAAAGAAAGTAGATGCCGAAGGAAAAGTTGTGCTAAACGAAAATGGAGATCCTATTTTGGAGGAAGTATATTCGGTAGCTACTGGTACGGTATTGACAATAAATACTAAGACCAAAAAATTATACAACGGAGATAAAGAGTTGATTGATTTATCTAAATCTTTCACTCCGCAAAAAATGGAATTCATCAAGGCTGGTGGATCATATGCGATCGTTTTTGGTAAAAAATTACAAACATTTGCAGCCAATGTACTTGGTATAGCTATTCCTACAGTATATGCTCCTTCAAAAGAAATTTCTCATGAAGGGCAAGGATTAACTGCAGTGGAAAAAATATTCAACAAGAATGCTGTTGGAGTTACTCCAGGCAAAGTCTTGCATTCGGGTTCAGATGTTCGCGTTACTGTGAATATCGTGGGCTCTCAAGATACTACAGGGTTAATGACAGCTCAAGAATTAGAGTCTATGGCAGCTACTGTGATATCTCCAATAGTAGATGGAGCGTACCAATCAGGTTGTCATACAGCTTCGGTTTGGGATAAAAAGGCGCAAGCTAATATTCCAAAGTTGATGCAGTTTATGAATAATTTTGGGTTGATTACGGCTCGCGATCCCAAAGGAGTATATCCAGCAATGACCGATGTAATTCACAAGGTATTGAATGATATTACTGTAGATGATTGGGCAATTATTATTGGTGGCGATTCGCATACTCGTATGTCCAAAGGGGTAGCTTTTGGTGCCGACTCTGGGACTGTGGCTTTGGCTTTAGCAACAGGTGAAGCTTCTATGCCAATTCCTGATTCTGTTAAAGTTACTTTCAAAGGAACGATGAAGGAATACATGGATTTCCGCGATGTGGTACACGCAACGCAAGCACAAATGCTACAAAAATTTGGAGGCGAAAATGTGTTCCAAGGGAAGATTATTGAAGTTCATATTGGAACATTAACTGCTGATCAGGCCTTTACGTTTACGGATTGGACAGCAGAAATGAAAGCCAAAGCTTCTATTTGTATTTCTGAAGATGCTACTTTAATTGCATCATTGGAAATAGCTAAATCCAGAATCCAGATCATGATTGATAAGGGAATGGATAATAAAAACCAAGTTTTACAAGGTTTAATCGATAAAGCGAATGCTAGAATTGCTGAAATCCAATCTGGAGCAAATCCTGCCTTACGCCCAGATGCCAACGCGAAATACTATGCCGAGGTTGAAGTGGATTTGGATTTAATTGCAGAGCCAATGATTGCCGATCCAGATGTAAACAATGCAGATGTATCCAAACGTTATACTCACGATACCATCCGACCTTTGTCTTTTTATGGTGGAACTAAAACAGTAGATCTTGGATTTATTGGGTCTTGTATGGTTCATAAAGGCGATATGAAAATCTTAGCGCAAATGCTTAAAAATATTGAAGCGCAAGAAGGGAAAGTGGAGTTCAAAGCGCCATTGGTAGTAGCGCCACCAACTTATAATATCGTAGATGAATTAAAAGCAGAAGGTGATTGGGAAGTTTTGCAGAAATACTCCGGATTCGAGTTTGATGACAATGCGCCAAAATCAACCGCAAGAACATCTTATGAGAATATGTTGTACTTAGAGCGTCCAGGTTGTAATCTTTGTATGGGTAACCAAGAAAAAGCCGCTAAAGGTGATACTGTAATGGCGACTTCGACGCGTTTGTTTCAAGGCCGTGTCGTAGAAGATTCAGATACGAAAAAAGGAGAGTCTTTATTGTCTTCTACTCCGGTTGTGGTCTTGTCAACTTTGTTAGGAAGAACGCCAACTATCGAAGAATATATTAAAGCGGTTCAAGGGATCAATCTTACTAAGTTTGCACCTTCGCATAAGTTATTAGTAAAATAATTCAAACTCTTTATAGAGAGAAGCAAGCCCGAGTAATGCTCGGGCTTGTTATTTTTACTCTGGTAAGCTTTTTAGGCTGTTGCTAATTTGAGTAAAAGCTGACATTGGGTTAAAATATAATTCAATATTTTTTGAATTTTTAACATTTTTGCAAAGATGAAAAGCAATATCTTTGTGAATATTGATAATTATCTTGTTTTTTGCTTTATTAGTTTTGGTTTTTTGATGTAAAAACATAAAAACCAGTGTTTTGGTAATAATATTGTTGTATTTTGAATGTATTAAGTATGAGGTTTTTTGGTTTCTTTTTGGTGTTTTTCTTGTTTACTTCGGCAGCACTTTTTTCTCAAGAAAAATATATTACACACAAAATTAAACAAGGAGAAACCATTTCATCTATTGCTGAAAAATACAATGTTAGTCAAAAAATAATTTTTGAACTCAATCCTCACGCCAAAGGGATTTTAAAATTGCAAGCCGAATTAAAAATTCCAGACCAAAATGCCAAAAAACAAACAAAACTTAAAGCCAAAACTAAAACAACTCCAGTAGCAGATACTAAAACAATAGAGTATGAGGTTTTGCCTAAAGAGACGTTGTTTAGTGTTGCTAAAAAATTTAATCTTACAATAGCCGAACTTAAAAAAAGCAATCCTAATCTTGGAAAAAAAGGTTTGCAAACCGGAAAGAAAATTACTGTTGTCGTACCAAAAGACTTTGAACTTCCTATAGTCACGGAAGCAAAACAAGATTTAGTTCAAAATGGTTCAACTGAAGTAAAGGGCGCTGTTGTTGAGGCTAGTACTCAATCGACTTCGACCTCATTGCCAGCTAATGTTGCTTTGCAATCTCATGAAGTGCAAACTGCCGAGACTAAGTATGGAATTTCAAAACGTTACGGTATTACAGTAGCCGAATTGGAAAGATTAAATCCAACAATCATCAATGCAGCAATAGTCAAAGGTCAGTTGCTTCAAGTGCCAATGAATGCAAAAACTACCGCAGATGTTGTCTCTGATACAAATTCAAAAACGGAAACTGTTACTTCTACTTTGGAACCAAAATCTGAAGAAAAAATAGTGCAAACCGAAGAGCAACAGGTAGGATCTATTGCTTCAGCAACCACAAGCATTACCCAACACGAGGTTTTGCCTAAAGAAACCAAATATGGCATTGCAAAAAAGTACGGTATTACGGTAGCAAACTTAGAAGAATGGAATCCTTCTATCAAAGGTGCTTTAAAAGTGGGGGCTATTTTGCAAGTGAAAGCACCATCTGCTATTGTTTTAGAGCAATCTATGACTCCTTCTTCATCCGAAGTTACTCAAGATACTGTAGTTGTTGAAAATCATTCGGATCATTTTTTTGGTGATGTATCAATTGCTGATGAATTAATAGAAAGAGCATCGGATAATATTGGAGTGCGTTATCGACCTGGGGGGACAACTCGTGCGGGTTTTGACTGTTCAGGACTTATTTGTGCTACTTTTAATTCAATGGATATTAAGTTACCAAGATCATCTATTGAGCAATCAAATATTGGGGTGAAAATAGCTCCTTTAGAAGCCAAGAAAGGTGATTTGATTTTTTTTAAAACCCGTGGTGGTCGAAGAATTAATCATGTGGGTATGGTGGTAGATGTAATTGGTGACGAAATTAAATTCATTCATTCTTCAACATCTCAGGGGGTAATTATATCTTCAACCAAAGAATCGTATTATCATAGAAATTTTGCTCAAGTAAACCGCATTTTGAGATAATTTAAGGCACTTCTTGGTATAAAGCAACACTTTTCTTGTTGATTCTTTTGGCTAGCCATTGTTTTAAAATCATTTCGTTTTTTGTGCTTATTTTTTTAGAACTACGATAAATTGCTACAGTTTTTGTCGTGGTACTGTCTGTGTTCTCGTTAAAAATATGATTGGCTACAGAAATATCTGTGATTTCAGGAAACAAAATCGAGACCTCTTCTCGAAGCTTATCGTTATTGAAAGTATTGGCTTTGATTTTATTTTTTAAAGTCATAATCGTCAGGTCTTTTTCATTTTCTTTCGCCTTTTCTGTGACACTATTTTCTAAAATAAACTTTTTAAGATCGGTTGTATCTTGTTTAAAAATCAATTGTGTATTGAAAATCTTGTACCTCTTTAAAAGGTTATTGAGGTTGCGTTGTTCTTGTTTGTTAATTTTTTTATTGAGAATCGCCAATTCTATACTTTTTGGCTTTTTTTGATAATTGATTTTTTGATACAGTATGGCGTATCCTTTATCTGTGAATTCTTCATTTATAAATTCGGCCACACGTTGGTTGTATTTTTTCTCTTGCGATAATTGATAGCCAAAATATACACTAGGGACAATCAGTAAGACAATAATAGTTGATATGGTTTGTTTGATTTGCTTGCGGTATTTGGAGTCTACAAAAGTTACTTCGGGATATTTTAGATATTTGACAATAATGAAAGTCGAAATACAAATAAATACGCAATTGATAGTGTATAAAAAAAGGGCACCTAAAAAATACTTCCAATTACCGATGGCCAATCCATAGCCAGCGGTGCAAAGTGGCGGCATTAAGGCAGTGGCAATAGCTACTCCGGGGATAGGGTTGCCTTTTTCTACACGAGTGGTCGCAATTACGCCTACTAAGCCTCCAAAAAAAGCTATTAGTATATCATAGATGGTAGGAGTTGTTCTAGCTAAAATTTCAGATTGCGTTTCTTTGAAAGGGCTCACATAAAAGTATATCGTAGAAACCACAATACTTACAATGGTTGCAATTGCAATGTTTTTGGCGGCTTTTTTTAATAAATCAAAGTCATAGATGCCTAAACCAAAACCTGCTCCCACTATAGGCCCCATAAGAGGTGATATCAACATGGCTCCAATAATTACGGCCGTGGAATTGACATTCAGTCCTACCGAGGCTACTACAATGGCACAGGCCAAAATCCAAACGGATGAACCTCTAAATGAAATATTGGCTTTGACGTTTTCAAGTACCTTCTGTTTGTCTTCTTCTCCAACATGTAGATCAAGGAAATTTTGAATTCTATTCATAGGTAACGTTTTTAGTAAGGTCAAGTAGGTTTAAGTAAGATTTTGAAGCGATTGCCACCCGATTTTTAATTCTGGTATTTTAGAAAAAAATACAATTTAAAAAAAAAACGTTGAATAGTCTTCAACGTTTAGTATATATTTGGGAGTTTTGCAATTTAGATTTTCGTAAAGGTTAAATAGTCAATCGACCCGTCACCTCCACTTACGTCTTTAAGTTTAATAGTCGAATTTGTTTTTTCTATGATATCCCAATCATCGGTCAAATCTACGAAGGTTTCCGGAGTTGAAAATGCCAAATTGAAGTCCAAGTCGGATTTGCTATCATCATCATTGGTTACAGACCAAGTTCCGGTGTGGGTTAGCGTGCCATTGGTTGCTGTTAACACACCACTGTTTGCAAAAGTAAAACTATAACCAGAAAAATTATTGGTTTCTTCTTTATTGGAATCATAGAAATAGGTGATTTTCCATGTTCCACTAGTGACTATCGCTACAATATTGTTGATGTTGGCTGTTGTTGAATCGCTGTCCGAATTGTCCGAATTGCACGAAAACAAACCTACCAGAGCACAGATAACAAGTGCGAATCTTTTTACAGGGTAAAATGTAACCTTTGTCATAATCTCAAAATTTAAGAGTGAATACTGTAGGCTTATGATTTCAATTGAGCTAACAAACGAACTTGGACTTCTTTGGATATTTTGTTTGCAATTAAAGAAGGGATTTCTATGTTAAAATCATCTGTTACTAAAATAAAATTAGAATTAATTTCTAGTCCATTTTCTGTTTTCTTAACCCAAGCTTTGCAAATTAATGGTTTGGATTTTCCATGAATTCTAATCATGCCTTTTATCTGATATTCGTTGCCGTTGGCGGATAATGATTTGTAATCAAATTTGTTTATCCTGCCAATAAAGGTTGCCTTTGGATAACGATCACTTTCCAAATAATTGCTGTTAAAATGCTTTTGCATCAACTCTCTCTTAAATTGAAAATCTTTGATGTACAACGTACAGTTTAACTCGCTGGTTTTTAATTCTACATTACAGGAAACCTTTTCGTTTTTGGCTTTTATTTCTTCAAATAATGGTACCGAAGCTTCAAAATCAACCCACGCCTGATCAGAAGAGAATCGATCTTGAGCGGAAGCAGAAAAGGAAACCCAGATGAAAATTAAAAGTAGAATTCTTGTCATGCTGATAACTTATTGGTTACCTTAAAGTTACGTTTTTATGCGGTAGTTCACAATTATAAAATCTTAATAATTTCTTAAGGTAAATAAAAAAACCAATCGGTTAAGCTTCTAATTGAGAGTCGCAATTGATCTCAGCTCTTTTTAGCACGACATCGGGTAAGGATTTTTTAGCTTTCGCGCCCATTTTCTTAAGTTTTTCAACACTTATAATCAAATTGCCTTTGCCTTCAAACAATTTGCTCATCGCAGCTCCGTATTCTGTTTTACTTTCGTCTATTTTTTTACCTATTTTGATTAAATCGGCAAGGAAACCTTCAAATTTATCATACAATGCTCCGGCTTGACGTGCTATTTCATAAGCATTCTCTTGTTGTTTTTGGTTGGTCCACATGCTATCGATTGTGCGTAAGGTAGCCAAGAGCGTGGAGGGGGTTACAATTACAATGTTTTTTTCAAAAGCCTTATTGTAGAGACTCGATTCCTCTTGAAGTGCAGTGGCAAAAGCAGGTTCAATAGGAATGAAAAGCAAGACAAAATCGGGGCTTTCCATTTGGTACAAGTCATGGTAGTTTTTTTCGCCCAATTGTTCTACGTGACGCTTGATAGAAGCTACGTGTTCTTTCAAATAGGTTGCTCGCAAGCTATCGTCTTCTTCGTTGCAGAATTTTTCATAGGCGGTCAAGGATACTTTGGAGTCGACAATCATTTTTTTACCATCGGGCAAATGAATCACGACATCAGGCAATACGCGTTGTCCTTCGGCGGTTTGATGGCTTTGCTGTACTTCGTATTCACGCCCTTTTTCCAAACCTGATTTTTCCAAAACGCGTTCTAAAACCAACTCGCCCCAATTGCCTTGCATTTTACTATCGCCTTTAAGTGCTTTGGTCAAATTGATGGTTTCTTTACTCATTTGTAAATTCATTTCGCGTAGCCCAAGAATTTGTTGACGCAAGGCCGCATGATAGTCAATGCTTTCTTTATGGGTGTCTTCGACTTTTTTCTCGAATAATTGGATTTTATCTTGAAGCGGACTCAAGATGTTTTTTAAATTCTCCTTGTTTTGCTCAGTAAACTTATTCGATTTTTCGTCCAGAATTTTGTTGGCCAAGTTTTCGAACTCTTTGGCGAATTTTTCTTGCAATTGTTCTACCTCATTTTTTTGTTCTTTATGACGCTCTAATAGATTATCAAAATCGACTTCCTTTTTGGAAAGCTGCAGTGCCAAGCTGTCTTTTTCCAATCGGATGGCCTCTTTTTCGGATTGATGCCAAGCCAGTTGTTTTTCGAGAGCTTCTTTCTCGGCCGCATGTTGAGAGCTTATGAGTTTGTTTTTTTCCTCCAAAAACGTAAGGGCAGTTTTGGATTGTTGAGCATAAAAAATTTTGCCCATAAAAAAACCTAGAGCGAGCGCTACCAGGAAACTAACAAAAAAAGGGAGATAAGTTATCATAGAAAAAGATTTATCAAGTGAAAAAATGATTAGGATTTGAGTTTTGGGATGAATGTAAGTTGAGCAAGCATTTTTTTTAATTTTTTACCCGGCCGAAAGACAATAGTGCTTCGTTTTATTTTGGAGGGATTTACCTCATCGGGTGTGGCACTAGGGTGGCTTTGAACGCTAATTTGAAAGGCTCCCAATTGCCCCAAATGTACGATATTGCCTTGTTCTAAACCCTTGGCAATTTCGTTAACTAAACCAATGACCACGGCATAGCAATCCGATTGGGTTACCGAACAACTATTGGAAACCCTTTCTGATAATTCGTCAAGATCTAGCGCCCCACTTTTGGTAACGCGTGGATAATAGGAAATAGCCGGTGTTGATGGGCTAGGGATCTTTTTTTGAACGATGGTATAGGGTACAGCCATAGGTGTGCTATTTGGGATGATACGGACAAAGATACGGATTTGTTTTGATGATTCGTGAATTTGACCGCGGTCAATTGTTCAATCGACCGCGGTCATTTAGTGAATCGACCGCGGTCGATTGATTGGCTCATGCGGACGAATTTAAAAGTTCATGCTGATGAATTGAAAATTTGATGAGGACGAAGTAATAAAATATGTGGTTCCAAAAAAAAAGTCCCACCGAAGCAGGACTTAAGGCTTTCACCTACGGCATATAGCCTTATTGTGATAAGATTAAAGATTAGAAGTTTTAATCTGAGGTAAATGTAGGAAAAAAAATCTTTAATCCTAATATGGGAAACCATAATGTGGTTAATTATTTTTTTCATAGCTTTAAAAATTCTTACAAAATTGATTGTATTATGGCAAAAATATTGGGATTAGATTTAGGTACGAACTCGATCGGGTGGGCGATTGTGGATAAAGAAGGTAATGAGTTTTCATTGGTAGATAAAGGAGTTAGAATATTTTCTGAGGGGGTGAAGTCCGAAAAAGGGATTGAAAGTTCTAGAGCAGCTGAAAGAACAGGTTATAGAAGTGCACGTAAGATTAAATTTAGAAGAAAACTTCGTAAATATGAAACTTTAAAAGTTTTGTCAAAAAATGGGATGTGTCCATTATCTCTTGATGAAGTAGAGGCTTGGCGTAAATCAGGGTTTAAGCAATATCCATTAAATCAAGAGTTCTTAAAGTGGTTGCGTACCGATGACGACAATAATATTAACCCCTATGTATTTAGAGATAAAGCGAGTAAAGATAAGGTTGCACTTTATGAATTAGGAAGAGCTTTTTATCATTTGGCACAAAGAAGAGGTTTCTTAAGTAATCGTTTAGATCAATCCGCTGAGGGTGTTATTGAGTTACATGCTCCAAACATTGAAAGCAGAATAGAAGAAACAACCACCATTAACGACTTAAAGATTGAAATTCAGGAATATTTTGATGGCTTGGATATTTTAGATAAAAATGCGAAGGAGTTAGATGAGGGTGAAAAGAAGCTTAAATCTTTATACAATGCTTTAGATAAAATAATTAAAGCAAATGAATTTGAAAAAGCTAAAACAGAAATCATAGCTAGATTAAATAGAAAAGAAGATCAAGGTGCGGTAAAACAAGAAATTGGAGAGATTTCCCAAGCTATAAAGGATGGTGGCTTTGAAACTTTAGGACAATACTTTTTTAGTTTATACAACAAAGGCAAAATACGAAATCATTACACAGCTCGTGAATCTCATTATTTGAATGAATTTGAAAAAATTTGCGAAGTGCAAAATTTAAGTTCAATTAACAAAAATGAGAATATACCTGAAAAAAGATATTCTGGTTTGGCTAAAGAGTTATACCGAGCCATATTTTTTCAACGACCTTTAAAATCACAAAAAGGATTAATTGGAAAATGTTCTTTGGATAAAACGAAATCTCGATGCGCCATTTCTCATCCTGATTTTGAAGCCTATCGTATGTGGTCTTACCTTAATACTATTAAAATTAAAACACCACAAGACGAACAAATGCGTTTTTTAACTATAGAAGAAAAGCAACAATTAATTCCAAAGTTTTTTAGAAAAAAAGACAACTTTAATTTCGAAGACCTATCCAAAGAACTTACTCCAAAAGGATATACTCCTGATTTTTATAAGTCATCAAGTGCAAAAGCTTCCTCGTATATTTTTAATTACAAAGCAAAAGATAGTGTTGCTGGTTGTGTAGTTTCAGCCTCTTTAAAAAATGTATTAGGAGAAGAATGGAATACAAAAACGTGGACATATGAAACAAAAAATAGTAAAGGCAAATTTGTAAAACGAGAGGTAGACTACAAAGATTTATGGCATTTGTTGACGGTTTCTACCTCAGATGCTTATTTGGAAGAATATGCGATGGAGAAATTAGGTTTGGATGAAAAAAGAGCCAAATCATATTCTAAAATAAGATTGAAGAAAGATTTTGCGAGTTTGAGTTTAAGTGCAATTAATAAAATACTTCCTTATCTCAAACAAGGTTTGCTCTATTCGCATGCGGTATTTATGGCTAATATTGAAAAGATTGTAGACGAAAACATTTGGAAAAATCCAGAAGAAAGGCTGTACATCCAAAATAGAATTGCTGAAATTATTGAAAACAATAGTTTTGAGAACAGTAAACTAGAAATAGTAAACGGGTTAATTAAAGATTGTAAAGTAAACAATTGTTATTATTCAATAGAAGCAGAATCGTCTTATAAAGCAGATTTAGTTAAAAAAGTGAGTTCGTTTTTTAAAGAAATCGAGAATCAAAAAGAAATTGTAGAGGATTTATTCCCAGTTTTTATAGAACAATTAAAGAAATACGAATACATTTCTGTTAAGCGCTTAGACGAAAAAGTATTGGAATTTTTAAAAGGTGAAAATGAAGATGGTGAAATCTATTGCAGTAATCCTAACAAGTTGAATAAACTTTTTCATCCTTCGGATATTGATGTTTTCAAAAAGAAAGTAATTGAAGATGAATTTGGTAATAAAAAAGTTGTTTTAGGTAGTCCATTAATTTCATCGATTAAAAATCCAATGGCAATGCGGGCTTTGCATCAGTTACGTAAAGTTTTAAACACCTTGATTATTGAAGGTTTAGTAGATGAAAAAACAAGAGTGCATATCGAATTGGCTCGTGAGTTAAACGATGCTAACAAACGAAAAGCGATTCAAGATTTTCAAAAAGAAAATCAAATCAAAAAAGAGGAGTACAGAAAAGAAATAAAGGCTTTGTATTTTGCGGAATGTAACAAAGAAATTGAACCTTCAGAAGATGATTTATTACGTTATCAATTATGGATTGAGCAGGAGAAGAAAGAAATCTATGAGGAAGGGAAAAATATCAGTATCTGTGATTTTATTGGCGAAAACCCGAAGTATGATATCGAACATACTGTACCAAGAAGTATTTCGCAAGATAATTCCTTAATGAATAAAACCTTGTGTAGCCAGCGTTTTAATCGTGAAATAAAGAAAAACAAAATGCCGATTGAGTTAGCAAATCACGAGGAGATTCTAAAACGTGTGGACCACTGGCGATTTGAAGCCGACAAACTATCTTGGGAAATTGAACAGCTTTCTAGAGGTATAAAAGCTGCTGCAACCAAAGATGCTAAAGATAAGAAAATTCGAAGAAGACATTTTCTAACGTTGAAAAGAGATTATCTTAAAGGCAAATATGATCGATTTGTTTGGAAAGAACCAAAAGTAGGTTTTAAAAACAGCCAAATCCCAGACACTGGAATTATTACCAAGTATTCTCGTGCGTATTTAAACTCTTATTTCACAAGAGTGGAAAGTGTAAAAGGGGGAATGGTTGCCGAATTTAGAAAAATATGGGGTATTCAGGAAAGTTATAGTAAAGACGGTAAAAAATATTATGTAGAAAAAGACCGTAGTAAGCATACGCATCATACAATAGATGCTATAACTATTGCTTGTATGACCAAAGACAAGTACGATGTATTAGCAAAAGCTTGGACAGATGAAGACAATGAAAACTTACCATTGGCTAGAAAATTATTAGCCGATTCTAAACCTTGGTCGACTTTCACAGAAGATATTAAGAAAATAGAGGAAGAAATATTGGTTTCGCATCACACTCCTGATAATGTAAAAAAACAGTCGAAGAAAATCATTCGTGTTCGTGGTAAAAAACAGTATTTGGCTAAAATGACTAAAGATGAAAACGGTAAAAAAGTACCTCAAAAAGATGAAAACGGTAAAATAATTTATAAGTTAAATTCAGAAGGAAAGAGAATACCAAGAGTGCAACAAGGCGATACCGTTCGTGGATCTTTGCATCAAGATAGTATTTACGGAGCTATTAAGAATCCTTTGAATCAAGAAGAAATCCGTTATGTAATCCGTAAAGATATAGAAAGTATTAAGGGCACTGATGTAGAAAACATTGTAGATGAAGTAGTAAAAGAAAAAGTAAAAGAAGCCATTGCTAATAAAGTTTTGATCATTTCTTCCAATCCTCAACAAAAAAATAAAATTGCCGATAATCAAAAAGTTTGGATGAATGAAGAAAAAGGAATTCCAATTCAGAAAGTTCGTTTGTATGCCAACTCCGTAAAAAATCCATTGCATATTAAAGAACATGGTAACTTATCAAAATCCCGACACGAACATAAACAAAAAGTATATGGTGTTAACGGAGAAAATTATGCTATGGCAATATATGAAGGACTTGATAAAAAAGGTAATACAAAACGAGGATTTGAATTATTAAATTATATGGATGCTGGTAATTATTATAAATTAAGTAATGATTTAAAGAAGCAAAATTCAATTGTGCCAGATGTTCATTTGAAATCGGACTTACCTCTTAAGTATACTGTGAAAAAGGGAGATCTTGTATTGTTTTATAATGAGAGCAAATTAGAGCTAGAAGAACTAGAAGATTCTGAGTTAGTAAATAGATTGTATAAAGTTATCGGTTTTGAATCAGACGGTAGAATACAGTTTAGACATCACAAAACCGCTATGCAACAAAGTAGCGCTAATAAAGAAGAAATGACGATAGTAAAATATATGGCTGATAATGGGCTTAAAAACTCACAAATAGAATTTGAAAATCCCGTACCATGGTTGAGATTAACAATGGGTAATTTTAATTTTTTATTGAATAATATAGAATTTAAAATTAGTTCATTAGGTAAAGTTAGAGTTTTATAGGTGTTTTAATCCAATCAAACTAAAAATTTAAGTATCAGTAAAAATTTCAAGAATGTAATTTCTTTTCAAAAGTTTGGTGTAAATTTACACCAACTAAAATTATTGTTATGACACGACAAAGTATCACTTTAGCCAATCAAAATGATGAATGGTTAAAACAGCAAGTAGCAAATGAAGAATTTACGAGCAAAAGTGAAGCGGTAAATTATTTAATCAAGCAAGCAAGAGAACATGATGAATATGTTGAATTTGTACGAATGAAGCTTGATAGAGCGGAGCGAAGTGGATTTAGCACCAAAACAAAAGAGGAATTATTAGCAGATATTAAGAAAAAACTAAATGTTTAGTTATAAACTTAATATTCAAGCTGAGGAGGATTTGGCTCGGATTTTTGAATATGGAATTGGTCGTTACGGAATTCTTCAAGCCAATAAATATTATGATATGTTTTTTGATTGCTTTTCAAAAATTGCATCAAATCCGTATCTATTTCCAGAAGCTATTCGTTTTCGTCAAGGATATAGATATTGTGTTTGTGGAGTTGATACCATTTTTTATAAAATCAATGCCAATGAAATAGAAATAATGGCAATTATTGGAAGGCAAAAATTCTAAAAGTTCTTTGACATAAGTTTTTCGACCTCTTAAACATCTCAAACCACAACTGAAAGGTAGGGCATCCGCCCAGCAGGGATGCAGTAGCTTTCTGTTGTGGTTTGATTAAAGATTAGAAGACACGATATTACCGTAAAGGGGCTCCCTTGTTGTGGATCTGTTGTGGTTTGATTAAAGATTAGAAGACACGATATTGCCTCGGCAGTAGCAGTAATATTGTTACCAGTTGTGGTTTGATTAAAGATTAGAAGACACGATATTACAAGCAATATTAAATAAGTTCCCTGAAAAGTTGTGGTTTGATTAAAGATTAGAAGACACGATATTCTAAAAATACAAGCACAAAACAAACGAGAAGTTGTGGTTTGATTAAAGATTAGAAGACACGATATTAGCGCACTAGCCGACATTTACAGAGCCTCAGTTGTGGTTTGATTAAAGATTAGAAGACACGATATTCTAAAGGATTAGTAATAAAATCGTTCCAACGTTGTGGTTTGATTAAAGATTAGAAGACACGATATTTCTCCTAATTGTGCGAATTTAGGCCACAAAGTTGTGGTTTGATTAAAGATTAGAAGACACGATATTCATCAACTACAATTAAACTTCGAGGATACTGTTGTGGTTTGATTAAAGATTAGAAGACACGATATTCCTTGCATAGTTCAAAAATCGTCGCATCCCGTTGTGGTTTGATTAAAGATTAGAAGACACGATATTAAACTCGTTAGGTGTGATTGGTGCTTTGTGTTGTGGTTTGATTAAAGATTAGAAGACACGATATTAACATTAGTTTACGGCGTTGAGGTCGAAAGGTTGTGGTTTGATTAAAGATTAGAAGACACGATATTAAATAAGCTTTATTTGTGTATAAGTATACGTTGTGGTTTGATTAAAGATTAGAAGACACGATATTAATGAAAAAAAATGAAGTAGGAATTTATGAGTTGTGGTTTGATTAAAGATTAGAAGACACGATATTTGAAATACTATTAATATAGCCTTTTCCGTAGTTGTGGTTTGATTAAAGATTAGAAGACACGATATTGTGAAATTCTAAATTATGAGTACTTATCAAGTTGTGGTTTGATTAAAGATTAGAAGACACGATATTAAACTCAGCAGGAACTTGAACATAAGCACCGTTGTGGTTTGATTAAAGATTAGAAGACACGATATTTTTAGGGTGAGGAAAAGGTAAAACACTACAGTTGTGGTTTGATTAAAGATTAGAAGACACGATATTACAACGGTATAGGTTAAGCGGACGAATAGGTTGTGGTTTGATTAAAGATTAGAAGACACGATATTGACAAGGAAAATCCCTTTGACCAAGCGCAAGTTGTGGTTTGATTAAAGATTAGAAGACACGATATTAAAACATTAACTAAAACGATTTAGTTTTTTGTTGTGGTTTGATTAAAGATTAGAAGACACGATATTGACAAGGAAAATCCCTTTGACCAAGCGCAAGTTGTGGTTTGATTAAAGATTAGAAGACACGATATTAATGAAAAAAAATGAAGTAGGAATTTATGAGTTGTGGTTTGATTAAAGATTAGAAGACACGATATTAAAATGATTGAAAATGTTTTCAATATATCTGTTGTGGTTTGATTAAAGATTAGAAGACACGATATTGACATGGAAAATCCCTTTGTCCAAGCGAGAGTTGTGGTTTGATTAAAGATTAGAAGACACGATATTTTGCCTGATGAATTAATGAGTTTTTACGCTGTTGTGGTTTGATTAAAGATTAGAAGACACGATATTTTTTAGCTGGAAAATATAAGTCGTTGGCTCGTTGTGGTTTGATTAAAGATTAGAAGACACGATATTTTAGTAAGGAACATTCACGGAGAAGAATTTGTTGTGGTTTGATTAAAGATTAGAAGACACGATATTCAACATTTATAAGAACTGAATTAAAGTTTGTTGTGGTTTGATTAAAGATTAGAAGACACGATATTCTTACGATAGACTTTATGAAACTGAAGATGTTGTGGTTTGATTAAAGATTAGAAGACACGATATTCTCAATAACCCTACATTACAATGGTCGATGTTGTGGTTTGATTAAAGATTAGAAGACACGATATTTCTATCGTTCGCCCATTGGCGTATGTTGTTGTTGTGGTTTGATTAAAGATTAGAAGACACGATATTTCGTCACTACTTAACTGTACAGTCTTTTCTGTTGTGGTTTGATTAAAGATTAGAAGACACGATATTTCGTCACTACTTAACTGTACAGTCTTTTCTGTTGTGGTTTGATTAAAGATTAGAAGACACGATATTCAGTTTATTACATTTTTCAAAGCCAAAACAGTTGTGGTTTGATTAAAGATTAGAAGACACGATATTTTTCACTTCGCCCTGTGTTCACTTTTAAATGTTGTGGTTTGATTAAAGATTAGAAGACACGATATTATTAGAAGAGTTATATATCATAGTTGCTAATGTTGTGGTTTGATTAAAGATTAGAAGACACGATATTGTTTGGTACTTCAACCGTTAGCGTTAATCTGTTGTGGTTTGATTAAAGATTAGAAGACACGATATTTCTGTTTCCGTTTTCTTTTTGGAAGCCTTAGTTGTGGTTTGATTAAAGATTAGAAGACACGATATTCTGTCATAGGTGCTTGACATTTTATCAGTAGTTGTGGTTTGATTAAAGATTAGAAGACACGATATTTTCATTCGAATATCAGCTTGCTCCTGTGCGTTGTGGTTTGATTAAAGATTAGAAGACACGATATTCTTAAAGTTAACGTATCGGTTTCGTTTACAGTTGTGGTTTGATTAAAGATTAGAAGACACGATATTCTGCTTTTATAGAATTCTTTACTGGTAACGGTTGTGGTTTGATTAAAGATTAGAAGACACGATATTAATCATTATAAGCGTATGATCGTCACGATTGTTGTGGTTTGATTAAAGATTAGAAGACACGATATTACTCACTTCATAGGAAGCACTACGAAAATGTTGTGGTTTGATTAAAGATTAGAAGACACGATATTAAAGTTTCTCCGTGATTGAATTCTGGTACCGTTGTGGTTTGATTAAAGATTAGAAGACACGATATTGATACAAAAAAACTGCTCTTCAGATATAGTGTTGTGGTTTGATTAAAGATTAGAAGACACGATATTTCAAGCTTCAGTAAAGATTATGGTAATCAAGTTGTGGTTTGATTAAAGATTAGAAGACACGATATTGTATCGTCATCAAAACTCAACGCTGTAGTGTTGTGGTTTGATTAAAGATTAGAAGACACGATATTATTTTATCGTAGTGTTTTATCGCCAATGGTTGTGGTTTGATTAAAGATTAGAAGACACGATATTCCATTTCTGTATTATTTCATCACTTTTTCTGTTGTGGTTTGATTAAAGATTAGAAGACACGATATTCATGGATTTGAGGTCTTTGTTGGTCACGTAGTTGTGGTTTGATTAAAGATTAGAAGACACGATATTTTGATCATTTTCTCAACTTCGCCCTGCGTAGTTGTGGTTTGATTAAAGATTAGAAGACACGATATTAACTCCAAGCGCAATTGCCGTTGTCACTAAGTTGTGGTTTGATTAAAGATTAGAAGACACGATATTAATGACTAAGCAGCTACAAAACCCAAGAAGTTGTGGTTTGATTAAAGATTAGAAGACACGATATTAAGCCGAAAAAAACGAAATCAATAACATTAGTTGTGGTTTGATTAAAGATTAGAAGACACGATATTCTGCTAAAGTATCTAGGTTAGAAAATGTAGGTTGTGGTTTGATTAAAGATTAGAAGACACGATATTGCTCTACGCAGGTCGTACATACGGATGAGTGTTGTGGTTTGATTAAAGATTAGAAGACACGATATTTGGAAAAATGTAAAGGTTGATTTAAAAACGGTTGTGGTTTGATTAAAGATTAGAAGACACGATATTCCATTGTTTGCGGTTAACGTAAATATCCAAGTTGTGGTTTGATTAAAGATTAGAAGACACGATATTTCTGAGCTTGAGAGAGTACAAAAAACTATTGTTGTGGTTTGATTAAAGATTAGAAGACACGATATTAGCGTAGTTATGTATACCGACAAAGAAATCGTTGTGGTTTGATTAAAGATTAGAAGACACGATATTGGGTCTTATCTCATAGTGCTCGCAATCCGAGTTGTGGTTTGATTAAAGATTAGAAGACACGATATTTCAGCAAGGCAACGCTCACCACTACCGCAGTTGTGGTTTGATTAAAGATTAGAAGACACGATATTTAACAACCTAAAAACCTTAGACGATTTACAGTTGTGGTTTGATTAAAGATTAGAAGACACGATATTAGCGGAATACACCTACAACAATGGCGTGCTGTTGTGGTTTGATTAAAGATTAGAAGACACGATATTACACGTTCAAAGCAGAACTAGAAAGCCAAGTTGTGGTTTGATTAAAGATTAGAAGACACGATATTCTTTAGGCATTTGCTTAACAGCTGATTTAAGTTGTGGTTTGATTAAAGATTAGAAGACACGATATTAGTTGGTGGTTTACCTTCTAATAATCAAGAAATTAAATGAAAATATCGTATAAAAAAATGCCTCTTTTTTGCCCTGATAAAGCAAGATTGAGGCATTTTTTATTTTGTAGATTAAAATAATTCCAATTGTGTGGGCTGCGGTGCTTTTGGAACTTCGGCTTTGCCCCAAAAATTCATAATGTTGCCAAATTGTTTGTCGGTGATGCGCAATATACTTACTTTACCCATAGGAGGTAAGAGTTGGTGGATCCTTTTTTCGTGTACATCGGCACTTTCACTACTAGCGCAGTGTCTTATATATACTGAAAATTGCATCATGCTGAAACCATCTTTGAGTAAATTACCTCTAAATTGAGAAGCATTTCTTCTATCCTTTTTGGTTTCGGTGGGCAAGTCAAAAAATACAAACAACCACATAATTCGGTACCCGTTTAAGTCCATAATTTAGGATATTTTATTTTCTTGCGTTCGCCAGTAAAACATTGCTGTAAAGAGCTGGCTGTTTTTTGTAAAGCCACCATCAATGGACTTTTTTCGTCTTCAAAATAAACCGTCTGTGTAAGGATTTGTAATAACTCAGCTTTAATTTTGGTGTTGAGGTCTTGTTCTTGATACTCTTGAATGATTTGAAAAACCTTTTCATCTACCAAGGGGCGAAAGGGTTCCATAATGTCATCCGCCAAAGCAAAAGCGTTGTATTTACTTTTATGATGAATGCCTAAAGTGTTCAACAATCCACTACCAGAAAGGGCTCTTGCAGTGGCTGCTCTGAGAATAGCATAGCCATAATTGAGAAAATTATTTGGATAATCACCAAATCGTTCCCTTTTGAAGGCGATGTCTGTGGTTTCAAAAAAACTTTTCCAATATTGACTTGCGGCTACGCCTTCCATATTAGTAGTGTCACCACTGAGTACTTTGGATGCTAAAAAATCGAAACTGTTTTTTTGTCCAGTAATAGTAGCCAATAAAAGCCCTTGATTGGTAATTTTCTCTATTATTGTTTGTTGCCACAATTGTTTTTTAAGTGGCACCGAAGCCTCAATTTGGTTTTTGAAAATTTCTTGTTGAATGTGATGGCTGTTGAGGTTCAAAAATTGTCCGTTGGGCAAATGATTTTTGTTGCAAACAATTACAGCCGAATTGTTTTCGATTAGCAAATTCATGGCAGGAATACTCAAGTAAATTTCGGGATGATCTAGGACCAAAAAGCCTATGTCTTCAATGGGTAAGGTGCTATCTCTTATTTCAGATTGTATAACCAATTGCCCGTGCTTGGTAGTTAATGAACTTTTGTTTTCGATTAATACGGTTCTTTTAAGCATAAAACTATTGTTTAAGTTGATATTAATAGGTATAATAGTATCAAAACTCATGCCTATTGTTTGTTATACAGTGTTTTACGATTTTCGAAAGTTGCCAAATCACTCATTTACCCAATATTCCTCCTGAATGTCGTATTTTTGCGCCAAATTAGAAATATGAAAAAAGTATATATTGTACTGTTGCTAATAGTAGGTCTAGTGGCTACAGCACAAAACAACAAGAAACCATATGTGGTTTTGGTCTCTTTAGATGGTTTTCGTTGGGATTATCCAAAATATTTTGAAACACCCAATCTTGATAATATGGCCAAAAAAGGAGTAAAAGCCCAATCCATGCAGCCTAGTTATCCCACCAAAACCTTCCCGAATCACTATTCTATTGCTACAGGTTTATATCCTGACCATCACGGCATTGTAAATAATGCCTTTTTAGACCCCAATACGAAGCAACAGTTTTCTTTGAAAACCTCGGCCAAAAAAGACACTCAGTTTTTTGGAGGCACTCCCATTTGGCATCTTGCGGAGCAGCAAGGGGTAAAAGCGGCTTGTTTTTATTGGCCAGGTTCGGATACTGGGGCCATGAGTCCAAGTATCTTCAGGGAATATGATGATACCGTAAGTTACGACACCCGAATTGCTACGGTCATGGATTGGTTACAATTGCCAGAAGCGAAGCGCCCACATCTCATCACCCTTTATTTTGATCAACCCGATGCTACCGGACATGACTTTGGTCCTTTATCTGACCAAAACAGGAAAATGGTTGCTCAAATGGATGCCGTTATCGGGCAATTAGAGCAACAATTGGCTAGCCTTCCTATTGCCAACGAAATAAATTTGATAGTCGTTTCGGATCATGGTATGGCGCCCATTAGCAATGATAAAAAAGTGGCCGTTTTGGATTATTTGCAACCCGAATGGTACGGTTATGCTGCAGTAATTAACCCGATTATGAGTATTGAAGCCAAAGCAGGGTATAAGAAGGCAATAGCCAAGGCCTTAAAAGAAGTACCGAACATCAAATGGTATCCTTCACAAAAGGTGCCTAAGCGATTGCATTTTGGATCCAATCCCAGAGCGTTGGATTTTATAATTGAGGCACAAAAAGGCTACAGTTTGGTCTATAAACCCGAAAATACTGTAAAAGGAGGGACCCATGGATATGATAATACAATGCCCGAAATGCAGGCCATTTTTTATGCCAAAGGACCTAATTTTGCTCAAAATAAAGTCGTGAAATCTTTCCGGAACGTAAGTGTGTATCCCTTGATTGCTCATATTTTGGGGCTTAAAGTAGGGGCTATAGATGGTGATTTGGATGAGGTAAAAGCGATGTTAAACTAATAATAAATACTATTTCAATATAATGCAATTGTATTCTTGTTATATTGAGCGCAGTCGAGATGTAAAGATGGTTCTCGACTGCGCTCGAACTGACAAAATGGACTATTTTATATAATTTATTGGTAAAGTAATGCTATAGCTGAATCAAGGCCAATCATTCTCGATTAAAACAAAAAGCTGTTCGAAAGTAATTTTCGTGCAGTTTTTGTTTTGAGGAGTAAAACTATTTCCTAATGATAATTTCATGTAGTTTTATTGATGTCCTTGAAAGAGAATATTTTGCGAAAAAAAAGGCCTCGATTTTTAAGTCAAGACCTTTCGTGTTATTTTGAATAATGAACTTATTCAAAGTTCCATCCTAGTGTTACACCAAAAGCTACAGGTTTAATTTTAGCATCTTTATCAGTACTATACAAACCATTAGGTTTCCTGTCAGATGCTGATGTTGGGTTATAACTAATGTAGGATTCATTCTTGTTTAGGTCTAAAATGGTACCATATCCATTTTCTAGAAACATGGCCGTATATAACGAATGCTTGCTTCCCATATCAAATGAAAATCCTAACTCAAAAGCACTCATTATAATTCCTTTGGTTTTATACTTTCCTGAAGAAGAATAATTGGTCTGGCTACCAAAACCATATTCTGGTAAATCGTCAATAGTCAAGTTTACATCTGGATAGTAAGCGCTTCCCTTTACGTAATCGGCCGTTGCTTTAATTCTATAGTTTACAGGTAAAAAATATTTAGCTCCAGCTCTAAAATTAAAATCAATCCCCTTGTTAATAGTTCTTTTATACTGAATAAAAAGAGGAATTTGCACGGCATGTAAGGTTTGTCTTTCTCTATAATTTTTCGTAGAAACATTATAAATAAATGCAGAAGATGAAGCATCAATTTCAAAACTACTAAGTGTTGCAGAAGGTTGATACAAAGAAACTTCTTGTTTGTATTGTGAAAACTCTAGCCCTGAACCAATGCCAAAATGCGTATTTAGAGGGTAGATATAACCTACTTTTACAGCTCCGCCTAGGCGATTACTTGTATGTTTACCATTAATATCACTTTCAATAGCTGCTATTCCAGATTGTATGCCTACATAAAACTGTGCAGCTATTCCGTGAGAAATTAAAAAAGCAATGGTTCCAATTATGTTTTTACTATTGACTATCATAGATGTAATTTTTTTTGAGTTTATAATAATTGATCTCCTTTCATTTATTGGTTTTAGATTACGCAAACTTGTTGTAATTGGCGATTTAAAACTTGTTTTTATTAGAATAATCCGTCCCCATTTATTAAAATTAGAATGTCATATTATGTAAATTATTTTACTAAAAGGTTTTTAGTGAAATACTTTCCATTTGTCAAGGTTACTTTTAAAATATAGATTCCTTCAACACTCGGAGCTATAATGTCAATAGTACTTTGACTTGTTGGTATAGTTTTCAACAAGGTTCCAGTTAAACTAAAGAGATCAATACGCGAATTTTGTAATTTGTTTGAACTAATATTCGTCAGCAATTGGAAACTCGCATTACTTCTAACAGGGTTTGGAACAATTCTGATGTACTCCTCTTCTGCTGATGGCGATAAAGTTAGTGGACAGGTGGTAATTACTGTTCCGTCTGATTTTGTTGCTACAGCATAATATGTTCCATTTAAGGCGCCACTTTCTTTGAAATATTGTGACGTTTGGCCCGGAACTAACCCCCCATTTTTATACCAGCTATACGATATAAAACTCTTGGAACTGTTGTCAAAGAATAGAATATTTTCAAATTGTTTTCTAATTAGGTTAGGCTGACTAATTATTACTGGTATAACTACAGTTGGAGCCGCTTTGTAATTCATGTTGCCTGGTTGCGAAGCTGTTATGGTTGTTGATCCATAATTTTGGAAAAGTAATGAATTATTTGATACACTTGTGATGGCTGGATTAGATGAAGTATAATTTACTGCTAAACCACTAGTAGCGACTGCGGTCATAACAAGACTAGTTTCTCCATTACAACCTAATCCTAAAGATTGATTCCAAGTAATTAATTGATCTGCTTTGGTAATAGTAAAATTGGAGCCATTATATATAATGGTATAATTTCCACCCGCACTTAAGGAGCCTTGTGTTATAGCATAAACACCTACGTTCTCTCCCGCCACTCTAGTTAATGCTCCAGTAAATGCATCACCACTTACTAAATCAGGAGTAAAAGTATAGGAGTAAATTGGATTTGCCGTTCCATAAACTTTGGTTTGCGATGGAGTTGCCGTTACCGTAATTGGTTTAGCGGTGATAGCAAAATCATTGCTTACATAAGTAATAGTATAATTTGTTCCGGCACTCAAGCTTCCTTGGTTAATAGCATAGTTTCCGATATTTTCCCCTGATACTCTGGTTAAAGTTCCAGTGAATACATCACCATTTACTAAACTTGGCGTAACAGTATAGGAGTAAATTGGATTTGCCGTTCCATATACTTTGGTCTGCGATGGAGTTGCCGTTACCGTAATTGGTTTTGCAGTAATCGCAAAATCATTGCTTACATAAGTAAGGGTGTAATTCGTTCCAGCACTCAAACTTCCTTGGTTAATAGCATAGTTTCCGATGTTTTCCCCTGCCACTCTAGTTAATGTCCCTGTGAACGCATCACCAGCAATCAAACTTGGGGAAACTGTATAGGTTATTATTGTATCACTCTCCCCGTATACTTTAGTTTGAGAAGGAGTAGCAGTTACCGTAATTGGTTTTGCAGTGATAGCAAAATCATTGCTTACATAAGTAATAATATAATTTGAACCTGCGCTTAAGTCTCCTTGTGAAATGGTATAGTTTCCAATATTTTCCCCTGATACTCTGGTTAAAGTTCCAGTGAATACATCACCATTTACTAAACTTGGCGCAACAGTATAGGAGTAAATTGGATTTGCCGTTCCATATACTTTGGTTTGCGATGGAGTTGCCGTAACTGTAATTGGTTTAGCACTAATCGCAAAATCATTGCTTACATAAGTAAGGGTGTAATTCGTTCCAGCACTCAAACTTCCTTGGTTAATAGCATAGTTTCCGATGTTTTCTCCCGCAGCTCTAGTTAATGTCCCTGTGAACGCATCACCAGCAATCAAACTTGGGGAAACTGTATAGGTTATTATTGTATCACTCTCCCCGTATACTTTAGTTTGAGAAGGAGTAGCAGTTACCGTAATTGGTTTTGCAGTGATAGCAAAATCATTGCTTACATAAGTAATAGTATAATTTGAACCTGCGCTTAAGTCTCCTTGTGAAATGGTATAGTTTCCAATATTTTCCCCTGATACTCTGGTTAAAGTTCCAGTGAATACATCACCATTTACTAAACTTGGCGCAACAGTATAGGAGTAAATTGGATTTGCCGTTCCATATACTTTGGTTTGCGATGGAGTTGCCGTAACTGTAATTGGTTTAGCACTAATCGCAAAATCATTGCTTACATAAGTAAGGGTGTAATTCGTTCCAGCACTCAAACTTCCTTGGTTAATAGCATAGTTTCCGATGTTTTCTCCCGCAGCTCTAGTTAATGTCCCTGTGAACGCATCACCAGCAATCAAACTTGGGGAAACTGTATAGGTTATTATTGTATCACTCTCCCCGTATACTTTAGTTTGAGAAGGAGTAGCAGTTACCGTAATTGGTTTTGCAGTGATAGCAAAATCATTACTTACATAAGTAATAGTGTAATTTGAACCTGCGCTTAAGTCTCCTTGTGAAATGGTATAGTTTCCAATATTTTCCCCTGCCACTCTAGTTAATGCTCCAGTAAATGAATCACCACTTACTAAATCAGGAGCAACAGTATAAGCAAAGATAGGGTCTGCCGTGCCATAAACTTTCGTTTGCGATGGAGTTGCAGTCACTGTAATTGGTTTTGCAGTAATCGCAAAATCATTACTTACATAAGTAATAGTATAATTAGATCCAGCACTCAAATTTCCTTGATTTATGGTATACGTTCCAATATTTTCTCCTGCCACTCTAGTTAATGCTCCAGTAAATGCATCACCACTTACTAAATCAGGAGCAACAGTATAAGCAAAGATAGGGTCTGCCGTGCCATAAACTTTCGTTTGCGATGGAGTTGACGTTACAGTAATTGGTTTGGCGGTAATCTCAAAATCATTGCTTACATAAGTAATGGTGTAATTTGTGCCAGCACTCAAGCTTCCTTGGTTAATAGCATAGTTTCCGATATTTTCTCCCGCAGCTCTAGTTAATGTCCCTGTGAACGCATCACCAGCAATCAAACTTGGGGAAACTGTATAGGTTATTATTGAATCACTCTCCCCGTATACTTTAGTTTGAGAAGGAGTAGCAGTTACCGTAATTGGTTTTGCAGTGATAGCAAAGTTAGCGCCAACATAAGTAATTAAATAGTTGGGCCCAGCTGAAAGCGAACCTTGATTGATGGCATAATTTCCAATTTCTTCCCCACTGACCCTAGTTAAAGACCCAGTAAATGAATCACCAGCAAGCAAACTTGGGGAAACTGTATAGGTTATTACTGGATCACTCTCCCCGTATACTTTAGTTTGGGAAGGAGCAGCAGTTACTGTAATTGGGATTTGATTTAATGTTAATACATAATTATAGGTTGCAGTACAACTATTAGCATCTGTTGCAGTAACCGTAAAATTACTATCCGCAATTTGAGTTGAACTACCTGATATTTGTCCAGTGGTTGATAACGAAAAACCAGAAGGTAAACTTCCTGCCGTAATGGCGTACGTTTTCGTTCCTGTTCCTCTTGAGGCTACTATAGATTGGTTGTAGCTAGAATTGTAATCGTAACCAGGTAAAACGGTTGTTGCGAAATCAATAGCCGTTGGTTGTGTAATGGTGAAGTTTCGTGTAGCGGAACAAGAATTAGCATCTGTTACTGTTACAGTATAAGTACCCGCACTTAGTCCAGTTGCTGTAGCCGCTGTACCCCCCGAAGGCGACCAAGAATAAGTATAAGGCCCAACACCTCCCGAAGGCGTTACGGAAGCCGAACCATTTGAGCCACCATTGCAAGACACATTGGTTTGAGAAGCTGCAGTAGCTGTTAAAGCGTTTGGTTCAGTTATGGTAAAGTTAACAGCAGTAGTACAGTTATTAGCGTCGGTTATGGTACAAGTCCAAGTTCCGGCTGTTAAACCAGTTACAGAAGTGGTTCCGTCTCCGGTAGGATTTCCCGGTGTCCAATTATAAGTGTATCCACCAGCGCCACCCGTTGGTGTATTGATAGATGCCGCTCCATTTGAGCCACCATTACAAGACACATTGGTTTGCGAAGACGCAGTAGCTGTTAAAGCAGTTGGTTGTGTAATGGTAAAGTTAACAGCAGTAGTACAGCTATTGGCATCGGTTATGGTACAAGTCCAAGTTCCGGCTGTTAAACCAGTTACAGAAGTGGTTCCATCTCCGGTGGGATTTCCCGGTGTCCAATTGTAAGTATATCCACCAGCACCACCCGTTGGTGTATTGATAGATGCTTCTCCATTAGAACCACCATTACAAGACACATTAGTTTGGGAAGCCGCAGTAGCTGTTAAAGCGGTTGGTTGTGTAATGGTAAAGTTAACAGCAGTAGTACAGCTATTAGCATCGGTTATGGTACAAGTCCAAGTTCCAGCTGTTAAGCCAGTTACAGAAGTGGTTCCATCTCCAGTTGGATTTCCCGGTGTCCAATTATAAGCGTATCCACCAGCACCACCCGTTGGTGTATTGATAGATGCAGCTCCATTAGAACCACCATTACAAGACACATTGGTTTGGGAAGCT
>NZ_JBUYSY010000010.1:0-97167 GCF_055231795.1 Flavobacterium riviphilum
GCTCCCTTTAGGGCCGGGGTAAAACGAAAACTTCCCAAAACCACTCATATCTCATAACCGACAACAGACAACAGACCCCCCTTTTGTCTCCTCGAGTAGTTGCTACTGAGCGATATCGAAGTACAGTCGAAACGTCTTGTTTTCGGCTCCCTTTAGGGCCGGGGTAAAACGAAAACTTCCCAAAACCACTCATATCTCATAACCGACAACAGACAACAGACCCCCCTTTTGTCTCCTCGAGTAGTTTATCCTGAGCGGTGTCTAAGTACGGTCGAGAGCTCTTGTTTTCGGCTCCCTTTAGGGCCGGGGTAAAACGAAAACTTCCCAGAACACTCTTAACTCACAACCGACAACTCACAACTGACTACAACTTCCCATCCACTGGAATTGGCAACACACCTTTTACATCATACAACACACTGGTGTCTTTTCTCAATTTAGCATAGTCCAAATTTAAAAATTCTTGGTGTGCCACGCCCAAAACAAGCGCATCAAAAGTCGTTTCAGGCAATTGATTCAGGGTGGTCAATCCGTATTCATGTGCCACTTCGGCTGGATTGGCCCATGGATCATAAATCGTTACTTGTATGCCATAGTCAACCAAAGCACGTACCACATCCACAATTTTGGTATTGCGTACATCGGGACAGTTTTCTTTGAAGGTAATCCCCAACAACAACAATTGCGCGCCGTTGATGACTACTCCTTTCTTGATCATCAATTTCACTACTTGTGACGCCACATACTCTCCCATACTGTCATTCAAGCGGCGACCCGCCAAAATGATTTCGGGATGATAGCCTTTCTCCTGAGCCTTTTGTGCCAAATAATAAGGATCTACTCCTATGCAATGTCCTCCAACCAATCCAGGCTTGAAGGGTAAGAAATTCCATTTGGTCCCTGCCGCCTTAAGCACTTCACTGGTATCGATGTGTAACAAATTAAAAATCTTAGCCAATTCGTTGACAAAAGCAATATTAATATCACGTTGGGAATTTTCGATTACTTTGGCTGCTTCGGCTACTTTGATAGAAGGTGCCAAATGGGTACCCGCTACGATAACCGATTGGTATAAGGCATTTACCTTTTCCCCAATTTCAGGGGTAGAACCAGAGGTGATTTTTAGAATTTTCTCTACGGTATGTTCTTTATCGCCAGGATTGATGCGCTCAGGTGAGTATCCCGCAAAAAAATCGACGTTGAATTGCAAACCCGAAACCTTTTCCAAAACGGGTACACATTCTTCCTCGGTTACCCCAGGATACACGGTAGATTCATAAATAACCACATCGCCTTTTTTCAGCACTTGCCCTACCGTTTCACTGGCTTTGTAAAGCGGTGTTAGGTCGGGCCGGTTGTTTTTATCTACAGGAGTGGGTACAGTTACAATATAGTAGTTACAATCGCTTATCGCATTTAGGTCTGACGTACACAACAAGCCCTTGGAGGCCGTGGACCAATCATCACATAAAACGGATTGCAACACGGCATCATCGACTTCTAACGTACTGTCGGTACCCGATTGCAATTCGGCGATGCGTTGTGTATTAATATCAAACCCTACAACGGGATATTGGGTAGCAAAAAGTCTAGCCAAAGGCAATCCTACATACCCTAGGCCAATTATGGCAATTTTTGTATTCGTTTTCAATTGGCAATAAATTAAATTCAATTTGTTTTTTCTTAGCGTAAAACCTACTAAAAAAACAAGCTTTCAAAATAATGAATTGCAAATATAACCAATTAAATCAAGTGCTTTACGCTTGAACGTGCAGGCTCCGAAAGGAGTTTATTACGCCAAAAGCTAAACCCCTGAAAACAAAAGATTCAACTAACTGTTAAAACATAGATACCCCATCAAAATCACTAAATTTGGTGAGGCCTTCCAAAAGGGATTTGGAATTAAAAATGTATGAAAAAGAATCACAATTATTAAAAAACAAAGGATTAAAAAAGTTCACACTAGTAAACACTTTGTCGGCACGAGCAAGATGCTCGCGCTAGCGCAATATTGTTTAAAAACGAAAAAAGGGTTTAAAAGTTAAAATCAATCAAACTTTTAAACCCTTTACGAGATCCGACAACTCAGAATAGAGAACCGAAAACCCCTTAAGCCCCAATACCATGATACACAAAACCAATCTCTTGCATTTTTTGTGCATCTAATATATTGCGCCCATCAAATACAAAAGCGGGTTTTTGCATCCCTTCGTAAATGGCTTGCCAATCATAGGTAGTAAATTCATCCCATTCCGTAAGAATCGCAATGGCATGAGCTCCTTGACAAGCTTCGTATGCCGTTTGGGCAGCAGTAAGGTGTTGCTCATTTTTTTCAGCAGCACGAGAGTCAAGGTAATTCAAATCGGCAACAACCTTATAGAACGGTACTTTTGGATCATATACCGCAAGATTGGCTTCTTCGTTGATCAAATCATCGGCCACATAAATGGCTGCCGATTCACGTGTATCATTGGTGTCTTTCTTAAAAGCCCAGCCTAAAAAAGCAATTTTTTTATCGGCAACCGTATTGTATAGGGTTTGAACAATTTTATTGGAAAACCTTCTTTTTTGATGGTCGTTCATGATAATCACTTGCTCCCAATAATCGGCTACTTCGTCCAGGCCATACGATTTGGCAATGTACACCAAATTCAAAATGTCTTTTTGAAAACAAGACCCCCCAAAACCAACAGAAGCTTTCAAAAACTTGGGTCCTATTCGGCTGTCCATACCGATGGCTTTAGCTACTTCGTTGACATCGGCACCTGTTTTTTCACACAATTCCGACATAGCATTAATAGAGGAAATGCGTTGTGCCAAAAAAGCATTAGCCGTTAATTTGGACAACTCCGAGGACCAAACATTAGTCGTCAATATTTTTTCGGGCGAAACCCAATTGGCATAAACGTCGACCAAAGAAGCAATTGCTTGTTGCCCTTCGGGAGACGTATCCCCTCCAATGAGAATACGGTCTGGAAAAAACAAATCGCTAATAGCAGTACCCTCAGCTAAAAATTCGGGATTGGATAAAATTTGGAATTGTACTCCATTACCTGTGTTATCTAGTATACTTTTTATGGCTTCGGCAGTTCGCACGGGTAGTGTCGATTTTTCTACCACAATTTTATTGTCCTTGGCCACTTTAGCAATTTGACGGGCGCACAATTCAATATACTTTAAATCAGCCGCCATGCCTTTTCCTTTTCCATAGGTTTTAGTAGGCGTATTTACCGAAATAAAAATCATTTGCGCTTCGTCTATGGCTTTTTCTACATCCGTAGAAAAAAACAAATTGCGCCCTCTAGCTTCCTGCACTACCTGAGCTAAACCTGGCTCATAAATGGGAATATTATTCACATCGGCATCATTCCAAGCTGCAATACGTGCTTCATTCAAATCAACTACTGTCACTTGTATCTGTGGGCATTTTTGCGCAATTACCGCCATGGTAGGCCCTCCAACATAACCAGCGCCAATGCAACATATTTTTGTAATCTTCATAACACTATTCATTTATTCATTTTTTTTCACTTCTCACTCTTCACTTTTCACCGTCACCCTGAGCGCAGTCGAAGGGCTCACTCTTCACTTTTCACCGTCACCCTGAGCGCAGTCGAAGGGCTCACTTTTCACTTTACACCGTCACCCTGAGCACAGTCGAAGGGCTTACTCCTCACCAAGATGCTCCCAATACCATGCTACCGCTTCCTGCAAGCCCTTTTGCAAAGAATATTGAGGATCATACCCCAAAATCTTTTTGGCTTTATCTATACTCGCTAGCGAATGTGGAATATCTCCTGCACGATTAGGTCCATAAACGATGGCCACGTCTTTGATCCTAGCATCGAAGTCGCTTAAATACGTTTTCAAATAGCCTACCAAATCATTCAGGGTATTTCTATCGCCAAAAGCCGTATTAAAAACCGTGTTGATTGCCTCTGGATTTTGAGTGGTCATGGCCAATTCGTTCATTTGAATCACATTATCAATGTAAGTAAAATCACGAGAATACTGACCATCCCCATTAATTTGAGGGCTTTCTAACTGCATTAATTGTTTTACAAATTTTGGAATGACCGCTGCATAGGCTCCGTTAGGATCTTGCCTACGGCCAAAAACATTAAAATAGCGCAACCCTATGGTTTCCATTCCATACGTTTTTCCAAAAATTTCAGCATACAATTCATTAACATATTTGGTAATGGCATAAGGAGACAAAGGCTTCCCAATTACCTCCTCCACCTTGGGCAACCCTTGAGAATCGCCATAGGTAGAAGAACTCGCCGCATACACAAAACGCTTTACATTTGCCTCACGAGCAGCCATCAACATGTTTAGAAATCCCGTTACATTCACTTCGTTGGTAGTTAGAGGATCATTGATAGAACGCGGCACCGAACCCAAAGCTGCTTGATGCAGCACAAAATCGGCTCCTTGTACTGCTTGGGTACAATCCTCAAGATTTCGGATATCACCTTCTATCAATAGAAAATCCGGATGCTCTTTGACCTCCAACAAATTATGATGATGCCCTGTTGAAAAATTATCCAACACCACCACCTTGTACCCTTTGCTTAAAAAATATTCGGTCAAATTAGACCCAATAAAACCAGCTCCTCCAGTAATTAGTATTGTTTTTTTCATTATCCTTTTCTTTCTTTTATCAACCAATCCCACACTTTTGAAAGACGGTTCTTTGACGTTTCTTGGTCATGGTAGCCCTCGGCATAGGCATTGTTTCCGTAACCGTACCCAAAACCATAACCATACTTAGCACCATATTTTACTTTGTTTTCAAAACCATTCAAGATGATACTTACATTATGCAATTCCTCTCTTTTGACGCGGTTATTGAGCAAGGTAATCATGTCTTTCTTTGAATAATTTTGACGTACCACATACAAGGTTACATCACAAAACTGATCTAATTCTAAGGCATCCGAAACCAAACCTACAGGAGAAGTATCCAAAATAATGTAGTCGTATTGTTGTTTTAATTCCGACATCATTTCTCCCATCGCATCGCTAACTATTAATTCTCCAGGATTTGGAGGAATTGGTCCCGAGAAAATCACATCCAAATTGGGTATAGCAGTCGATTTAATTATTTGATTCAACGAATTTTGATGTATCAAATAATTTACTACTCCAACATCATTTTGGAGATTAAATTCTTCGTATAGTTTGGGTTTTCTTAAATCAAGACCAACAATAACTGTTTTCTTTCCACTTAATGCAAATACAGTGGCAATATTGATTGAGCAAAATGTTTTCCCTTCGCCACTAACCGAAGAGGTAATCATTAAAGTCTTGGCGCCTTCAACTCTTTGCTTTTTGTATAAAAATTGCAAAGAAGAACGAATGGCTCTGAAAGATTCTGACAAGGCCGATTTAGGTTTGTTATACACTGCCAATTCGGATTTATCGGTATTAATGCCCACCACTCCAATCAAAGGAATTTTAGTCAAATTATTTACATCGTCCGTATTTTGAATGGCATTATTCACGAAAAACAAAATCAAAATGAGAGTCAACGGAATCAATATTCCAAGAAAAAGGGCCAACACATAATTTACCGAAGTCTTAGGACCAATTAACCCTCCT
Organism: Flavobacterium riviphilum; assembly: GCF_055231795.1. NCBI lineage: Bacteria > Pseudomonadati > Bacteroidota > Flavobacteriia > Flavobacteriales > Flavobacteriaceae > Flavobacterium > Flavobacterium riviphilum. The sequence goes on from NZ_JBUYSY010000010.1 coordinate 5,605, forward strand.
CCAACATCTTTGGCCGGATCAATAAAATGAATATCCGACAGATTGGCTGCTTTTACAATATCCGCTTCGCTACGTTTTTGAAGAAAGGTATTATAGATGTTATCGCTCAAATCATATTTGCGCTTGATTTTAATAAGTTCTTGCTGGTCTTCCGGCAGTTTTTTAATAGCGCTTTCAGATGCCCCAATTTTACTGTTCACCGTAGCCAAATCATATTGTAAAGCTTGCTTTGCTGTGGTAATATTTTCCAACAAAACATTTTTTACCGCGTCCATTTGATTGTCAAAATCCTTAAAAATCTTTTCACTTTTCACGGCATAAGCCATTTCTGAACGTTGCGTAGATAAAGCAATGAGTTTAGAAACGTTGACCACAATATTAGGGTCTTCAATTCCTGCAACCGATGGCGCAGGTAATTTTGCATAATCCGTATTGGTATTTAAGTAAGATTTTAAGGAATTGTAGTACACTAATTTTCGGGTAATCTCATCTCTTTTCACGTCATATTGCACGATTTTATCCGAATATTTGACTCCTCCATCTTCGATATCAATAATGTTTTTATCACGTCTAAAGGATTTCAATTCATTTCCAGTTTCTTTTAATTGGGCCTCCATAGCCACCAAAGTACTATCAATAAATGCAATGGTATTGGTTGCAAATTGGTTCTTACTATCCAATTGCCTTTTGATGAGCATTTTTACTGTGGCATTTAAATAATCCACCAAACGTGCTTTGTTGGTCCCTTGAAGACTTAAGGTTAAAATAGAACCACCTTTGTCATCGGCACGAACTCCTATGCCCTTGTAGGCGGAAACCGCCCCGTTAAAATCATTGAACCTTACGTAATATTCATTGCCTTTATAAAATCCTGGATTATCATTTATCTGTAAACGCCAATTCAAAAAAGGCAAACGAACCGGTTCTCCTACACGAAATTGTTTTTTAAATTCTCCTTGAGCAACTGCCGTTGTGGACTGAGTATTATCAGTATAACGAACAATTGGTACCGATTGGGCTTCAAAAGGAATACTGATTTCGTATACTGATTCGGTGATGAACTTTATTTTGATTAATGTTCCTAAAAGTTGTCCTTGCGTTTTATCAATGGTTAGATGAAAAGGGACGGCACCATAAGCATCCACTAAATTGTATTCCCCTTGCACCAAATAATCAATATAATATTGCAACTTTTCCACTACCAATTCGTTGTGAGACCGCGATTGTAAGGTTGTGGTGATATTTTGCACTTCGTCGGAAACTCCTCCCCAATTGAAAGTAAGGCTCGTATTTGAAGTAAACAATGGATTACTTTCTTCTTTTACCGAAATTAAAGTTTCCATTTCATAGATTTTTTCTTTACGTATATTCACTTGATAGGCGATAAAAAAAGCTATGGCTAAACTAAGAAGGAACCACTTCCAATAGCCTACTATTTTCAACAACAAACCTTTGAAATCGAAGTGAGATTGCTCTTCAAAAATGGAAAAATCTTTTAGGTCAAGCATTTGAATGAAAGGGGGTTAATTTTTTAACAAAAGTAAAGTGGTGGTTACCAAAGAAAGAATGGTGATAAACGTTCCCAACGATTCGATTCCGGTTTTTCCTGTTCCCCATGATTTTTGCTTTAGTGGTTTTACATAAATATAATCATTGGGCTGCAAATAGTAATAGGGCGAATGAATTACCTTTCGATCGGTTAAATCCAAATCATGCATTTCTACCCCTGTGGGTGTTTTTCGCATGATGGTAACTTCTTTGCGGTTGCCCACCAAAGTAATATCTCCTGCATTGGCAATGGCCTCCATAATTGTAACATTTTCTTGAAACAACGTTTTGGTGCCGGTACTTCCGACTTCGCCATTTATGGTATAACGAAATCCAGACAATTTCACATTAACAAAAAGATTAGCTTCTTTATTAAAATACTCTTCCAATAATTGTTTTTCAATTTTTAAACGTACTTCTTCAAGGGTATAGCCTAGGACATTGATTTCTCCTAAAATCGGAATCCGAATGTTTCCATGGTCATCCACACGATATCCATTAAAATACAATCCACTCTCAGAGTTTTGCATTTGAGTACTATTTTCGCCTGAACTAACATTAAATATAGCCACCAACTTAGGATCAATAGCTTTAAGATTTATGCTCAACACATCATTGGTTTGCAAACGATAGGGTCTGGCCACCACTGGGGTTATTGCTTTTTCTGGCGATTCGGATTCTTTTTGTTGTAAATACGTTATATCTTTTGCTGGAATGCAAGCTCCAAATAACAAACTTGTGAGGACCATCCAAAAGAAAATCGTTTTGTTCATAGGTTTTAATTTATTACAAATATACTTTATCATTGACAATAGATTCAACTCTAAAAAAATTAATTGGAGCCTGATGATCTAAACGAAGATTCTAAAGGCACCCTCTGAAGAATACTTCGACCTAAGGTAATTTCATCAGCATACTCTAGCTCATCGCCCACCGCTATACCACGAGCGATAGTTGAACAAATAACTGGAGTATTTTGAATTTGTTTGTAGATATAAAAATTGGTCGTATCGCCTTCCATAGTAGAGCTTAAGGCAAAAATAAGTTCTTTCACTCCGCCATTATTCACTTTTTCTACCAATGATGCAATAGTTAATTGACTCGGTCCAATACCATCGATAGGAGAAATTTTACCACCCAGAACATGATACACACCTTTGAACTGACCGGTATTTTCGATGGCCATAACATCCCGTACATCTTCTACTACACAAATAACTTCATGATTTCGAGAAGTATTGGCACATATTTGACACACACTCGTATCTGAAATGTTATGACAGTTGGAACAAAATTGAATTTCGTTGCGCATGCTTTGTAACGCCTCTGTCAAAAAGCGGGTTTGATCTGCAGGTTGTTTTAACAGATGCAAAACCAAACGCAAAGCCGTACGTTTTCCGATGCCAGGCAATTGCGCCATTTCGGCTACTGCTTTTTCCAATAGTTTAGATGAAAATTCCATAACGGCAAAAATACATTTTAAAACAAAACCAATAGGTGTTTTTAACACCAAACTGGCCTTAAAGATGTTGATTATCGGATTTAATTTGTCCTTTTATTTTTGATTGCAAAGAAAAAATTGCTTCTCGAATTCTTTCCTTATCAGCTTCTGAAAGACTTGAACTGGAAGGCAAACAAAGTCCCGTTTTAAACAAGGTTTCGGATACAGTTGAACCATAATAAGGATACTGCTCAAAAACAGGTTGACAATGCATGGGTTTCCACAACGGCCTCGATTCAATATTGTACGTTTCTAACCATAAACGAAAATCTTCCGGACACAAACCATTGGTCTTTACGGGATCAATGAGAATTGTAGTTAACCAATAGGTTGAAAAAAACGCATCTGAAGACACTGAGAAGACTTCAATACCTACAAAATTTTCCAGAAGGTTTTGATAAAAAAGATGATTCGCTCGCCTTGCTGCTATACGTTGATTAATCACTTCTAATTGCCCTCTTCCTATGGCCGCTGCTACGGTACTCATGGCGTAATTGTAACCTATTTCTTTATGCAAATAATGTGAAGCTTTCTCTCTTGCCTGAGTGGCTAAAAAATCGACTTTTTCCTTTTCATTTTTATCTTTTACCACCAAAGCGCCCCCACTAGAAGTTGTTATTATTTTATTCCCATTAAACGAATAAACTCCAAGCGCCCCTAATGTTCCACAAGGCCTGCCTTTGTAGCTACTTCCTAATGCTTCGGCACTATCTTCTAAAATCGGAATATTATATTTTGAAGCTATCGCATTAATTTTATCAGCTTGAAAAGGCATTCCATACACATCGACCACCACAATAGCTTTGGGTTTTTTTCCAATTTTTAATCGCTGGACTATCGCGACTTCTAAGGCTTCCGGGCACATATTCCAAGTCTCTGGTTCGCTATCAATAAAAATTGGTTTCGCCCCTAAATACAAAATTGGATTTACAGTAGCCGAAAACGTAAAAGATTGGCATAAAACTTCGTCACCGGTCTGAACACCTAAAATCATCAATCCCAAATGTATAGCTGAAGTTCCTGAATTTGTGGCACTGACCCAAACTTTTTCTTGTAAATATCCCTCTAATTGTCTTTCAAAAAAACGCACCTCTGCCCCTCCAGAAGTAACGGCATTTTTTTGGAATGCTTGGTTTATATAGACTTGCTCAGTTCCGCTTGGATGTGGTTCTGATAAAAAAATTCGGTCTTGTTTCATTGCTTTATTAAATCGGCTTATTGAAAACTTACATAAGGTCAAGTAGAATCAAAAACAAAGAATCATCAATAGTATCATAAGCTTTGCCTGAACTACTCTCCGCTTTCTATTTTAGTGGAAACAATCTTGATAGCAATAGCTACAAATGGACATCGACAGGTAATATCAAAAGAGTGTCGGAATTAATATTGATGGGTCGTTAATAGTACCAATGTACAGGCTTCTTCTATTGGAATACCGTTGCTTTTTAACAATTGGTAGAATTCCGGATTTTCAGTACCCGGATTGAATATAACCCGCTTGGGTTGCGATTCAATTATGTAATTGTAATACTCCCTTTGGCGTTTTGGGTTCAAATACAAGGTAATTGTATCAATATTTTTCACAGGTATTGCTTTGGTTTGGATTTTCACTCCGGCCACTTCTCCTGACTTTTGACCAATCGCAATTACAGGATGATTGTTGGCCACCAACAAACTTATCGCTTTATAAGCATAGCGTTCTGTATTTGTAGTAGCTCCTAAAACTAAGGTTTTTTTATTTTTTGACATGAATTATGTATTGTAATGCACAAAAGTAATTAAAAAAACCGGGCAATAGTCCCCTAGCCATATCAGATCTGACAATGAAGAGAAAACAATAAAATAACCTAAGACAAACCATTCCTCTTTTCAAAAATTGTAGTTTTGTAAAAATTACTCACTATGGAATTATTCATCTATTTATTTGCCGCTTTATTTTCTGTACTCAATCCTATTGGTACCGTCCCAATATTTGTCGGCCTTACGCATAATGACTCTCAAAAAGAGCGCAATCGAATCTCTTTATGGACCTCTATTAATGTTTTCATCATTTTGATAGTTTCTTTTTTTGTAGGTCAATACGTTTTAACCTTTTTCGGAATTAGCATAGATGCTCTTCGAATTGCAGGAGGGTTGGTTATTTTGAACTCTGGTTTTTCTCTTTTGTCTGGGAAAATTTCCAAAAAGCGAGGCATCAACAAAAAAGTAGAACACGATGCACAGAATAGAAATGATATTGCCTTAACCCCCTTGGCTATTCCAATGCTAGCAGGTCCAGGATCCATTTCGTTGTTAATTGCATTTTACCAAGAGCACCAACAAATGCACGAAATTATTATTTCGTGTTTCGCTATATTGGCCATTGCCATTACTATTTTTGGAATTTTAAAAAGCGCCCATTACTTGTCAAGAATCTTGGGAGCATCTGGAATTGTGGCCATATCAAGAATCATCGGATTTATGGTAATTGCTATCGGCATACAATATATTGTGAGTGCTTTAATCAATATCATTAAAGCCAATTTTTAAAAATAAAAGTCAGCTTTTTGGGCTGACTTTTATGTGTATACAAACTATGCTCTTGGCAGGAATATTTCGGCCATCATACATCGGGCACTTCCTCCTCCGCAGGCTTCTATAGTATCCAAACTCGAGCTTAATATAGTAACATGCTCTTCTAGCTTTTCTATTTGCTTTTTAGTCAATGATTGATGAGCCGAAGCACTCATCACCAAGTACCTTCTGTCATCGGCTCCTTTAACTTCTAGCATGTTTCCAGCAAAATTATTTACTTGATCCTCAGAGATAAGAATCACTTCTTTATCATCATTTTTTAAACTATCGATGACCATTTTGCGTTCTTTTTTATCGTCGATAGCATCCGCACAAAGCACGGCAAATGTCTCACCTAAACACATCATCACATTGGTGTGATAAATTAATTTTCGCTCCCCGTTCACGGTTTGAAAAGCTTCAAAAATTACCGGAGCAAAATCAAAATCTTCGCAAAACTCAATAAACAATTCTTCATCTGCTCTAGGCGAAAGTGCACAATAGGCCTTCCCATTAGCACGATCCAACAATAAACTACCGGTTCCTTCTAAAAAGACCCCATCTTGCTCCGCCTCGGTATAATCCATTATTTCATTGATTACAAAACCCTCATCTTCCAACAGATCCAAGATATCTTCTCGTCGTTCTAAACGTCGGTTTTCGGCAAACATCGGATAGAGGACCACGTCCCCATTTTCATGAAATGAAATCCAATTATTTGGAAAAATACTATCAGGAGTATCTGGCGTCAAAGTATCTTCCACCACTATTACATTAACACCTACCATGCGAAGTTTTTGAACAAATGCATCAAACTCTTCTTGCGCTTTCGCATTTACTGTTTCAGGTGAAAGCCCATCAAGTACTTTTTGATAGTAATTATTAACCGCCGTTTGCTCATTCATCCTAAAAGCAACTGGACGAATCATCAAAATTGAATTTGTAGTTTGTTTCATTATATATCGTATTTCATAAGAAACTTCATGAGTTTCAAAATTATTAATCTCTCAATAGTGGTAAAGTTGAGCAGCGCAACAATCCTTCTTGCTTAGCAATTTCGGCATAAGGAATTTCTTCTACTATAAATTCATGACTGCGCAACCAATTGTTTAATCGGGTAAAATTTCTCTCGGATACCACTACATTAGGTGCAATTGAAAACACGTTTGAATTCATATGGTACATTTCGTCTCTAGTAATGTGAAACAAATTGTCTTTTCCAAAAAGTTGTACTAAAAACAAATAGTCCGATTCTTCTCTAAACCCACTTTTATAAATAATACCTTTATCCAATCCTACAGGTTGAAAACAACAATCCAAATGCAAGGCATTGTCTCTTGCTTCAATTTTGGACTTTACTAAATCAAATTCTTTGACTATTTTATTCGGGAAAAGTTGTTTTATAAAATCCACTCCCTGCATGTTGGTTCTTGCTGTAATATATTCTTTATAATCACTCCCTTTATAGGTTCCAATAAAAATATAATCATTCCACAACATTACATCACCCCCTTCTATATGAACTTCTTCAGGAGGACGTATCACTTTTAAGGGATCCATTTGATCAATTACATATTGAATCGCATCGAGTTCCCGTTCTCTATCTGGTAAAATATTAGACTTGATAAAAATATCATCTATGACAAATCCGATATCTCTACTGAAAATCTGATTGTAATTTGGAATCAATTCTGGTCGGAACACTTCAACATTGTATTTATCAAAAACTTGTTTAAAAGCTTCCATTTCAAGAATCAAATCACTCTCAAGAGGGTAAGTGCCCGCTATAATATGCTCTAAAGACTTAGGATCGTAAGCTTCTTCTTCTGTGGGTGTTGGCCCATTGCTATTGGCTATTCCTAAAATTACTTTTCGTAAACGAGAAGTTTCGTTTTTTACATTCAAATGTAACATTGTACAACAATTTCACTGAACCAAAAAAGCTCCACAAAATGTGAAGCTTTTCTAGGCTCTATTTTACATATCTCTTTTCTAACTCTTTAAATTCCCGCAAAGGATGTCCTACATATACTTGTCTTGGACGCCCAATTGGTTCTTTGTTTTCTCTCATTTCTTTCCACTGTGCAATCCAGCCTGGCAAACGCCCAATGGCGAATAAAACGGTAAACATTTCCGTAGGAATACCTAAAGCACGGTAAATAATTCCAGAATAAAAATCAACATTTGGATACAAACTGCGTGATTTGAAATATTCATCTTCTAAAGCGGCTTTTTCCAATTTTTTTGCAATTTCTAAAATAGGGTCATGCACCCCTAAAGTAGCCAATACGTCATCGGCAGCTTTCTTAATAATTTTAGCTCTTGGGTCAAAATTTTTATATACCCTATGACCAAATCCCATTAATCGGAATGGATCATTTTTATCTTTTGCTTTTGCAATGTATTTCTCTGTATTACCACCATCTTGATGAATTTCTTCAAGCATTTCAAGTACCGCTTGATTAGCACCTCCATGCAACGGTCCCCATAAAGCAGAAACACCTGCTGAAATCGAGGCAAATAATCCCGCATGAGACGAACCTACGATTCTTACTGTAGAAGTAGAACAATTTTGTTCATGATCAGCATGTAATATAAACAACTTATCCAAAGCACTAACTACCACAGGGTCCATTTGATATGGCTCCGTAGGCAATTCAAACATTAGGCGCATGAAATTCTCCACATATCCTTTACGATTATCATAATAATTCAAAGGATATCCCATACTTTTTCTGTATGTCCAGGTAGCAATTACTAAGAATTTAGCAATAGTTTTACAAACCGCTTCATACATGTCATGTTTATTATCTGCATTTACAGATTTAGGGTTAAAAGCGGTAAGGGCACTAGTTAGTGCAGACAACACTCCCATTGGGTGAGCGGTTTTAGGAAAACCATCAATGATAATTTTCATCTCCTCATTAACCAAAGTGTGCTTGTGAATGTCTTTCTCAAATTGATGCAATTCTTCAGCTGTTGGAAGCTCTCCAAAGATTATCAAATAGGATACTTCCAAAAAATGAGCTTTTTCAGCAAGCTCTTCAATGGCATATCCTCTATAACGAAGAATACCCAATTCACCATCTAAAAAAGTAATTTCACTTTTACAAGAACCCGAATTCTTATACCCGGGATCCAAGGTGATGATACCTGATTGATCTCGTAATTTGCTAATATCAATAGCTCCTTCGTTTTCAGTTCCAACAATTAATGGAAACTCAAAAGTATTGCCATCAACTTGTAGGGTTGCAATTTTTGACATGTTGATTTATGGTTATTAAAATAAGGTTAATTTATTCGCCAAATCTAGTGAATTTAGAAGGAAATAAAAAAACAAAATAACGCGCCAACTTGTTAAATATTTACAAAAAAAGCCATCTGAAAATTCAGATGGCTTTATATAAGAAAATTATTACCTTATTTTACTTTGAAAGCGTTTTTACCAGGAAAAAAAGCAGTAGCTTCTAATTCTTCTTCAATACGCAACAATTGATTGTATTTTGCCATACGATCAGAACGTGAAGCTGAACCTGTTTTGATTTGACCACAGTTCAAAGCTACAGCTAAATCAGCGATAGTATAATCTTCAGTCTCTCCTGAACGGTGAGACATTACAGAAGTATAACCAGCATTTTTAGCCATGTTAACAGCAGCAATAGTTTCTGTTAACGTTCCAATTTGGTTTACTTTAATCAAAATAGAGTTAGCAATACCTTTTTCGATACCTGTAGACAAACGTTCTACATTAGTAACAAACAAGTCATCACCTACTAATTGAACACGATCCCCAATTTTTTCAGTCAACAACTTCCATCCGTCCCAGTCATTTTCATACATACCATCTTCGATAGAAATGATTGGGTATTTTGCAGACAATTCAGCTAAATATTCAGCTTGCTCTTCAGAAGTTCTTACTTTACCTGTTGGACCTTCGAACTTAGTATAATCGTATTTACCATCTACATAAAATTCAGAAGCAGCACAATCTAAAGCGATCATAACTTCATCTCCGAAAGTATATCCAGCTGATTCTACCGCTTTTTTGATAGTATCAAGAGCATCCTCAGTTCCACCTGCTAAATTTGGAGCAAAACCACCTTCATCTCCAACTGCTGTAGAAAGACCTCTATCGTGTAAAACTTTTTTCAAGTGGTGGAAAATTTCAGTACCCATTTGCAAAGCATGAGTAAATGAAGTAGCCTTAACAGGCATAATCATAAATTCTTGAAAAGCAATCGGTGCATCAGAGTGAGAGCCACCATTGATGATATTCATCATTGGCAAAGGCAACGTATTAGCAGACACTCCACCTACATAACGATACAAAGGCATGCCTAATTCATTTGCAGCAGCTTTCGCAGCAGCTAAAGAAACTCCTAAAATAGCATTAGCACCTAGTTTAGATTTATTTGGAGTACCATCTAAATCAATCATCATTTGATCAATTTTATTTTGCTCAAATACTGAAACCCCAACTAATTCTTCTGCTATAATAGTATTGACATTATTTACTGCAGTCAAAACACCTTTACCCATGAAAGCTTTACCACCATCTCTTAATTCAACAGCTTCATGCTCACCAGTTGATGCTCCAGAAGGAACAGCAGCTCTACCAATAATTCCATTCTCAGTAACTACATCCACTTCAACTGTTGGATTACCTCTAGAATCAAAAATTTGTCTTGCGAAAATTTTAACAATAATACTCATTATTTTTAAATTTAATGTTATTAATTTATATAATATTCAAATTTACGTAAATTAAATGAATAAAATAAGGCCAAAAGACAGTATATTCTACAATTTATTAACGATAACGTTTTAGATTTTTGACTTCTCAATATTCGCAATAAATTGGTCAAACAAATAAGAAGAATCATGTGGTCCAGGACTTGCCTCAGGATGATATTGTACCGAGAAACAATTTTTATTTTTCATTTGCATACCCGCTACAGTACCATCATTTAAATGCAAATGAGTAATTTCAAGTTCTGAGTGATTTTCTAATTCTTCTCTATTTACGGCAAAACCATGATTTTGAGAAGTAATTTCCCCTTTCCCTGTCAATAAGTTTGTTACAGGATGATTAATTCCGCGGTGTCCATTAAACATTTTATAGGTTGAAACACCGTTAGCTAAGGCAATAACTTGATGACCTAAGCAAATACCAAACAAAGGCTTATCAATAGCGATAATTTGTTTTGCCACTTCAATTGCGCTTTCTAACGGATCAGGATCACCAGGGCCATTAGACAAGAAATAACCATCGGGCTGAAAAGAGGCCAAATCTTCAAAAGTAGCATCGTAAGGAAAAACTTTGATGTAACAATCTCTATTCGCCAAATTGCGAAGTATATTGGTTTTAATTCCTAAATCTAGAGCCGATATTTTATATTTTGCCTTTTCATTTCCAAAGAAATAAGGTTCACGAGTAGAAACTTTAGATGCTAATTCCAAACCTTTCATATCTGGTATACCTGCCAATTTAGTTTTTAATTCTTCAATAGGAGTACCATCAGTACAAATAACAGCATTCATAGCACCATGATCTCTAATATAACTTACAAGAGCTCTTGTGTCAACATCTGAAATTGCAATTAAATTATGATTCTTAAAATAATCTTCTAAACTTTCGGTTGCATCAGGTCTTGAATAATTAAAGCTAAAATTTTTGCAAATTAAACCTGAAATTTTAATACCATTAGATTCTACTTCTTTATCATTAACACCATAATTACCAATATGAGCGTTAGTTGCCACCATTAGTTGCCCATAATAAGATGGGTCAGTAAAAATTTCTTGGTATCCTGTCATACCGGTATTAAAACAAACTTCTCCAAAGGCAAGACCACTTAAACCAATAGATTTACCGTAAAAAATAGTTCCATCACTCAGTAAAAGTAAAGCTTGTTGTCTAGTTGTATATTTCATAATGTAGTTATATATTTTTTTTTGCAAAGTTAAGGCGAAAGCTAAGCGAAACAAAACAATTCTCCTTTATATTAAAATGGTATTTAGTAATCAAAAAAAAAGGATAAACTATAAATAGCTTATCCTTTTTTATATTTTGAACAATTATATCATAATTATTCTGCAGCAGCAGTTGGTTCAGCTGGCGATTCAGGTGCTTCAACAGTAGCATCTGCTTTCTTAGCTTTTCCACCACGACGGCTTTTTGCTTTTTTAACTTCTTTTTTACCTCCGTTGTAAAGTTCGTTAAAATCTACTAATTCGATCATTGCCATATCAGCATTATCTCCTAAACGATTTCCAACTTTAATAATACGAGTGTATCCACCTGGACGGTCTCCAACTTTAGCAGCAACATCTCTGAACAAATCTGTTACAGCGTATTTGCTTCTTAAATAAGAGAAAACGATACGACGATTATGAGTCGTATCTGTTTTAGATTTTGTTATAAGCGGCTCAACAAATTGTTTCAACGCTTTTGCTTTAGCAACAGTAGTGTTAATACGTTTGTGCTCAATTAGAGAACAAGCCATATTAGCCAACATAGATTTTCTATGAGAAGACTGTCTACTTAAGTGGTTATTTTTTTTTCCGTGTCTCATTGCTTTATGAATTCAATCCTATCTACGAAGGGATTAGATTATTCTTTATCTAGTTTATATTTTGTTAAATCCATTCCGAAGGTTAAGTTTTTAACTGCAACCAATTCATCTAGTTCAGTTAAAGACTTTTTACCAAAATTACGGAACTTCATTAAGTCATTTTTATTGAAAGATACTAAATCACCAAGAGTATCCACTTCAGCCGCTTTTAAACAATTTAATGCTCTAACAGACAAATCCATATCAACAAGCTTAGTTTTAAGCAATTGTCTCATATGTAATGATTCTTCATCATATGATTCTGTTTGTGCAATTTCATCAGCCTCTAGTGTAATTCTTTCATCTGAAAACAACATGAAATGGTGAATTAAAACTTTCGCAGCTTCAGTAAGAGCATCTTTTGGATTAATAGATCCATCAGTTTTAATTTCAAAAACTAATTTTTCATAATCTGTTTTTTGTTCAACACGGAAGTTTTCAATGGCATATTTTACATTTTTTACAGGAGTAAAAATAGAATCTGTAAAAATTGTACCAATTGGTGCGTTCTGTTTTTTGTTCTCTTCAGCAGGAACATAACCTCTACCTTTTTCAATAGTGATATCCAAGTTTAACTTGATTTTGCTATCTAAATTACAGATAACCAATTCAGGGTTTAACACTTGAAAACCTGAGATAAACTTTTGAAAATCACCAGCAGTTAGTTGATCTTTACCAGAAACAGTAATACTTACTGATTCATTATCGATATCTTCAATTTGACGTTTAAAACGTACTTGTTTAAGATTTAAGATAATTTCGGTAACATCTTCAACAACACCGGATATAGTAGAAAATTCATGATCCACACCTTCGATACGAACAGATGTAATTGCATAACCTTCAAGTGCTGAAAGCATAACTCTTCTAAGTGCATTACCAACAGTCAATCCATAACCTGGTTCTAAAGGTCTAAATTCAAATTTACCTTCAAAATCGGTTGAATCGATCATGATAACTTTATCGGGCTTCTGAAAATTAAATATTGCCATAAATTTCGACTAAGTCAATTATTATTTGTTGTACAACTCTACGATTAATTGCTCTTTAATATTTTCAGGAATTTGAAGTCTAGCCGGTACAGAAACAAAAGTACCTTCTTTTAAATCATTATTCCAAGTAATCCATTCATAAACATGACTTGAATTTGACAAAGAACGTTCGATTGCCTCTAAAGATTTAGATTTTTCGCGAACTGCAACTTTATCACCAGCTTTTAATTGGTAAGAAGGAATGTTTACTACCTCACCATTTACAGTAATGTGTCTGTGTGAAACGATTTGACGTGCACCTCTACGAGAAGGAGCAATACCCATTCTGTACACTACGTTGTCTAATCTAGACTCACACAATTGTAATAAAACCTCACCAGTAACACCTTTAGTAGCTGATGCTTTTTCATATAAATTTCTGAATTGTTTTTCTAAAATTCCGTAAGAATATTTAGCTTTTTGCTTTTCCATTAATTGAACAGCATATTCAGATTTTTTACCTCTTTTTTTAGCCATCCCGTGTTGTCCAGGAGGATAATTTCTTTTTTCGAATGCTTTATCGTCACCGAAAATAGCTTCGCCAAATTTACGTGCGATTCTTGTACTTGGACCAGTATATCTTGCCATTTTTAAAAAATTTAAGATAGAGATTATGAATTCAGGTCGTATCCTTCGATAATCTAAAATCTATCTAGTTTATACTATAATTAAATTCGAGTATTATACTCTACGTCTTTTTGGAGGACGACATCCGTTGTGAGGCATTGGAGTAACATCAATAATTTCAGTAACTTCAATTCCACCATTGTGTATAGAACGAATAGCAGACTCACGTCCGTTACCTGGTCCTTTTACATACACTTTTACCTTTTTTAAACCAGCTTCAAGAGCCACTTTGCTACAATCTTCTGCTGCCATTTGAGCGGCATAAGGAGTGTTCTTTTTAGAACCTCTAAATCCCATTTTACCAGCTGAAGACCAAGAAATAACTTCACCTTTTTTGTTAGTCAAAGAAATGATGATGTTATTGAAGGTAGCAGAAATATGAGCTTCTCCCGTTGATTCAACGATAACTTTACGTTTTTTTGCAGTTGCTTTAGCCATATTACTTATTATTTAGTTGCTTTTTTCTTGTTAGCAACAGTTTTTCTTTTACCTTTTCTAGTTCTAGAGTTATTTTTAGTTCTTTGTCCTCTTAATGGAAGACCAGATCTATGACGGATACCTCTGTAACATCCAATATCCATTAAACGTTTGATGTTTAAAGAAACTTCTGAACGCAATTCACCTTCAATTTTATAAGCTGATACTGCTTCACGAATGGCTCCAATCTCATCATCGTTCCAATCTTGAACTTTTTTATCTTGACTTACTTGAGCTTTCTCTAAAATCTCAATTGCTCTACTTTTTCCTAATCCGAAGATGTAGGTAAGTGCTATAACACCTCTCTTGTTTTTTGGGATATCTACCCCTGCTATTCTTGCCATAATTATCCTTGTCTTTGTTTAAATCTAGGATTCTTTTTGTTGATTACGTATAATCTGCCTTTTCTACGCACAATAATGCACTCGGCGCTTCTTTTTTTAACTGATGCTCTTACTTTCATTTTGAATATCTTTAATATCTATAAGTAATTCTTGCTTTTGACAAATCGTAAGGACTCATTTCTAATTTCACTTTATCACCAGGTAATAATTTGATATAATGCATTCGCATTTTACCAGAAATATGAGCAATTACAACATGTCCATTTTCTAATTCTACACGGAACATAGCATTTGACAATGCTTCAATTATTGATCCGTCTTGTTCTATTGCTGATTGTTTTGCCATAAAATTAAGCTACTGCTTTTCTATTTTTACCACTTTTCATCAAACCATCATAGTGTTTGTTCAACAAATAAGAGTTTATCTGTTGCATAGTGTCGATTGCAACACCCACCATAATAATTAAAGAAGTGCCACCAAAGAACATAGCCCATGATTGTTGTACATCCATAAGACTTACTACAATCGCTGGGAACACAGCAATTAAAGCAAGAAATAAAGATCCTGGGAAAGTAATTAATGACATCACTTTATCAAGATAGTCAGAGGTTTCTGCCCCTGGTCTAACACCAGGAATAAAGCCTCCGCTTCGTTTCAAATCATCAGACATTTTGTTAGTTGGAACTGTAATAGCCGTATAAAAGAATGTAAAAATAACTATTAAGCTAGCAAACACAAAATTATACCAAAAACCAAAAATATCACTAAACGTACTAACGATTGATTGTGATGTTTCTGATTTAGACAAACCAGCTACAGCTGCAGGAATAAACATTATTGCTTGAGCAAAAATGATTGGCATAACACCAGAAGCATTTAACTTCAACGGAATCCATTGTCTATTTCCACCCATTGCATCTTGTTCAAAATCCCCAGAAGCAGTACGTCTAGCATATTGTACTGGAATTTTGCGAACAGCCATAACTAACAATACACAAGAAATAATAACTAACAACCATACGATAATTTCTACAACCAACAGCATTGGTCCACCGTTATTATTAGTTACTCTTGTTGTAAATTCCTGAATAAATGATTGCGGCAATCTTGCCAAGATACCTACCATAATTAATAGTGATATCCCATTTCCAATACCTTTGTCAGTGATTTTTTCACCCAACCACATCGCAAAGATTGTACCTGTTACTAAAATAACAACTGAAGAAAATAAGAATTCAAAAGAATTAAAACCTAACAAAAAGGCATTACTAGGTAATGTTCTGTAAAGATTGTAGATATAAGTTGGTCCTTGCACCAAAGTAATACCAATAGTTAACCAACGTGTAATCTGATTGATTTTTTTTCGGCCACTTTCTCCATCACTTTGCAGTTTTTGAAGATAAGGTATTGCAATCCCCATCAATTGAACTACAATAGAAGCAGAAATGTAGGGCATAATACCTAAGGCAAAAACTGATGCTTTTGAAAAAGCTCCACCAGTAAACATATCCAATATCGATCCGATACCTTCTTTTGTTTGACCAGCCAAACCTGTCAATTGAGTTGCATCAATACCAGGCAATGTAACGTGTGCACCAAAACGATAAACTAATAGTAAACCTAATGTAATAAGGATTCTATTTTTTAGTTCCTCAATCTTCCAAACATTACTTAATGATTCAAAAAATTTCTTCATACTTATTGAAAAATTATAATGTTACAGCTTCACCACCAGCAGCTTCAATAGCCGCTTTTGCTGTTGCAGTAAATTTGTGAGCAGATACCTTTAATTTCGCTTTTAATTCGCCTCTTCCTAAAATCTTAACGATTTCATTCTTAGTAGCCAAACGATTAGCAACAAAAACTGTCATATCAACAGTATCTGTAACAATTCCATTATCTACCAATAATTGAAGTGTATCTAAATTAACTCCTTCGTATTCTTTACGATTGATGTTTTTGAAACCAAACTTAGGTACACGTCTTTGAAGTGGCATTTGCCCTCCTTCAAAACCAATCTTTTTAGAATAACCAGAACGAGATTTAGCTCCTTTGTGTCCTCTTGCAGCAGTACCACCTTTTCCAGAACCTTCTCCTCTACCTACTCTTTTATTTTGATTGTGCGTAGACCCTTCAGCTGGTTGTAAATTACTTAAATTCATAACAGTATTTGTTATTTAATTTCTTCAACAGAAACTAAGTGTTTAACTTTATTAATCATTCCAAGTATTGCAGGATTTGCATCATGCTCTACCACTTGTCCCATTTTACGTAAACCTAAAGCTTCTAATCCTCTTTTTTGAGTAAGCGGACAGTTGATTTTGCTACGTACTTGTTTTACTAATAATTTAGCCATAATTTCTTTAAATTAACCTTTAAAAACTTTCTCTAAAGAAACTCCTCTTTGTCTTGCAACAGTATGAGCGCTTCTCATTTGCAATAAAGCATCAAAAGTTGCTTTTACTACGTTATGAGGATTTGATGATCCTTGAGATTTTGACAATACATCGTGAATACCTACTGATTCAAGTACTGAACGTACAGCACCACCAGCAATAACTCCTGTACCATGAGAAGCAGGAATTAAAAATACTCTTGCACCACCAAATTTACCTTTTTGTTCGTGAGGAACAGATTGTCCATTCAAAGGAATTCTAACTAAATTCTTTTTAGCATCTTCTACTGCTTTAGCAATAGCTTCAGAAACATCTTTTGATTTTCCTAATCCGTGACCTACAACTCCGTTTTCATCACCAACTACTACAATTGCAGAAAAACCGAAAGCTCTTCCTCCTTTAGTAACTTTAGTAACACGGTTTACACTCACCAAACGATCTTTTAATTCAAGACCACTTGGTTTTACTAACTCTATATTCTTATATTTATTAGACATACTATATTAGAATTTAAGCCCAGCCGCTCTTGCGCCTTCTGCTAATGATTTAATACGACCATGATATAAATAACCTCCTCTATCGAATGTTACTTTTTCAATACCAGCTTTCAAAGCTTTCTCTGCAACTAATTTACCAACTGCAGCAGCAACTTCTACATTCGTACCTTTTCCTATTTCTTTTTCTCTTGAAGAGGCAGCTAACAAAGTAACACCATTTACATCATCAATTAATTGAGCGTAAATCTCTTTATTACTTCTAAATACAGATAGTCTAGGATTAGCAGCAGTACCACTAATAACTTTTCTAATTCTGAATCTAATTCTCTGTCTTCTTTCAGGTTTTGTTAATGACATAATCTTATTTTTTAAGCTGATTTACCTGCTTTTCTTCTTAATACTTCACCTACAAACTTAACCCCTTTACCTTTGTAAGGCTCTGGTTTACGGAAACCTCTAATCTTAGCAGCAACTTGTCCTAAAAGTTGTTTATCATAAGAAGTTAACTTCACAATTGGGTTTTTTCCTTTTTCAGAAATTGTTTCCAAAGTAACCTCAGGAGCAATATCTAAAATAATATTATGAGAAAAACCTAAGGCTAAATCTAATTTTTGTCCTTGGTTTGAAGCTCTATAACCAACTCCAACCAACTCTAAAGACTTAGTAAATCCTTCGCTTACACCAACAATCATGTTATTGATTAATGAACGGTATAAACCGTGTTTTGCTCTGTGAGATTTGTGATCAGATGATCTTTCTACCACAACTTGACCGTCTTCAACTGTTACAGTAACATCTGCATATTCCTGTGTAAGTTGACCATTTTTTCCTTTTACAGTAATAACACCGTCTTTCACTTCTACAGTTACCCCGGCAGGTATTACAATTGGACTTTTACCTATTCTTGACATCTTATTTTAGTCTTTAAAATTAGTATACGTAACAAATAACTTCTCCTCCAACATTCAATTGCTTAGCTTGTTTTCCAGTCATCAAACCTTTTGATGTAGAAACAATAGCAATTCCTAATCCATTAAGGATTCTAGGCAATTTCGAAGCACCTGCGTATTTACGCAAACCTGGTTTACTAATTCTTTGGATATCTTTAATTACTGGCTCTTTAGTAACTTTATCGTACTTCAAAGCGATTTTGATAGAACCCTGAACGGTGTTGTTCTCAAATTTGTAACTCAAGATGTAACCTTGATCAAATAAGATCTTAGTTATTTCTTTTTTTAGATTAGAAGCAGGAATCTCAACAACTTTGTGGTTTGCAGCCACAGCGTTTCTAACTCTCGTCAAATAATCTGCAATTGGATCTGTATACATATGTATTAATTTGCGGTAACGGTTTTCGAAAAATACTCATAATTCGAACCTGAAACCAGTTTATAAATGTGAAAAAACAGACGTGATTACTCACGCCTGAATATTGTTATTACCAAGATGCCTTTTTAACACCTGGTATCAATCCCATATTAGCCATTTCACGGAATGTAACACGTGAAATACCGAATTGACGCATGTACCCTCTAGGTCTACCAGTTAATTTGCAACGATTATGCAAACGAACAGGAGAAGCATTTTTCGGTAATTTTTGCAAACCTACGAAATCTCCAGCTTCTATCAAAGCTTTTCTTTTCTCAGCATACTTCGCTACCGTTTTTTCTCTTTTCACCTCACGGGCTTTCATTGATTCTTTAGCCATATCTTAATTCTTTTTAAAAGGTAAACCTAATTCAGCCAACAAGGACTTTGCTTCTTTATCTGTTTTAGCAGAAGTAACAAAGGTAATATCCATTCCAGAAATTTTATTTACTTTATCAATATCAATTTCAGGGAAAATAATTTGTTCTAAAACTCCTAAATTATAATTACCTCTTCCGTCAAAACCAGTTGCTTTAATTCCACCAAAGTCTCTTACACGTGGTAAAGATGCAGTAATAAGTCTATCTAAAAACTCATACATTCTTTCGCCACGTAAAGTTACTTTTGCTCCAATTGGCATTCCTTTTCTTAATTTAAAAGACGCAACGTCTTTTTTAGAAATAGTAGCTACAGCTTTTTGTCCAGTAATCTTTGTTAACTCCTCAACAGCATAGTCGATTAGTTTTTTATCAGATACTGCTGCACCAACTCCTTTACTCAAAACAATTTTTTCCAATTTAGGAACTTCCATGATATTTGAGTAACCGAACTCTTCTTTAAGAGCAGCAATAACTCTGCTCTTATATTCTTCTTTTAGTCTAGGTATATATGCCATCTCTATAGTACTTGATTAGATTTTTTTGCAAATCTTACTTTCTTATCTCCTTCTACTCTAATACCTACTCTTGTAGTCTCCTTTGTTTTAGGATCTATAAGAGCAATGTTTGAAATTTGAATAGAAGCTTCTTTTTTAACAATACCACCTTGAGGGTTTTTTGCACTAGGTTTAGTATGTTTCGAAACCATGTTTACACCTTCAACAATCGCTTTGTTTTTTTCACGGTAAACACGTAAAACTTTACCTTCGGCTCCTTTATGATCCCCAGCAATTACTCTTACAATGTCTCCTGATTTTATTTTTAGCTTTATCATCTTATAACGAATTAAAGCACTTCTGGTGCTAATGATACAATTTTCATGAATTGTTTTTCACGAAGTTCTCTTGCAACTGGACCAAAAACACGAGTTCCTCTCATCTCACCAGCTGCATTTAACAATACACAAGCATTGTCATCAAATCTGATGTAAGATCCATCGGCTCTTCTCACTTCTTTTTTGGTACGTACAACCACTGCAGTTGAAACAGCTCCTTTTTTCACGTTTCCGTTTGGAGTTGCATCTTTGATAGAAACTACAATTTTGTCACCAACAGAGGCATATCTTCTTTTAGTACCCCCTAAAACACGGATAGTTAAAACTTCTTTAGCTCCAGTGTTATCTGCTACTTTTAGTCTTGATTCTTGTTGTACCATAATTATTTAGCTCTTTCAATGATTTCAACTAATCTCCAACATTTTGATTTACTCAAAGGACGCGTTTCGCTAATTCTTACAGTATCACCAATGTTACAGTCGTTTGTTTCGTCGTGTGCTACAAATTTCTTTGTTTTCAACACGAACTTACCATATAATGGGTGTTTTACTTTAGTTACTTGAGCAACAACAATAGATTTATCCATTTTGTTTGAAGTAACCACACCTATTCTTTCTTTTCTTAAATTTCTTTTTTCCATCTTTCAGCAGATTACAATTATTGTAATTCTCTTTTAGTAAGTTCTGTAGCTAATCTAGCAACCGTTCTACGTACACTTCTAATTTGAAGTGGATTCTCGATCGGAGAAATAGCATGCGCCATTTTTAAATCAGCATAAAGCTTTTTAGTTTGACCTAATTTTTCTTGCAACTCCGCTGCAGAAAGATTTTTAATTTCTGATTGTTTCATAATAATATAGATTATGCTTCGAAATCTCTTGCAACAACAAATTTAGTTTTAACAGGAAGTTTTTGAGCCGCTAAACGTAACGCTTCTTTCGCGATAGCTAATGGCACCCCGCCTACTTCAAACATAATTTTTCCGGGTTTAACAACGGCTGCCCAATATTCAACAGCACCTTTACCTTTACCCATACGTACTTCAAGTGGTTTCTTAGTAATTGGTTTGTCTGGGAAAATTTTAATCCACAACTGACCTTCTCTTTTCATGTAACGCGTTGCAGCAATACGAGCTGCTTCGATTTGACGTGAAGTTAAGAACATACCAGTTTCGTGTACAGATTTAATTCCAAACATTCCATTTGAAAGTTCATGTCCTCTTTGAGAATTCCCTTTCATTCTACCCTTTTGTACCTTACGGTACTTTGTTCTTTTAGGCTGTAACATTTTTCTTTAATTTAAAAATTTACTTTCTTTTACGAGCGTCTGGTTTACCACCTTTGTTAAAAGATTTGCGGTCTCCTCTTGAAGACTCTCCTTTTCCACCTGCTTGTTTTTTATCCATACCTACAAGTGGAGAAAGTTCTCTTTTACCATAAACTTCACCTTTCATGATCCAAACTTTAACTCCCATTCTACCATAAGTAGTATGAGCTTCTGCTAAAGCATAATCAATATCAGCTCTGAAAGTTGATAGAGGAATTCTTCCTTCTTTAAAACCTTCTGAACGCGCCATTTCAGCACCGTTCAAACGACCAGAGATAAGCACTTTAATTCCTTCAGCATTCATACGCATAGAGGCTGCGATGGCCATTTTAATAGCTCTTCTGTAAGAAATTCTGCTTTCAATTTGACGACAGATGCTTGTAGCAACTAGATACGCGTCAAGTTCAGGTCTTTTAATTTCAAAGATGTTAATTTGAACCTCTTTGTCTGTAATTTTCTTAAGTTCTTCTTTCAACTTGTCTACCTCTTGGCCACCTTTACCAATAATGATACCAGGTCTAGCTGTCGTGATAGTAACGGTTACAAGTTTAAGTGTTCTTTCGATAATTACTTTAGATACACTAGCTTTTGATAAACGAGCATGAACATACTTTCTGATTTTGTGATCTTCAGCGATTTTATCACCGTAATCATTTCCACCATACCAGTTTGAGTCCCATCCTCTGATGATACCAAGTCTATTTCCAATTGGATTTGTCTTTTGTCCCATGCTGCTTAAGAATTGCTTTGTGTGTTATTGATAGCTCCTAACACGATGGTTACGTGATTGGAACGTTTTCTTATTCTGTGTGCTCTACCTTGTGGCGCTGGACGAAGTCTTTTCAACATCATACCACCGTCTACACGGATTTCCTTAACAAATAATCCTGCTTCTTCTAAACTAGCTTCACTATTTTTTTGCTCCCAGTTATTGATAGCTGATAATAATAGTTTTTCTAATTTTCTTGAAGCTTCTTTCGAACTAAATCTTAATATGTTAAGTGCTCTTTCTACCTTCTGACCTCTTACTAGATCTGCTACTAAGCGCATTTTTCTAGGTGAAGTAGGGCAGTTATTTAACTTCGCGAAAGCGATAGACTTATTAGCCTCTTTTCTCGCATCTGCTGTTTCTCTTTTACGAACTCCCATTGCTTCTTTTATTTTTTACCTTTATTTTTTGCTCCAGCATGACCTCTAAAAGATCTCGTTGGTGAAAACTCTCCTAATTTATGTCCTACCATGTTTTCAGTTACGTAAACTGGTACAAATTGACGACCGTTATGAACTGCGATAGTTTGACCAACAAAGTCAGGTGTAATCATAGAAGCTCTAGACCAAGTCTTAACCACTCCTTTATTGCCACCAGCAATGTTTTCTTCAACTTTCTTCTCTAATTTATAATGAACGAAAGGTCCTTTTTTTAATGAACGTGCCATATCTTATTATTTCTTTCTACGTTCTACGATATACTTATTACTCGGGTTTTTCAAAGAACGTGTTCTATAACCTTTAGCAGGTATTCCGTTTCTTGAACGTGGATGTCCTCCAGAAGAACGTCCTTCACCACCACCCATTGGGTGATCTACTGGGTTCATCGCTACTGGTCTTGTTCTTGGTCTTCTTCCTAACCATCTAGTTCTACCAGCTTTACCTGACACTACTAATTGGTGATCAGAATTAGAAACTGCTCCAATTGTAGCAGAACACGTTAACAAAATCAATCTTGTTTCACCTGATGGCATTTTGATAGTAGCATATTTACCATCTCTAGCCATTAATTGAGCAAAAGTACCTGCAGAACGAGCGATAACAGCACCTTGACCTGGTCGTAACTCAATACAAGAAATTACAGTTCCTAGAGGAATTCTGCTTAATGGTAAAGTATTACCAATTTCTGGTTGAGATTCAGGACCTGATACTACAGTTTGTCCTACTTGTAATCCATTTTGTGCGATGATATAGGTTTTCTCACCATCAGCATACGCTAATAACGCGATAAATGCAGTACGATTTGGATCGTATTCAATTGATTTCACAGTAGCAGGAATTCCTACTTTAGTACGTTTGAAATCAATAATACGATATCTCTGCTTGTGACCACCACCTGTGTAGCGCATGGTCATCTTTCCTTGACTATTTCTACCTCCTGAGTTTTTTATCGGCGCTATCAAAGAGCGTTCCGGCTTATCAGTTGTAATGGCGTCATAACCATTCACAACTCTAAAACGCTGACCCGGGGTAATAGGTTTTAATTTTCTAACTGACATTTTTCTATCTTAGATATTGTTGTAAAAATCAATTGTTTCTCCTTCTTGTACTTGTACAATTGCTTTTTTAATAGCATTTGTCTTTCCACTGATTAAACCACTTTTAGTGTATTTAGTAGTTCTGTCAGGTCTTACATTCATAGTGTTCACACTAACCACAGTTACTCCATAAGCAGCTTCAACAGCTTTCTTAATTTCAACTTTGTTAGCTTTTCTGTTCACTTCGAATCCAAAACGATTCAAAACTTCACTTTCTTTGGTTATTTTTTCCGTTACTATAGGTTTAATTATGATGCTCATATCCTATTATTTACTTAAATTTTCTTCAATTACCTCCAAAGAACTCTCTAAAAGCACTAAATTATTAGCGTTCAAAATTGCGTAAGTGCTTAATTCTGAACTACTTAATACATTTGAAGTCTGTAAATTACGAGACGACAAATATACATTTTTATTAACATCACCCAAAACAAAAAGTGATTTCTTGTTTTCTAACTCTAAAGCTTTCAAAACGTTAATGAAATTTTTAGTACTTGGTGTATCAAAACTAAAGTCTTCTAAAACGATAATATTTGATTCTTTAGCTTTTATAGAGAAGGCTGATTTTCTAGCTAAACGTTTTAAATTTTTATTTAATTTAAATGAATAACTTCTAGGTCTAGGTCCAAAAACAGTTCCTCCACCTTTAAACAATGGATTCTTAACACTTCCTGCACGAGCTGTACCTGTACCTTTTTGTTTTTTAATCTTACG
Source organism: Flavobacterium riviphilum (assembly GCF_055231795.1). Lineage (NCBI taxonomy): Bacteria > Pseudomonadati > Bacteroidota > Flavobacteriia > Flavobacteriales > Flavobacteriaceae > Flavobacterium > Flavobacterium riviphilum. The sequence goes on from NZ_JBUYSY010000010.1 coordinate 30,119, forward strand.
AGTACTTCCAGTTACCTCAGCTCTTTCTTTTGCTTTGTGAGTACCTTGTCTTTGATTTGCTAAATATTGTTTAACATCAAGGTAAACTGCATGCTTGTTCGGTTCGATTGCGAATACTGAATCAGAAAGTTGTACTTTTCTGCCAGTATCTTTTCCGTTGAAATCTAATACTTTTACTTCCATTACTTCTGAATGATTACATAAGAGTTTTTATGCCCAGGAATACATCCTTTTACAACAAGTAAGTTTTTATCAGAAACCACTTTTAAAACTCTAAGGTTTTGAACTTTTACATTTTCTCCTCCCATTCTTCCAGCCATACGCATTCCTTTGAATACTCTAGATGGATAAGATGAAGCTCCTACAGAACCTGGCGCTCTCAAACGGTTGTGTTGACCATGAGTTGCTTGTCCAACACCACCAAATCCGTGACGTTTCACAACCCCTTGAAAACCTTTACCTTTAGATACACCTTGTATATCTACAAATTCTCCTTCTTCAAAAATAGACACATCAATAAGATCTCCTAATTTTTGTTCGGTTGCAAAATCTTGAAATTCAACGACTTTTTTCTTCGCAACAGTTCCAGCTTTTTTAAAGTGTCCTAAAGACGCCTTATTGGAATGTTTCTCATTTTTGTCATCGAAACCAAGTTGCAACGCTTCATACCCGTCAACCTCTTTGGTTCTGACTTGGGTAACGACACATGGACCTGCTTCAATTACTGTACAAGGAATGTTTTTCCCGTTTTCATCGAAAATACTAGTCATGCCGATTTTTTTACCAATTAACCCAGACATAAATATTAATTATTAATTATTAAAATATAAATATAGAACGCAGTTTTTAAGTCCATCCTATTTTTTAAAAGTGGGTGCAAAGGTATAACTTATTTACACACAATCCAAAAAATATTTTTTAGACTTAAAAAAAGCGTTCTTTATTGTTTTAAAGCTCTACTTAAACTTTGATTTCTACTTCAACTCCGCTAGGCAATTCTAACTTCATCAAAGCATCGATTGTTTTAGAAGAAGAAGAGTAAATATCGATTAATCTTTTGTAAGACATAACCTCAAATTGTTCTCTTGCTTTCTTGTTAACGTGAGGCGAACGCAACACGGTAAATAATTTTTTGTGAGTAGGCAAAGGAATTGGACCTGTTACTACAGCACCAGTAGTTTTTACTGTTTTTACAATCTTTTCAGCAGATTTATCTACCAACATATGATCGTAAGATTTTAATTTTATTCTGATTTTTTGACTCATTTTCTTAAAGATTATGCGTTTCCTTTTGCTTTTTTGATAACTGCTTCTGAAATATTAGAAGGTGTTTCAGCGTAGTGTGAAAATTCCATTGTTGATGTAGCACGACCAGAAGACAAAGTTCTTAAAGTTGTAACATACCCAAACATTTCTGACAATGGCACATCAGCCTTAATAGTTTTTGCACCATTTCTATCACCCATGTCATTTACCTGACCTCTACGACGGTTAATATCTCCAACGATATCTCCCATGTTTTCTTCTGGCGTAATAACTTCCATTTTCATGATTGGCTCTAGAATAATAGCTCCAGCTGCTTTAGCAACCTCTTTATACCCCATTCTAGCCGCCAACTCAAAAGAAAGCGCATCAGAATCTACAGGGTGGTAAGAACCATCTAACAATGTAACTTTTAAACTATCCACTTGATAACCTGCCAATGGACCAGTTTTCATAGCTTCACGGAAACCTTTCTCAACCGCAGGAATATACTCCTTAGGTACGTTTCCACCTTTTACTTCATTCACAAATTGCAATCCTACAGGCACTTTACCATCCACTTCATCAGCAGGCTCCACTCTAAATACGATATCACCGAATTTACCACGACCTCCTGATTGTTTTTTGTAAACCTCTCTGTGTTGAGCAGTTTTTGTAAACGCTTCTTTATATTCTACTTGTGGCTCTCCTTGGTTTACTTCCACCTTGAACTCACGTTTCATACGATCTACTAAGATATCTAAGTGCAACTCACCCATACCTGAGATAATAGTTTGCCCAGAAGCCTCATCTGTTCTAACAGTAAACGTTGGATCCTCTTCAGCTAATTTTGCCAAAGCCATACCCATTTTGTCCACGTCAGCCTTAGTTTTAGGCTCAATAGCAATACCAATTACCGGCGCAGGGAATTTCATTGACTCAAGAATAATTGGGTGTTTTTCATCACACAAAGTATCCCCAGTTTTGATATCTTTAAATCCAACAGCAGCTCCAATATCTCCAGCTTCGATATATTCGATTGGGTTTTGTTTGTTAGCGTGCATTTGGTAGATACGAGAAATTCTTTCTTTGTTTCCAGAACGTGTATTCAACACATAAGATCCAGCATCCAATCTTCCTGAATAAGCACGAAAGAACGCTAAACGACCTACGAATGGGTCAGTAGCAATTTTAAATGCCAAGGCAGCAAATGGTTCCTTTACATCTGGCTTACGCAAGATTTGAGTTTGATCTTCTTCTAACAATTCAGCATCATCAGGATGAATACCTTTAATACCTTCTTTATCCAATGGAGAAGGCAAGTATTTACATACTGCATCTAGCATAAATTGAACTCCTTTGTTTTTGAAAGAAGAACCAGCAATCATAGGAATAATTGCCATATCCATAGTAGCTGCTCTTAATGCAGTATTGATTTCTTCTTCTGTAATAGAGTTTTCATCTTCCATATACTTATCCAAAAGATTTTCGTCATAAGTAGCGATTTCTTCGATAAGAATTGAACGATAATGTTTTACTTCATCCACCATATCCGCAGGGATATCAACGATATCAAAAGTAGCTCCTTGTGTTTCATCATGCCATACAATAGCTTGATTTTTCACCAAATCAACCACACCTTTGAAATCAGCCTCTTCACCGATAGGCAAAGTAATTGCAACAGCATTTGATTTCAACATGTCTTTAACTTGCTGACAAACTCCTAAGAAGTTTGAACCTTGACGGTCCATTTTATTAACAAATCCCATACGCGGAACACGGTATTGATCTGCTAATCTCCAGTTAGTTTCTGATTGAGGCTCTACACCATCCACCGCACTAAACAAGAATACCAATCCATCCAATACACGTAAAGAACGGTTTACCTCTACGGTAAAATCCACGTGACCGGGAGTATCGATAATGTTAAAGTGATATGGTTTAGAATCTGGTAATAATCTACCTTGCTCAGTTGGGAAATTCCATTCACAAGTTGTAGCAGCTGAAGTAATAGTAATACCTCTTTCTTGCTCTTGTGCCATCCAGTCCATTGTTGCAGCACCATCGTGCACTTCACCAATTTTGTGTGATTTTCCAGTATAGAATAAAATACGCTCAGTTGTTGTGGTTTTACCAGCATCAATGTGAGCCGCAATTCCTATGTTTCTTGTATATTTAAGATCTCTAGCCATTTCTATACGAATTAAAATCTAAAGTGAGAGAATGCTTTATTAGCTTCTGCCATTTTGTGAGTATCCATTCTTTTCTTAACAGCAGCACCTTCTTCTTTCGCTGCAGCTAAACACTCAGAAGCCAATCTTTGAGCCATTGATTTTTCGTTTCTTCTTCTTGCATAAAGAATCAACCATTTCATTGCCATAGATATTTTTCTGTCTGGTCTAATTTGCATAGGAATTTGAAAAGTAGCACCACCCACTCTACGACTACGTACTTCTACGTGAGGCATAACGTTAGTTAAAGCATCTTTCCAGATTTCTAAAGCTGATTTCTCGTCATTTTGCTTTTTGTTCTCAATGATATCAATTGCATCATAAAAAACTTTAAAAGCTGTTGATTTCTTACCATCCCACATTAAGTTGTTTACAAAACGTGTTACCAATTGGTCATTAAACCTTGGATCTGGTAAAAGTGGTCTTTTCTTTGCCGCTCTTTTTCTCATGTCTTTTTTTAATTTTTTGTCAGTAACATAGCCTTTCAAAACAGAATATTCCGTTTTAAAATCAATGCATTTAACTTTTTAAATTACTTTTTTGCTTCTTTTGGGCGTTTTGCACCATACTTAGATCTTCTTTGCGTTCTTCCAGCCACACCTGACGTATCAAGCGCACCACGAACGATGTGATATCTAACACCTGGTAAATCTTTTACCCTTCCACCTCTAACTAATACTATCGAGTGCTCTTGTAGATTGTGCCCTTCTCCTGGGATGTAAGCATTCACTTCATTACCATTTGTCAAACGTACACGCGCCACTTTACGCATTGCAGAGTTTGGTTTTTTTGGTGTAGTAGTGTAAACACGCGTACAAACCCCTCTTCTTTGAGGACAAGAATCTAAAGCAACCGATTTACTCTTCTTAGTTATCTGAGTTCTTCCTGTTCTTACTAATTGTTGAATTGTTGGCATAATTAATACTAAAAATTTCTTATTATATTAAATTCCCGCTTTTTACGGGGTTGCAAATGTATAAAATAATTTTCACTATACAAACCTTAATCCATTAATTTTCAACATCCTTGTTTTTAGATTATGAAATCCATAACATTCGTTAGATATTTGCGTTATCTTTTTTTTAAACAAAAAACATTGAAACACTTCTTTTCCCTCCTATTATTTCTTTTGCTTTACACCCCATGTAACGCACAAAAACTTCAACTTATTCTCAACGGAGAATCCAAAACAGAAACACATATAATTGACTCTCTGAATTATACCCACTACCACAAAAACTTCCAATCCATTAAAAACGAAATCAAACTAACTTCTGAAAAACTCAAAAAAATAGGATTTCTAGAAAACGAACATGACAGCATTTTAAAAAACAACGACAGCCTTTTTTCATCTATATTTCACTTGAAAAAACCAACAAAAAACCTACATATATATATAGGAGAAAATTCAACCATAAAACCCTATATCAAAACACGAACTAACAACGACACCCTCTATTTAAAAATAGATGAAGTAGAAAATTTCCTTAACGAAACACTAAACGCTATCCAACAAGCAGGCCACCCTCTATCAAAACTCCGCCTTGCCAATATCAAAAAACAAAACAATTCTCTTATTGCCGAAATCAAATATGAAATTTCTCAAAGAAGAACCATCGATCACTTAGTTTTAAAAACCACCTCCACCACACCCACCACAGGTATCATCCCCAAAAACTACCTACATCAAATCAAAAAAAAAATCTTAAACAAAACTTTACACACCGCATCACTACAAACGCTTTCAGCAGAATTCGAAAAAATTCCTTTTATCACATTAACCAAACCCTCTGAAGTCCTTTTCAGCAAAGACTCTTCCATTGTTTATGTATATATTGAAAAGAAAAAAGCCAATTATTTTGATGGATTTATCGGCTTTAACAACTCCAATGAAAAAAAATTACAACTAAATGGCTACTTAGACCTAAAACTCCATAACGCATTAAAAAGCGGAGAAGAATTTTATTTAAACTGGAGAAACGACGGCAACAACCAAACCACCTTCAAAACCAGCCTCACACTATCCTACCTTTTCAAATCCCCATTAGGCCTTAAGACACAATTAGACCTATTCAAACAAGATAGCATTTTCCAAAATTCAAAAACCAACATTGACCTACAATGGAACACAAGCTTTCCTAGTAAAATTTCATTAGGGCTTGAATCAACAACTTCAAGCGACATACAAAACAACCAATCAACTATTAGCGACTTTAGAAATCAATTTATCACACTCGGCTATCACTATCAAAAAAAAGACAACCAACACTCCATATTCCCGCTCCAAACCTCTATTTCAATTAGAGTAGGCAATGGCAAAAGAACCACCAACAACACCTTAACAACAACCAACAATAGCCAATTTTTTATTTCTGTCAATGCATTTCACACCTTCTATTTCAATAACAAAAACAGCCTAAATTTAAAAACTCAAAACTTCTACCTAAAAAGTGAAAAATACTTAGAAAATGAACTTGTCCGTTTTGGCGGCCTACAATCCATTAGAGGAATTCCAGAAAACAGCCTCTCTGGAAACTACGTTAGCACCCTTGCCACTGAATACCGTTATCACATCAGCAACAAACTATACCTGCACTCCATACTCGATTTCGGAATCTACCAAAACGATAGCGCAATTTTGTCAAATCATAAAAATTTTAACAAGTTACTATGCATAGGTTTTGGCACTGCATTATCAACAAATAATGGTTTTTTCACAATATCACTAGCCAATAACACCAATAACACAAAGGATAATTCGATATTTAACACTATTCTTAACTTATCTTATAATGTTAATTTTTAACCCACAGGTTAAAAAAAACACAAATTCATTAGGATAGTTAACAAATTATTAAGAGTTTTGAAGAACTAATTCAAAACAATTTAATAATGAAACTAAAGTTCAATGGACTCTTAGTACTTTTTGTAGTACTAATGGCGCAACTAACCTTTGCGCAAGAAAGATCTGTTTCTGGAACCGTTTCTGACAATGCAGGCATGCCTATACCAGGAGTGAGTGTATTAGTTAAAGGAACAAAATCAGGAACTCAAACGGATTTTGATGGAAAATACACCATCAAAGCAGAAGCCAACCAAACCTTAGTGTTTAGCTATGTTGGTATGAAAACAGAAGAAGTAGTTGCTAAATCTACTACTGTAAATGTTAAAATGGGAAGTTCTGCCATGGAACTTGAAAGCGTGGTAATTAATACACTAGGTATTGAAGTTAAAAAAAGTGAAAAAGCGTCTGCATTTTCAAAAGTTAAAGGTGATGTAATCAAAAATTCCGGAGAAACATCACTAATTAAAGGTTTATCTGCAAAAGCATCAGGAGTGGCTATTGTTTCTAATTCAGGAGATCCAGGATCAGGGGCATACATCCAAATTAGAGGACAAAACTCAATTACAGGTTCTACACAACCATTATTTGTTATTGATGGAACACCTATATCAAATGACGAAATTGGTAGTAATACAGCTGGAGTTGCCCAACAAAGCCGTCTAAACGACATCAACCCCAATGATATTGAAAATGTACAAGTACTAAAAGGAGCCTCTGCTGCGGCTTTATGGGGATATAGAGCTGCAAATGGTGTGGTATTAATCACAACAAAAAAAGGAAAAAAAGGGAAAATTTCCATAGATGTAAATTCTTCAGTTTCTTTCGACAAGGTTAACGTTGAGTTTAAGCTTCAAGACAAATTTGGACAAGGCACAGGGGGTACTTGGAGAAGAAATAACGCCAACTCTTATGGAGACAAAATATCATCTAGACCTGGAGGAGAAGATATTTACAATACAACTGGCCAATATTTCTTAACTAATGATAGAAGAAAAATTTACCCTATTGCAGCAGGAGGAAAAAGAAGTAATGCTAATTTCCAAAAATCCAATATGGATGCAGTAATAGGTGATGGTTTACTTTTTGATAACCACGTGGGAATTAGTGGCGGGAGTGAAAACACGAGCTTCTACTTAGGCTTAGGAAACACAGATCAAAAAGGGATTATCCGAAATTCGACCTATAACAGAACCAGTGTTGATTTCACTTCGGAATCTAAAATTGCTGACAAAACAACATTCAAAACCAAATTTGGGTATTCTTCTGTGAGTTCCAACAGAATTCAAACAGGTTCAAATTTAAGCGGATTATACCTTGGACTATATAGAACTCCTTCTGATTTTGATAACCGAGATTTTATCGGTACTAATTATCAAACCAATGGTTTAATTCAAACTAATAGTCACAGAGCTTATCGTCAAGATGTAGGTACTTGGTCAGGAGACACAAACCCTAGCTACAACAACCCTTTATGGACTACCGATATTCAAAAAAACCCCAACACTGTTGATCGTTACATTGGTGGGTTCGAATTGAAACATACATTCAGCCCATATGTCGCAGTCCTAGCGAGATTAGGGTTAGACGGCTATAGTGACAAGAGAATAACAATGTTCCCTATGAACTCCTCTGAAAACGGTGGAAATGGAAGTGCTAGCGAGAGCGTAACTGATTTCAAATCTTTTAATGCGGATTTGATCGCTTTAGGTGATGCGAAAATAAACGAAAACATTGGAGTGTCTTATTTAGCAGGTATTAACTTTTCACAAACTAATTATGACCAAAGAGGAGGTTCTTATAAAAATTTCTTGATTGACTACAACGGGTTTTCATATGATAACGCTCTGATTGAAGACAAAACTACATTCTTAAACAGAACCTACTCTAAACTAAGCGGTGGTTATTTTTCTGCAGCATTTGATTATAAAAACTTTTTATTTTTAAACTTAGGAGGACGATTTGAAACCTCTTCAACCTATGACCCAAATTTAAAGGTGTATTTTTATCCAACTGCTGAATTTGGATATAAATTCACCAATAACCTAGAAAGCGAAATTTTAACTGACGGAAAGCTAAGGGCAACTTACGGTCAAATTGCCTCAATACCATCAGCTTATGCCGGCACAACGTATTTTAATGGTGCAGCAGGGGAAGAAGGTTGGGGAGCAGCATATGATGCAGGAGCTTACCAAGGATCTTTTCAAAGAGCTGATTTTAGTGGAAATACTAATTTGAAGCCCGAGATCAAAACAGAAATGGAACTAGGTCTTGATTTAGAATTTTTCAAAAGAATCACTTTCAACGCAACTTATTACAGCAATGAGACTAAAGATTTGATCGTAAATGTACCATTAAATGGTAGTGCTACATATAGTTCTCAATACGGAAATCTTGCTACTATTCAAAATAGAGGTATAGAGGTTGAATTTAATGCTAATTTACTAGGCGCCAGTTCAGAATTAAAATGGAATCTTTTCGGTAACTGGAGTAGTAACCGAAACAAAGTAACACATTTAGTAGGAACTTCATCATTATTTTTAAATGGGTTTACAGGAGCTTCATCCAGAGCCGTATTAGATCAACCATTAGGAGTACTTTGGGGCGGTAAATTTGACAGAAATGAAGACGGAACCCTTATTTTAGATGCTAATGGATTCCCCGTGGTAGCAAATTCCGAAGGAATAATTGGTGATCCAAACCCAGATTGGAGAGGAGCCATAGGAACTTCATTTTCGTATAAAGGTTTCAAGATAAGCACTTTATTTGACGCATCAATTGGTGGTGATTTATGGGATGGAACAAGTGGAGCACTAAATAACTTCGGAAAAACATTAGAAACCGCCAATGAAGTTACCTTAACAACACCTACTAAAAACTACGCAGGACAAACTATTGCCCCTGGAACCGTTAGAGGTAATCTTAGAGACTTCGGCGCAGGCCCAGTTTTGTTGGATCAAAGTTGGTACCAAGCTTTAGGGGGTGGATTTGGACCTGTTTCAGAACAGTTTGTAAAATCTGCTACTTGGATTAAATGGAGAGAACTTTCATTGTCTTACAACTTAAATTTAAGCCAGAAAAACCTAGGACTGGAAAGCATCACTTTCACAGGAACAGGTAGAAACTTATGGTTATGGACAGAAGCTGATTTAGGGCAAGACCCTGAATCAAACCTTACAGGTGCATCCAATGGACGAGGTTTACAATACTTCAATGCCCCTAACACTAAATCAATAATATTTAGCGTAAACTTAAAATTCTAAAAATGAAAAATATATATAAAAAATCGATAAGTCTATGCCTTGTAGCGATTACATTATTCAGTTGTACTGATTTTGTGGACGATTACAATGTTGACCCTGATGGCATACTAGATAGTGATGCAAAAAATTTATTTCAAGGTGTTATTTTGGCAGACCAATTTTTCCATACCAGTGGAAATGCTAGAGATATAATGGTTTGGCTAAATCAAGCAAATGGAGAAAACAGACAATATGTATCATTAAACGATTGGAACCTGTCTACAGCCTCTCAATTCGATGACAATTGGAACATTGGTTACGTAAACTGTATAACCAATGCAAAAATTGCTGCCCTAAAAGCTACACAAGAAAACAATCCGAGATTGGCAGGCGCCTGCCAAGTACTTGAAGCGCACTGTATGGGAACAATTACTTCATTATATGGTGATGCTCCTTACAGCGAAATAGACATCACTGGTAAAACTTTAGCTCCTAAATACGACAAACAAGTTGACATTTACAACAAATTACAACTTCTTTTAGACAAAGCTATTGCTAATCTATCTACTGTAAAAGGCGCTGGTATACCAAGCGCTCAAGATATTTCTTACAATGGAAATGCTAGTAAATGGATCAAATTAGCTTATTCTTTAAAAGCGCGTTACTACTTGCATGTTAAAAACTATGCTCAAGCCAAAGCGAATGCATTGCTAGGTATTGCAAGTTATGATGAAGATTTTATCGCGAAATTCGGTAATTCAAGTTATCAAGATTTCAATCCATATTATTCCTTTTTAGTGTATGACCGAGATGATTATATGTCTGGCGACGGATATGGAGCAAGACTACTTGATCCTTCTGCTGCAGAATACCGAGGAAATGCTAAAACTGACGAAAGTGCACGCTACGCCTTCTGTTATAACCAAGAATATTTCTCTCCATATGGATTAAACATCTACAGCACTGATTATTGGGGAGAAAAAGGAGGAAAAGATAACGGATTACCAGACAATGGTAAATTTGGAAGTGACTCTGACTTGCCTATGGTTACTTATGGTGAAATGTTATTAATCATTGCTGAAGCAGATGCTAGAGCAGGATTCGCAACCGGCTTAGCTTCTTATAACAATTATAGAAACATAATTAATAAAGGATACTCCATTGGTGCCGGCAGTGTAAAATCTGGCATAACCGCTAATACTGGGTATTTTGACGGAGAGGATCAATTAACCTTCAAATACGAACCATATATAGCTGCTGACTTTGCAGCAGGAGGTATTGAAAATAAGAAGAGTACCGTTTTAACAGATCAAAACGCGCTTATTAGAGAAATTCTAGAAGAAAAATATGTTTACTTAATGGGTAATTTTGAAAGTTTCACAGATTACAGAAGAACCAATAATGCTGCTGAAATTAAACTTAAAACTGGATTTGCAGGAACACCTCAACGATTACTTTACCCACAAGTTGAAATCAATGCTAATCCAAACACTCCAAATCCTATACCTTCTATTGTAACTAAAACTCCAGTTAATCAATAAATGTTTAAAAAAACATTTTAAATTATTGTTTACCATAAAAAGGCTGTCTCTAAATCATTGAGACAGCCTTTATTTATTTTCATTTATGTATTGTATTTTCAACAACTACCATTCAACTTAAAAAATCACCTCAACTAACTTTATGTTTATTTAAAATCTTGAATATAATTCAACTGTCGTAATTTGATTCAAGCCAAAATGGATTTTACAAAATAAAAAAATCAACAAAACAAAAGCAATACAACCTTTAAATAAAACTTAAAACAACCCCATAAAAAAACCACCCATATTACTATGAGTGGTCTATTTAAAATTTTTGGAGAGATTTAGAAACTATCGAGTTCCTCCTGCCCACCAAACTTTTTCGGTGTACACATATGATCCGTCGCCAAATGCTTCTCTTACGTGCACATTGGCAGACACATCTGAAGCACCATAACTAAATCGTTGTGGAAATAAGTCTGGTCTAGCATTCACTAATGGTATCAAATCACCATCTCCCATAGCAGCTAAACGACGCGTGTCATTATAATCTTCAATCCCCTCGTTTTCATAGAAAGAAATGTGCTTTTCAACCATAATTTTTTTCAACAAATCTCTACCTGTTAACGTACCGATAGATGCAATGTAAGTATCCGCTTGAGCTTGAGTAAATGTAATTACTTGTTGTTTTTTGTAGGCCGCTGAAATCGCTTGATTCAAAGTAGCTTGTGCTTCAGCGTTTTTACCTAATCTAGCTTGAGCTTCTGCTTTTAAGAATAACAATTCATGATAGCCTAACACATAAATTGGATTTTTCTCGCTCATAATTCCTGAAATTGAATATACCCCTTGCGCTTCAGCTGGTAATGGCAAAGAGTTATCCATAGGATTAACTACTCCATTTTTCTTTGTAAAAAACACGGCAGTTCTGGCATCAGCAGCACCGTTTGCTTTCATTAAGTCATAAAAACTTTTGGCTACACACAATCCTCCTCTATCCATTTCGAAACGAGCATATGGATTTGGAATTTCGCTATTAACCAATTTGAATTCTTCGCTTGCATTGGCAAAAGAAGCATCTACATAATCAATAACTGCTTGATAGTTTGGTTTTACTAATGACAAGCGCATTGTATATCGAGCTAACAACCCTTTGGCGGCTTTTATCCATTTTGAAGAATTACCTCCATATATTACATCTTGAGCACCTAAACTAGCATATGAGGTCGTTTTACCTAAATTTACCACAGCTTCATTTAATAATCTGAAAACCTCTTGATAAATTACTTCTTGCTTGTCTAACTTAGGCTGAAGATTTTGAATATTTAAAGCTTCGCTATGAGGCACATCACCAAATAAATCGGTTAGCATCGCTAAATTATAGGCATATAAAATCTGTGCTACACCTAATGTTTGGAAATTTCCTTTTTCTGCTCCGTTTGCACTACATTTTTCAATGATAATTTTTAAAGCACGCAATTGTCTGTAACTCGTATTCCAAGAATTATTATAAGTAGACGATTTTTGTGGTTCTCCATCTCTAATTTGTGCTTTATAGGTTTGATTGTGATTTCCTGCATTCAATTCAGAATACACCCCAGCATAAAAAGAGTTATCCGCTCCTGTAAGTTGAAATGCAGAAGCCACCATGACATCGGTAATGATTAATCTACTTGGGACATCAGTAGGTTCATTGGGATTCGAGTTGATATCATCCATGATATCTTCTGAACAAGACTGAAACAAAAACAGTCCCATTAGAGTAAGCAAAGTGATTTTAATATTTTTCATCAGTTGATTTTTTTAAATTAAAAAGTAACATTTAAACCCACACCATAACTTTCGGCTTGAGGCAAGGACCATTGTTCAAATCCACCAGCCATATTGTTATTTCCTTGAGAAGCTTCGGGATCTAAATTGGGTAATTTAGACCACAATAAAATATTTCTTGCGAAAACTGAGGCTCTTAAATCAATTTTTTCTTTAAAGATTTTAGGAAATTGGTAAGCAAATGTTACCTCTCTTAACTTTACAAAACTGGCATCAAAAACAGCACTTTCTGTAATATCAGATAATCTAGAATTCAATTGCTGAATACCATTTACGCCAAGAGCAATATCGTTGGCAGTTCCGTCTTCTTTAACACCAGGATAAATGTATCCAGCTTCTCTGTTTGCCGTTGAAGCATCTACTCCATAGTAGCGCATCAAACTATTGGAACCACTGTACATTTTTCCACCATTTTTCCAATCGAAAGTAGCCCCCAAAGACATTCTTTTATAAGAAACTTGAGTAGATCCACCCAACGTAAACTTAGGCATCACTTCACCAATAGCTTTCTCTTCTCCAATCATTGGCAATCCATATTGGTCTACCATGATATTGTTGTTATCGTCTCTTTTGTAACTTGTACCATAAATTACTGGGAACGTATCGCCCACATTTGCTCTAATTTGAGGTGATACAAAACCTCCTAAAAAGATACTTTCAACGCCTGGCGCTAATTCATCCACTACAGAAACTACTTTTGAGAAGTTGATGTTAAAATCCCAATTAAAATCTTCTGTTTTCACAGGATTCACATTCAACACGATTTCATGTGCATTGGTGTGGATTTTTCCTCCATTGGTTACAAAAGAGCTAGCTCCTACTGATCCTGCTAAAGGCACATTAAAAATTTGATCTTTTACATTTTGTCTAGAATAGGTATAATCGATACCAATTCTGTTTTTAAAGAATCGCAAATCAAAACCAAATTCATACGATTGGGTATTTTGAGGTTTCAAATTTGGATCATACACTATAGGATATGGAATAAAGGAACTTACTCCTCCTACTGGATACTGTACTGGTGGTGCACCCCAAAATCCTCCACCATAACTTGGTGTAGAATAATAATCCATAAAATAAGTACCTGCTTGTCCTACTTCAGCAAAAGAGGATCTAATTTTAGCATAAGATAACACTGGACTGTTTTTCAAAGCTTCCAATTCAGTTAACACAAAACCTAATGAAACAGATGGATAAAGGAAATCTCTATTCCCTCTTGGCATCGTTGAAACATAGTCTTGACGAACTGTAGCCCCTAAATACAACATGTTTTTGTATGACAATTCACCATTACTGAAAAAACCAACGGTTCTATTTTGTCTTCTTCTCTCTACTGAAGTTACTTTTCTTGCATTTGCAATCGTTGGCCAACCACCAAAGTTAAATCCAGTACCTAAATCATCATAGGTTTTTCTGTTTTCGTGGTTGAATTCATTTCCTACTAACACATTGAATTTAAAATCCTCATTAATATCTAAACTATAGTTTGCGGTAAACAAAGAGTTCAACACATCAGTTGTAATACCATAAAGATTGGCTCTACTTTGCGCTCCAGTCAAATCATGTTTACTACCAAATTCAAAAATATCTCTATAGTTTGTTGTATACGAATCGATACCCATTTGATATCTGAACACTAACTTGTGTTTGTCATTTAAACTAATTACAGGTGCATACTGTACATGAGCATTTCCGAAGAAACGATTGGTTTTTTCACTGTTTTCATTATGTTCCGCTGCCCAATAAGGGTTGTTAAAAGTATTTCTTCTATAAAACACTTGATCATAAGGATTTGTAGCCGAAGCAAAACCATTCCCTTTCAAGTCATAACTTCTTGGTGCACCATATACCCCCACTAAAGTAGCGTCATTGGCAGAAGTTGTTTTGTCAATTGAGGTTTGTACATAATTGAAAGAAAATCCAGATTTCCATTCATTATTCAAATTAGTCTCAACTACCGCTTTCATATTGTAACGATCTAAACCTGTAGCAGGCAACATCCCTTCTTGGTTGGTCGCTCCAATTCCGAAAGAGTAATTGGTTTTCTCTGTTGATTGGCTTACATTGAAGGAATTATTTACAGTAACACCATTTCTGAAATAATCGTCAATATTGTTATGCGCTTTTGGAGCTACCCATGGATCAAGACCCGCTTTGGCTCTTTGAGGCACATAATACATTCCAGGTCTTAGTACACCTCCATTTAAAGCATTAGCAACGTTTCCTCCATAAGTAGGATCATTCGGTAATTCTGAAATTTTGGGCCCCCAGCTTGTAGAAGCGTATGGGTTAAATACTCCGTTAGATCCTTGTGCATATTCATTTTGTGTGCTTGGTTTTTTAGATACCAACTCAAAACTTGTATTATTAGAATAACTATACACTGGTTTTCCGTTTGTAGCTAATCCTTTCCCGCTTTTTGTTGTGATAAGGATTACCCCATTGGAAGCTCTTAGACCATACAATGCAGAAGCCGCTTGCCCTTTTAAGATAGAAATAGAGGCAATATCATTTGGATCGATATCCACTGCTCTATTGGCAGAATCGGCACCGGTAACACTATTTCCTGTTGAATAATCCGCTTGAGAAGCTACTGGCATACCATCTATTACGTATAATGGTGTATTATTACCCGTAAAAGAACGTGCTCCACGAATTACAATTTGAGACGATGCCCCAGGAGCACCACTAGAAGGCGTAATTTGAACCCCTGCAATTTTACCTTGCAAAGCACCAGAAAGATTACTGTTTCCGCCTTTATTTAAATCGGCTGCTTTCAATTCTTGAACCGCATATCCTACAGCACGACTACTCTTTTTAACCCCTAAAGCAGTAACCACTACAGTTTCAAGTTCATTTGGATTTTCAGCCATTGAAACGTTAAGTGTCGATTTATTTCCAACTACAACTGTTACATCCTTCATACCCATATAAGAAAACACCAAAACATCTCCCGTTTTAGCTTTAATGGCAAAAAGACCATCAAAATCAGTTTGCACACCTACAGTGCTCCCCTTAACCAATACATTTACTCCAGGTATCGGTCCTGACTCATCAGTAACTTTTCCATTAATTATTTTCTCTTGTGCAAAACATAGTTGCAAAATAAACACTAACGCAAGTGTTGTAATCCATTTAAATTTAGATCTCATAATGATTATTTTGAATTAGTAAAAAAGCAAACTTGCCACTTATTATTCAAAATCACAAAATGAGAAATCATCAAAATAATTTAAGAAAACGTTGTAAAAAATAGCGTTTTTAAAATATTATATGTTAACATAATGATGATTATTCAATGTTTTTATATTTATAAAACACATATTGATTTTTAATCTAAAATTCAAAAAACATCTTCCAACATTTTTAACAAGGAAAAAATTAGAAGCCGTTTGGAGACAAAAGTTTAAATTTTAACTTTATTTAAAGTTTTATAACATTTTGTGAATACTATTAATACTACTAATGCGATAGAAAAACAACAAAACACCATCACTAATTCTGTATACAATCTATTAATTTCATTACATAAATCGCAACAAAAAACAGATTCCCATTCGAAGTCATAGTACATCTTAACAGTTTGCAACCCGGCTTCATTTTAACAAATGACAGAATACGAAATAGGCATTGCAATAATTCAATATTAAAATACTAATTTTGCAAGATGGAAAAAGAACATCAAATATTTGGGATAAGAGCCATCATTGAAGCGATTCAAGCGGGGGCAACTGTAGATAAAGTCTATATTCAAAAAGAAGCCAGTAGCGAATTGATGAAAGACTTAATGAAAGTCATGAAACGAGAAAATATTAATTTCTCTTACGTTCCTGTTGAAAAACTCAACCGACTTACTCCTAATAACCATCAAGGCGCGGTAGCAACCATCTCTCCTATTTCCTTTTTTGATTTAGAATCTTTGATTGAAACCGTTCTTGAAAACGGTAAAAATCCTTTATTCTTAGTATTGGATGGAATATCTGATGCTAGAAATTTTGGAGCCATCATCAGAACAGCTGAATGTACTGGAGTGAATGGTATTATTATTCAAAAGTCGGGTTCGGCGCCTGTAAACGGAGATACTGTAAAAACTTCGGCAGGAGCGGTATTTAATATTCCGATTTGTAAAGTAGACCATATTAAAGATGCTATTTTCTTATTGCAAGCGAGCGGCATTAGTACGGTTGCGGCAACTGAGAAAACAGACCAAAGTTTGTACGATGTAACGCTTTCTGGACCTACTGCTATTGTAATGGGAGCCGAAGACCGAGGTATTAATCCATCGGTTTTAAAAATCATAGATGAAAAAGCGAAACTGCCTATGTTTGGAACTATTGGCTCACTAAACGTATCTGTGGCTTGTGGTGCATTTTTGTATGAAGCAGTAAGACAGCGTAGCTAGATTGTAGAAGGCAGATTTTAGAATACTGTTCGTGGTAGAAAATCACGAATTGCTCAATATTAAAGGAATCAAGACTCTTGTTTTGGTTCCTTTTTTTGTGTGGGTACACAATCGTAATGTATGGGTAAATTGGAAGTAAAATACGCCATTACAGGATCTATCTCTTCCTCTACCTCCGGTTTTGGCGGGTTGACAAAGTTGCCATTTTCGTCAAAACGTTGCATAAATTTGTCTTGCGATGGGTCATAATCTGGGCGCTCCCAGTCGTATTTGTATATTTTTTGATATTCCTCGGCTTTGAAAACAATGGACAATAAAAATCCAGTAATAAAACCTGCTAAATGACCTTCCCAAGAAATGGTATTATCTACTTTGGGGAATACATACCAAATCAAACCGCCATAGACCAAAACGACGGCTAAAGAAAGTGCTACCAAACGATAATATTGCGTTTGAATTCCCTTAAAGAATATAAAACTGACTAAAACATAAATAAGTCCACTAGCACCAATATGATAATTAGGACGACCTATAACCCAAGTAATACCACCTGATAAAACTATTCCGAAGCAAAGAACCGCTAGCGTTTGTTTAGGATAAAAATAAGATAGGGCAGTCAACAAAACGAGTAATGGCAGGGAATTATTATAAAGATGCAACAAATCAGCATGGATGAAAGGACTAAAAAGTATGCCTTGGAGTCCCGATAAAGTTCTTGGTAAAATACCATTTTTATCAAAATCGAAATGAAAACGAATTTCTAGCCAATAGACCATCCATATCGTCAATAAAAAAAGTAGGGGCAATAAGACTACACGATTACGAAATTGAAAATGGTTTTCTTCCATAGGATACATACTATGAAATTGGTCTCTCAAAAATACATCCAAAATAGCAGAAATGCTAAATTGTCATACCTAATGTGTCGTGGTGGGTTTAGCCCAGATGGAAATGGAAAGCCCGGAGTGCCGCGCTCTATTTTTTTCTTGGTAGAAAAGAGCGACCAAAGGAAGCTCCTTTCATGCCTAGAAAAAAAGAACGCGGTGCGAGGACTTGTAATGTACAGCTGGATTGGCTCCTGAAAACTATAAAAATGTTTATTTTTGTGGTATGGAAGCACCTTTAGCAGAACGCATTCGGCCACAAGCCTTGACGGATTATATAAGTCAAACCCATCTGGTGGGCCCCAACGGCTCGTTGACGCAACAAATTAAGAACGGCATTATCCCTTCCCTACTTTTTTGGGGACCTCCTGGGACTGGCAAAACTACGCTGGCGCAGATTATTGCACAGGAATCTAAACGACCTTTTTATGAATTGAGCGCCATCAATTCGGGCGTGAAGGACATTCGGGATGTGATTGAAAAAGCCAAACAAAGTGGCGGTTTGTTTACGGCCAAAAATCCGATTTTGTTTATTGATGAGATTCATCGTTTTAGTAAATCGCAACAAGATTCGCTTTTGGCGGCGGTGGAAAAAGGATGGATTGCTTTGATTGGTGCTACGACTGAAAATCCGAGTTTCGAGGTGATTCCCGCGTTGTTATCGCGTTGTCAAGTGTATATTTTGAATGCTTTTACCAAAAAAGATTTAGAATCTCTACTAGAAAGAGCAATGAAAGCAGACGCCATTTTGGCCAATAAAAAAATTGAATTACAAGAAACCGAAGCTTTGTTGCGTTTATCTGGAGGAGATGGTAGAAAACTGCTGAATATATTTGAATTGGTGGTCAATGCGTCGGCGTCGGAACCGATAATCATTACCAATGAGCGAGTTTTGGAATTGGTGCAACAAAATACGGTTTTGTATGACAAGACGGGAGAACAACATTATGACATTGTTTCCGCTTTTATAAAATCGATTCGAGGAAGTGATCCCAACGGGGCGGTATATTGGTTGGCACGAATGATTGAAGGTGGCGAGGATGTTAAATTTATAGCCAGACGTATGTTGATTTTGGCAAGTGAAGACATTGGCAATGCTAATCCTACGGCCTTTATTATGGCTAATAATACGTTTCAGGCGGTGGCGACGATTGGCTATCCTGAGAGCCGTATCATTTTGAGTCAGTGTGCGGTGTATTTGGCAACTTCCCCAAAAAGTAATGCCTCGTATATGGCCATAGGCACAGCACAACAAATCGTAAAACAAACCGGAGATTTACCTGTACCCTTGCACTTAAGAAACGCTCCAACAAAATTAATGAAGGAGTTGGGCTATGGCGAAGAATACAAATATTCGCACGATTACGCGAACAATTTTGCCGAACAAGAATTCCTTCCTGACGCACTGAGCAACACGCCTATTTATGTTCCCGGTAACAACTCGAGAGAAAACAGTATTCGAGAGTTTTTGAAAAATAGATGGAAGGATAAGTATGGATACTAATGAAGTTAGAAATTAGAAGTTAGAAATTAGAAGTTAGAAATTAGAAATTAGAAGTTAGAAATTAGAAATTAGAAGTTAGAAGTAAATAAAAACGAGAATGCTTTGATAAATCAAATCATTCTCGTTTTTATTATTTGTGTGGTTGGTATTCTAAACGAACTAAAACTTAATCGCTATTTTTTCAGACATCAATTGGTCATTTTGATAATACTCAAAATACCACTCGTTATCTTTTAAAAGTAAAGCACCTTGAACGCCGTCTCTAACAGCCGTAAAATAATCGCTTTTTGAGGTTTTGTACAATTTCATCACAACTTTTGGAGTCGTATCTACTAATTGATAACCATTGGCTGTAGGTTGTGCATAGTACACTGCTACAGTCGAAGCAACATTTGGAGTTACCGTTGTTGTCACCGGAGTAGAAGTTGCAGGAATAGCAGGCACAACAGCAGGGACCGTACTAGTAGTTGGTGTTGCTGTTTTTACAACAATTGGTGTATTTCCTGGCACGTATTTATAATTCATTGCATACAACGATTCAAAAGCTTCATTTAACGCTTCGGTGTAGGCAATTTGGTATTCTTTTTCTTTGGTATAGCCTGTAGCGGATTTAAAAATTTCTTTTCCGTTACAATCTTTCAACACAAAATACATTTTGGTAGCCAAAAAAGCTTTTACATTAATCACGTCAATATACAACAAACTGCATTTATCGTAGGCATTCGGCTCTTCGGCATAAAAAGCTTCAAAACCTGCTTTATTCAAATTAAACTTCGATAGCGTAGACAAACGATATTCATTTTGCTTTTTTTGAAAATCAAATTTCAAAGGAACAATAACCGCTTTAAAGTCATTTATAGATTGAGCAAAAGCAAAAGAACTCATCAACATAATTACACACAGGAAACGTATTTTCATAAGGTTTTAATTTTTGTAAAATGGTAAACAAATATTTTAGAGTGGAAAAGAAAAGTTACTTTTTGCTAAAATTACAAGAATTTCTTTAATTCTAGCAAATATTGGACTTGTTTGATTTCCTTTTCAACGGGCAAACGGTTAGGATTAAAATAAATTGCCTCAAAACCAGCATTTAAAGCGCCTCTAACATCAGCCTCAATACAATCGCCAATCATGATACTATTTTCTTTTTTGGCATTGGCCAAATCCAAAGCATGTTCAAAAATAATAGGATGTGGTTTTTTAACCCCTGCGCGTTCAGAGTTGGTTATGGTTTTGAAATAAAGCTCAATATTAGAATTTTTCACTTTCTTGTCCTGCACAGCAGCAAATCCATTGGTGATAATGTGTAAAGTATATTTTTGATGCAAATAGTCCAATATTTCGATAGCTCCTTCAAAAAGAAAATTGTTTTCCGGAAGCAACTCAATATAATCTATGGCCATTTGATGAATAGCCTCATCCGAAATAGCATATCCAATAGCGTCGAAAGTTAACTTCAACCGATCGTAACGCAATTGTTCGTGACTAATTTTATCAAATTGGTACAACTTCCAACACGCTTGATTAATTGGGATATATTGTTCTATAAATGAAGTGGTATCCACATTAGGATGATTTTTTTTGAAGATGGCATCAAAGGCCATTTCAGAATTCTTATCAAAATCCCAGAGGGTATGATCTAAATCAAAAAAAACATCGGTGATATTTTGTAAAAGCATACTTTTTATTTGAATATTCGTTTATCAAAAGGAAAATCAACTTGATCAATGATTTGAATTTGCTTAAAATCCTGATGAAACGGATTGATTAAAAAATTACAATCTCCTTGGGCCACAGCCGAAGGCACTTTGAGCACCGCAAAATCGTTTTGTTGAATAAAACGATCTCCTATTTCTGCGGTAGGAAAAGAAGCGGGAAACACATTCCAATCCAATGGCAAATCTACCATTTTAACTTCTAAAACTTCAATGGTATCTGGAATAGCAATAGTTAACATTACAAAATCACTAGGCAAAGTGGCTAATGACAAATGTACAACAACTTCTGCCATGGCAAGCGCTCTGTTTTGTGCAGTGTAAATAATTTCTGTGCCTTTAGAATTCCATCTGGCACCACACATGGCAGCACCTTTCCCCGATAATTCTATGGGATACTTCTTTCTAGCTAGTCGAAAAACTTCCATTACACAAAAATACCTTGGTCGATTTTCATCATTTCTTGTAAGACCATTTCTTTGCCGTAAGAATCTCGCAATAACTCAATTGGTTTTAGACTTCCTAAAGCATAAGAAGGAAGATTTAACCAATTATAAAACTGCTCTTCTGAATCGAAAATGGTTCTTCCAACATGGGTAACTTCGGCCAATTCTAATATTTTTTCGGATTGCAAGGGTTTGAAAACAAAACTGTCCTTGGCGCGACTGCGCTGTAAAGATTTGGTTGATATTCCTAAGAAAAGCGCCCAATCTTCTTCATTAAATGGCGTTTGTTCTTGAATCAATTTAAAAAAATCATACGGAATCCCTTCGCGAATGGCGTGAACAATTAGCATTTTATTCTTTAAGAAATCGGCATAGGTCAATTTCTTATTCAAGACCTTATAGCCGCTAGTTTTTTCTATTTTTGAAACAAAGGAACGAACTACGGCATTTATTACAGTTTGAGAATTTAATTTAATTGCTTCCATACACAAGACATTTGTCTACAAATATAAGACAATTGTCCTTGCTAAGCACATGAATTATAAAATTCCTTCATCAGCAAAACTAAAATAGCCGTGTTCAGCCACAATTACATGGTCCAATACGGGTATGTCCAACTGTCGCCCTGCATTTTGAATTTTCTTAGTTACTAGTATATCGGCTTCACTGGCTTGGAGTTTGCCCGAAGGATGATTATGTGTTAAAATTATTGCCACGGCATTCTGTTCGAGTGCAATTTTAAACACCAAACGCACGTCGACCAAAGTACCTGTCATCCCTCCCTTGCTTAATTGGGCTTTGAACAAAATCTTATTAGAATTATTCAAATAAAGTACCCAAAACTCTTCGTGAGGTAATTCGGCAATAATAGGATGCATCTCTTGAAAAACAATTTTACTTGAAATAACTTTAATCAACTCCAATGGATTTTCTTCCTTTCTTCTTCGGCCTAATTCTAAAGCGGCGGCAATTGTAATGGCTTTGGCTTCGCCTATCCCTTTAAATCCCATCAACTGAGCCAAAGATTGTTTCCCCAAAGATGACAAATTATTATTGACACTCGCTAAAATTCGCTTACTCAGCGCCACTGCCGATTCATTTCTACTTCCTGAACCTATCAAGATGGCGACTAATTCGGCATCGCTTAAAGCACTTTTACCTTTAAGCATCAATTTTTCGCGAGGCTTGTCATCTTCTGACCAATGCGTGATGGGAAAATTCGGTGTTTCCAATTGCTAATTATTTACAAATGAATTGATTAGTTAAGAAGTAAAAATATAGCATATTTCTGAAAATAAAAAATGTGCCATTTACAAATTGTAAATGACACATTTCGATATTCGAATATACGTATTACTCTATAATTCCTTTCACCTCATCAAAATTCAATCCCCCGTAATTTCCTGAACTCATGAGCAACAATGCTGAATGTTCTAAATCTTGATTGAACAAAAACATTTTAAATTCGGCTGGATTGGTGAAAATAATCAAATCTTCTCTATTGAACGCTTTAGCTATTTGTTCATAGGTTACTTCTTCAAGTTTTTTGATTTTTACAGCATCTGGAGAATAAAACACAACTGCAACATCGGCATATTCAAGTGCTCCTTCGTATTCTTTTAAGAATTCTGCATTCAAACTACTGTAAGTGTGTAATTCCAAACAAGCCACCAACGTACGATCTGGATATTGTTCTTTTACTGCCTTAGTAGTTGCAGCCACTTTACTTGGTGAATGTGCAAAATCTTTGTAAGCTACTTTCCCTTTACCTTCGGCAATTTTCTCCAAGCGTTTTGAGGCTCCTTTAAAACTAGCAATTGCTTCATAAAAATCAGCCTCATCTACACCCATATTTTGACAAATCCATTTAGCACCCGCAAGATTGTTCAAATTATGCGCACCAAAAACTTCAATTGGCATAGGTCCTTCGGGCGTTTCTAAAAGCGTTACTCCATCTTTCACATCATAGTTGGGTGTGGTGTACGGTATTTTTCGAATGGGGTTCGTTGCTGCTTCGGCCACTCTTTTCACTTCTGCATCTTCTGCATTATACACTAATATTCCACCATTGGTGATTTTGTCAATAAAAATCTCAAACTGATTGACATAATTTTCATAGGTCGGAAACACATTGATATGGTCCCAAGCAATTCCAGAAATCAAAGCAATGTTCGGTTGATACAAATGAAATTTAGGTCGTCTATCAATTGGTGAAGACAAATACTCATCTCCTTCCAAAACCATAAAATCATTTTCTTCGGTAAGATGCACCATAGTATCAAACCCTTCCAATTGGGCGCCTACCATATAATCTACCTTAATGTTGTGATAGTGCATCACATGCAAAATCATTGAGGTAATAGTAGTTTTTCCGTGCGAACCTCCTATCACAACACGGGTTTTGTTTTTGGATTGTTCGTATAAAAACTCAGGGTAAGAATAAATTTTCAATCCTAATTCTTGCGCTTTTAATAATTCTGGATTATCAGCTTTTGCGTGCATTCCTAGAATTACAGCTTCAATATCAGCAGTAATTTTTTCAGGAAACCAACCTAGTTCCGCAGGCAAAATTCCTTTTTTATCCAAACGAGATTTTGAAGGTTCAAAAATAGCATCATCGCTACCTGTTACTTGATATCCTTTGTTGTGTAAGGCCAAAGCCAAATTGTGCATGGCACTTCCACCAATAGCTATAAAATGAGTTTTCATAGTAAATTCCAAATTTATAAGTTCCAAATTCCAAACGAAATTTGATTAATTTTTTTCGAATTGCCCTTTTAGTTCTTGCGCCCTCTTGGGGTTGTTTAATTTTTTCAAATATAATTGATATAATTTTTGAAACGTGACTTTTGAATGTCCAATTTCATGGGCTTTCACATAGTACTTCTCAGCCTCTTTATACCGTTTAAAATGCTCCTCAATATGTCCTCTTGACAAAAAACCATCTACAGGAGAAATTTTCACCAACTCATTTGCATACTGTATCGCTTTGGATTGACTGCCACCTACAATTCCAGGTAATTGCAAATTGAGTTCAATAAGTGCCCATCTCGCCTCAATATGTTTTGGTTCAAGAACTATGGCTTTCTCAAAAGAGGATCGTATTTCATCCATCATCCCCAAAGCCTTGAATGGATTAGATTCCTTGGCTTTCATCCCTAATACCCCTCCGCATTTGTAAAAATAATCGGCGTTATTGGGTTGTATTTTTTTTAACTTAGAATAAAAACCATACGCTTTATCCCATTGTTTTTGTTTCCCGGCTATATCTCCCAAATATTCAATGGCTTTCAAATCATTTGGGTTAGCTTTCAAAACCGACTCAAACAAAGGAGTTGCTTGCGCATATTTTTCTGCTTTGAACAATTTTTCAGCGGTTTCGAAATTAGATTGCGAAACCATACAAAGAGGAAATAGAATAAAAAACAGTACTGATTTTTTCATTGTTCAAAAATAAATAAATTTTGAAGGAAACAGGCGTATAATTTACATTCAAGATAAACTAAGAAGAAATAAATAATACAAAGAAAAAATTAAAATCACATTCCCCTAACACTCCCCTCTTATTTTCGTAAAAACTTTATATGAAAAGTAAACGAAAAATTCCTCTAGTCGTAATTAGTGATGTGCATTTGGGCACGTATGGTTGCCAAGCCAAAGAATTACTACAATACCTCAAATCCATTCAACCGCAAATCTTAATTCTCAATGGCGATATTATTGATATGTGGAATTTCAGTAAAAGTTACTTTCCTGTGGCGCATATGAATGTTTTGAGACAAATTATCAAATTATCTACTTTAGGTACAAGAGTTATCTACATTACCGGAAATCATGATGAAGCCCTTCGAAAGTACTCGGATTTTGCCTTTGGAAATTTTGAATTGGTGGATAAACTTATCTTGGAAATTGATGGCAAACTTACTTGGTTTTTTCATGGCGATGTGTTTGATTCTTCCACTAGAGGATATGCTAAAATTCTCGCTAAATTGGGTGGCAAAGGCTATGATTTATTGATTCTAATCAACAGTTGTATCAATTGGTTACGAGAATTGTTCGGTAAAGAAAAAAGAAGCTACTCCAAAACCATCAAAGACAGTGTAAAAAAGGCCGTCGCGTTTATCAGCAATTTCGAAACGACCGCTGCCGAAATCGCTATTGAAAAAGGATATCATTATGTAGTTTGTGGACATATTCATAAACCTCAAATGAAAACCATCGAAAACGAGCACGGACAAGTCACTTATCTCAACAGTGGTGATTGGGTAGAAAATCTCACCGCTTTAGAATACAAAAAAGGAGAATGGAGGATTTACCAATATTCTGCAAAAGACTTCAAATCTACCGAAAAACCAGTTGAAAAAACCAAGAATGATATCGTTCTGAAAATCTTATCCTAATCTGTAAAATGAAAATATTCTACGCCATTCAAGCCACTGGAAATGGACACGTTAGCAGAGCCATTCAACTCTATCCTTATCTACAAAAGTATGGCGAAGTAGATTTCCTCCTTAGCGGCACTTACGCTTCCTTAAAACCAAGTATACCTATCAAATACCGAAGCAACGGATTGAGTCTTCACTACAGCCAATGTGGTGGATTAGACTATTGGAATATTGCCAAAAAAGTAAAGCCCAACCAAATCTACAAAGACGCTCGCTCCCTACCATTAGACCAATACGATGTCATCATCAATGATTTTGATTCCATCACTTCATTGGCTTGTAAACTACAAAAAAAACATTCCGTGTCTTTTGGTCATCAAGCCAGTTTCACCTCAAAACTAACCCCTCGACCCGAAAGAAAAGATGCCATCGGTGAATTAATTTTCAAACATTATGCGCCTGCTCCTCAAAACATAGGACTACATTTTGAACGCTACGATGATTTCATTTTGCCCCCCATAATCAAAGACGAAATCTTACACGCTGAGCCTAAAAATGGCGGACACATTACCGTTTATCTTCCTTCTTTTAACAAAGAGTGTTTAGAAAAAGCCTTCAATAAATTACCCAACGAGCACTTTCACTGGTTTTTGAGCGACGTAAAAACAAAGCATAGAGTCAAAAACATCACTTTTTATCCTGTAGACCAAGCGCTGTTCAATAAAAGTGTAATCAAATGCCAAGGCATAATCACAGGCGGCGGATTTGAAACGCCTTCCGAGGCATTGTACCTTCGCAAAAAAATCCTTTCCATTCCCATTCGGAAACATTACGAGCAAGAATGCAACGCTGCCGCTCTAAAAAAAATGGGTATTCCCGTTATTTACGAAGTCGGTCGAGATTTCGATTTGATTATAGAAAATTGGCTTACCTTGCCTATGAATTACCCCAAAATCGAAGCCAATGTCATTCCACACACATTAGATTTCTTGTTTGACACCTATCCCCAAAAACAAAACCGCCTCGAAATGAATCAAGACGGTCTTATCTAATAAAGTTTTTAGGAGCAGAAAAAATAGGCATTCCAGTTGTTATCGTCCCGCTATCCGTTACAATCTTTGGTGTCGAACACCGCCACCAAAGGATTTTCACTGCTATCGGGGCTAAAGAGCCGCAACATTCTTTCTTGCCCTCAATTTTATTTTAAACTATTTCACGATAGTCATTTCATCAATAATATTTTGAGCTCCAGCATATTTATCAATAATCCAAAGCACAAAACGAATATCCAAATTGATGGTTCTTTGTAATTTTTTATCAAAAATAACATCACCCGCCATCGCTTCAATGTTACCATCAAACGCTACTCCGATCAACTCTCCTTTTCCGTTCAATACTGGCGACCCTGAGTTTCCTCCAGTGATATCATTGTCTGTCAAGAAGTTTACTGGCATGTATCCCGCTTTATCCGCATACTGACCAAAATCTTTAGCTTTGTTCAATTCTAACAAACGAGAAGGTAAGTCAAACTCAGCATCACCCGCTTTGTATTTATTCACCATACCTGCCATGGTAGTATAATTGTTGATCTTGGCATCGTTACGTTTATCTTTAGGTAAAGCACGAACTTTTCCGTAAGTCAAACGCAAAGTTGAATTCGCATCTGGATACTGAATCGTATTCAATTTTGACTCTCTTAAACCTTCAACTAATTTTCGGTAGGCCGCAGCAAATGCGTCATCTGCCTGCAATTGCTCAGGCGATTTTGCTCTGATTTTTGTCATCAAATCATTCGAAATAACATACAAAGGATCATTAGCAATTGTTTCTACTTTTGGATCTTTCAAAAACGAAAGCACCGCATCTTTTGAACTAAAAATACTAGCCGCTACTGCTTTATTCACGTCGTTTGTGAAATCGCCATTGTTCGCCGCTTTCATTTCAGCTACTTTTGGTGCCAAACCGTACTCAGCAGCCTTAGCAGCATATAAATTCAACTGAGCTGTCAATACTTCTTTTTCTAAAGGAGCATAGGTATCTGCATAGAAACCTTCGATAGCTGCTGTAATTTTAGGCAACATTTCTGCACGTTTCGCTTCATTTTCTTTTGCATATCCTAGCAATGCATTACCCATATTTGAAGGAAATGTTCCATAGGAAGCTGTACGCAACAATTGTGTCAAGTAATTGTCATGACGGGCTTTCAAATTGGTTTGAGCATAATAATTATTGATTGTTGCTATTACATTTCCGTATTTGGCTTTATTTTCTGCTTTATTAGCCCAAGCATTAAATTTGCTTTCTTCTTTCGTTTTTGTATCAGCCGTTTTTGCTTTGGTCAAAGCGTCAATCATTCCTTGACGATTTTTCCAATAGTTAGCTGTAGAAGCATATTTTGAAGCGTATTGTAAATTTACTGTAGCATCTTTGGTCATGAACTTTTTCATGTTGTCCATTCCTGTTTTGGCACCTTCTACCCAAGCAGGATATGCATACTTCACGTTTTGCTCGATTCCATTAGCTGGCATCCATCGGTTGGTACGTCCTGGATATCCTAAAATCATAGCAAAATCGTTCTCTTGTACCCCTTTTAAGCTTATTGGCAAATAATGTTTCGGTTGCAAAGGCACATTGTCTGGAGAATACTCTGCTGGATTTCCGTCTTTATCGGCATAAACTCTAAACATAGAAAAATCGGCTGTATGACGAGGCCACTCCCAGTTGTCTGTGTCTCCACCAAATTTACCTAAACTCTCTGTTGGAGTCCCAACCAAACGCACATCTTTGTAATCTTGATACACAAAATAGTAGTATTCATTTCCTTGAAAGAAAGAACGAACAGAAACGGTATACTTGCCGCCTTCATTGTTTTCTTTTTCAATCAAAGCAATTTCTTGCTGAATGATTTTGTTGCGTTCAGCTTCAGTCATGCTATCATTTACTTTAGACAAAATACGCTTAGAAACATCATCCATACGTACAAAGAAACGAACGAACAGCGACTTTGGTTTAAGCTCTTGACTTTTGTCTTTGGCCCAAAAACCATTTTTTA
This sequence comes from Flavobacterium riviphilum, assembly GCF_055231795.1. NCBI lineage: Bacteria > Pseudomonadati > Bacteroidota > Flavobacteriia > Flavobacteriales > Flavobacteriaceae > Flavobacterium > Flavobacterium riviphilum. The sequence goes on from NZ_JBUYSY010000010.1 coordinate 59,417, forward strand.
GATAATTGTTTTGTTCTGATGAAAGCTCTGCAATAGCATCGTACCCACAGTGGTGATTGGTTAAAACTAACCCTTGTTTTGAAACAATTTCAGCAGTACATCCACCATTAAATTGTACAATTGCATCTTTCAAACTGTGGTGATTGATACTGTAAATTTCTTCGGCTGTCAATTGCAAGCCCATTTTTTCCATATCTCTATGGTTCAATCTTTCGATAAACATCAAAAACCACATCCCTTCATCGGCTTTTACAGGAAAAGCCATAAGGCAAACGGTCAAGAATAAGACAATTTTTTTCATATAGGTATAATTTATTTAGCATTGCGAATATAGTTCATTTTCTCACTTTAATTAAAAATCAACACATAAAATCACATTTTATCTTCTATTTATTAACTTAATTTTATGAATATTTCAAAACAAAAGAGGTGCTCTTAATAAAAGAGCACCTCTTGCTATTGGTGTAAAAATCAAATTATTCGTTTAACATTTTCCATAATTTGTCTTTCAATTCCGTCAACCCTTGTTGAGCTACTGAAGAAATAAACATATACGGAACATCTTTAAAAGCAACATCCAATTCGGCTTTTAGTTCTGCTTTTAATTCGTCATCCAACATGTCTATTTTTGAGATGACCAACAAGCGTTCTTTGTCTAACATCTCAGGATTATACTTAGCCAATTCATTGACTAAAATATCGTATTCAGCCTTGATATCGGGTGTATCCACTGGAACCAAGAACAATAATGTTGAATTTCTTTCGATATGACGTAAGAAATAATGACCTAATCCTTTACCTTCTGCCGCTCCTTCAATGATACCTGGAATATCAGCAATCACAAACGATTGAAAATCGCGATACGCCACAATTCCTAAATTTGGCTTAAGGGTTGTAAATGGATAATCCGCAATTTTAGGTTTAGCCGAAGTTAAAACAGACAACAAGGTTGATTTTCCGGCATTTGGAAAACCTACCAAACCTACATCTGCCAAAACTTTTAATTCCAGAATCACATCCATTTCTGTCCCTGGCAACCCTGGTTGTGCATATCTAGGGGTTTGATTCGTAGAGCTTCGAAAATGCCAGTTCCCAAGTCCTCCTTTTCCTCCTTTGGCAAGAATTTTTTTCTCACCATGCTCGGTAATTTCAAAAAGTGTTTCTCCGGTTTCTTTATCTTTTACGACAGTTCCTAGAGGCACTTCGATATATTTATCCTCTCCATCAGCTCCAGTGCTTCGATCCGAACCTCCATCACCTCCATGACCCGCTTTGACGTGTCGAGCAAATTTTAAGTGAAACAAAGTCCACAATCCTTTATTTCCTACCAAATACACATGACCTCCACGACCACCGTCACCTCCGTCTGGACCTCCTTTTTCAATAAATTTCTCTCTATGCAAGTGTGTAGATCCTTTTCCTCCTTTTCCGGAAGAAACATAAATTTTTACGTAATCTACAAAATTTCCTTCTGTCATCTTTTTTAGTATTCAGTGAGCCGTGAAAGTATTCCGTGAATTTATGAACACATACAACCGACCACTATTTATATTGTAACACGCTTCCATTGATTGTTAGCGCATTTTCTAAACACTTCCCTAAACCTTAAGGAGCGTTAACAAACTCTTTTATTTAAGGGCTTTTACTAAAACTTTATCAATTTTCACCCCATCCATATCTATTACCTCCAGCTCAAATCGTTGCCAAAACAATTTTTCGCCTTGTTTTGGAATTCGAGACAATTCGGTCATGATCATCCCACTCACAGTTGTTACTTCATAATCATTCGTAAGCTCATCCAATTCAAAAAAGGTTAGAAAATCATGCAATGAATAATGCCCATCGACCAACCATGTCCCGTCTTCTCGTTCTATTAATTGAAAATCATCTTTGTAAAACTCTGCCGCATCTCCTACTAAAGCTTCCAATATATCATTCAAGGTAATAATCCCTTCAAAATCTCCATATTCATCAGATACAAAAGCATAATGAATTCCCGTCCTTTTGAAATCTTCCAAAGCGGTATACGCCGTGGTTTGTTCCATTACGTAAGGGGCTTCTGTAAGGATGGACTCGAGATTGAAATTTTCATTTTCAAAATGTGCAAAGATATTTTTAAGGTTAACCACCCCTACTATATCATCAAAATTATCCTTGTAAACGGGATAAATAGAATGCAATTCTTTCAACATAATTTGACGCACTTGTTCTTTATCCGAATTTAAGGGTAAAAAAACCACCGATTTGCGGTGCGTCATTAACGAATTCACCTTACGGTCACCGATGTGAAAAACACGTTCTACGATATCTTGTTCTATTTCTTGTACTTCGCCTCCTTCGGTACCTTCTTTGATAATCGCTTTGATTTCTTCTTCGGTCACCTTACCATCGGCTGTAGGTTTGATTTGAAAAATATCTAATAAAAAATCAGTAGCGGTTGTCAATAACCAAATAAATGGCGCCGTAAGTACCGAAACCATTTTCATTGGTACTGCCACGGTTTTGGCAATGGTTTCTGGATAATTCAACCCTATTCTTTTGGGCAATAACTCGCCTAAAACCAACGAAAAAAAAGTTAAAATTACTACTACGATTCCAACTGCTAATGAATGAGCATAAGGCTGTAATGACTCAAAACCCGAAATAAAAACTTGTACATCAGTGGTGATTTTATCCCCACTATAAATACCCGTTAAAATCCCAATTAAAGTGATTCCGATTTGAACTGTAGACAAGAACTTATTGGGAGAATTGGCCAATTCTAAAGCTGTCTTGGCACTTTTGTTTCCTTTTTTAGCAGCGGTTTCTAATCTATTTTTCCTTGCTGATATTAATGCAATTTCCGACATAGAGAAAATTCCATTTAAAAGAATTAGGAAAAAGATAATGAATAATTCCAATTTAGTATTTGTTAGTTAAACTTCGCTTTTGATCTATTAACCGAGTATTTTCAAAACTTAAAAAACCTTTTGACAACAGAAATTGACATTCGATTTTTTTTATTTCAATACAATCTATTAATAGAATATGATGCTATAGACTATCTATAACACTAGTTAATCTTTCGGTAATTTCTTCAATAGTACCAATACCATTTACAGCGTGAAATTTGTTTTGATTTTGGTAATAGCCAATTAGTGGCGCTGTTTTTTCGTTGTATTCTTGGTAACGGTTTCTGATTTTTTCTTCGTCTTGGTCATCTGCTCTTCCACTGGTTTTTCCTCTTTCTAACAAACGAGCTACCAGAATATCATCATCAGCCTCTAAAGCAATAGTTGCTGTAACTTGACTTCCAATTGTTGGTAAAAAAGCGTCCAAAGCTTCGGCTTGAGATAGGGTTCTTGGGTACCCATCAAACAAAATCCCTTTGGCGTCCAAATGTTTGTTTACCTCATCAATCAACATTTTGGTGGTTAACTCGTCTGGTACCAAATCGCCTGCATCCATAAACACGCGAGCTTGTTTGCCTAGTTCGGTATCATTTTTCAAATTGTAACGAAAAACATCACCAGTAGAAATGTGAGTTAATTGATATTTTTCTTTTAAAAATTCTGCTTGAGTTCCTTTTCCTGCTCCAGGCTTTCCAAATAAAACAATGTTAATCATTTCGATCTTTTTTTGAATAATTCAACCCAATTTGAGGTTGATTTTAAGTTAATTTTATTGATTTTTATTAGTCATTAAGCTGATATACTTCGGGTAAATTTCTCCCCAATCCATCATAATCCAAACCGTAACCCACAATAAATTTGTTAGGAATACGAATCCCTACATAGTCTATTTTCACTTCCTTTTTATAGGCATCGGGTTTGAAGAAAAGGGTGGCTATTTTTAAATGCTTCACATTTTGACTTTTAAACAAAGATTTTAATTCTACCAACGTATTGCCCGTATCTACAATATCCTCAACGATTACCACGGAACGTCCCGAAAGATCTTGGTTTAATCCTATCAATTGTTTGACATTTTCAGTGGATGAAGTACCTTCATAAGAGGCCATCTTCAAAAAAGTAATTTCACAAGGCTTCTGATACTTTTTCAATAAATCTGAAACTACCATAAACGAACCATTTAAAACTCCTACAAAAACAGGGATTTCGTCTGCAAAATCATCTTGAATTTGAGCTACCATTTTTGAAAGAGCAAAATCAATTTCGCTAGCCGAAATAAACGGAACAAATTGCTTATCGTGAAGTTGTATCATTTTTTTCAATTTTGAATAATGGACAAAGATACAGAATTCGTATTTGACTATAAACAAATGATTTTAAATTTGTATTTTAAATTTAAATCCTACTTTATGCGTTCTCAACTCTTGACTCAATTAGATCTGGTAAGCGGATACAAAAATCAAAGAGTACTCGTTGCGCAATTTGTATTGAATCATCCTCCGCTTTTTGAAGAATTGATCCATATTTGTTTTGACCATGACACCGAAAAATCATACAAGGCTTGTTGGGTATTAGAGCAGGTCGTTTTTCACAAAATCGAATGGCTCCAACCCCATTTGGATTTTTTATGCCAGCACTTAAAACAACTCCAACATGACAGTGCCATTCGTCCAATGGCCAAAGTTGTGCAACTAGTAGTAGAAAATCATTTCCAAAAGAAAACCCTACAACTATCCACCCATCAACTAGAGCAAATAACGGAATGTTGCTTTGATTGGTTAATTTCCAATACTAAAGTAGCGTCCAAATGCTACAGTATGCGAACACTTTTCGTGTTAGGAAAATCGAATGATTGGATTTATTCCGAATTACAAATTATAATTGAAAAAGAATATTCTACCCAATCAGCAGCCTTCAAGGCCGTTTCCAAAGAGCTATTGAAGAAAATAAAATAGGATTTTCGGTTTCAATCATTATAAGTATCTTTGTCGTTTACAAACACACAACCATGAATTATTTTTCTTCTGATTTTAAATTAGGCATACTTGGTGGCGGACAATTAGGTAAGATGCTTTTGTTTGACACTCGAAAATTTGACATACAAACTTACGTTCTTGATCCCAGTGACGAAGCCCCTTGCAAAATCGCTTGCAACCAATTCTTCCAAGGCGATTTGATGGATTTTGAAACCGTGTACAACTTTGGAAAACAAGTCGATGTACTGACTTTCGAAATCGAATTGGTAAATCTAGAAGCCTTAGAAAAACTAGAAAACGAAGGCAAAAAAGTGTATCCTTCGCCAAAAACCTTGCGATTGATTCAAAACAAAGGCGTACAAAAAGATTTTTATAAACAACACAATATCCCCACCGCTCCCTACACTCGATTTGAAAATCTTGATGCTTTACAATTAGCTGTTGCATCCAACAAAGTTGCTCTGCCTTTTGTATGGAAATGTACTGAATTTGGTTACGACGGAAACGGCGTAAAAGTGGTGCGAAAAGCTGCGGATTTGGATTTGTTACCCAATGTAGAATGTATAGCCGAAACGATGATTCCGTTCAAAAACGAATTGGCCGTTATCGTTTGCCGCAATCCATCGGGCGAAATCAAAACCTATCCTGTAGTCGAAATGGAATTTCATCCCGAAGCCAATCAGGTAGAATATGTAATCTGTCCCGCCAGAATCGACGAAAAAGTAGCCGAAAAAGCTAGAGCTATTGCGCTAAATGTTTCACAACAATTTAACCACGTAGGCCTTTTGGCGGTTGAAATGTTTCAAACCGAAGACGACGAAATCCTAGTGAATGAAGTGGCGCCTCGTCCGCACAATTCAGGTCATTACAGCATTGAGGCGAGTTATACTTCGCAATTCGAAAACCATTTGCGCGCCATTTTGGATTTACCTTTAGGCAATACCGATAGTAAAGTAGCTGGAATTATGGTCAATTTGGTAGGAGCCGAAGGTCATTCAGGAGATGTGGTTTACCAAAACATCGAAACCATCTTAGGTTGGAATGGCGTTACCCCACATATTTATGGTAAAAAGCAAACCCGTCCTTTTAGAAAAATGGGACACGTAACCATTGCCAATGAAAATATGGCCGAAGCAAGAAGAATTGCGGAGGAGGTAAAGAATACGATTAAAGTGATTTCTAAATAATTAAAAGATTGAATGATTTAAAGATTTAAAAATTGGTAAAACCATAAAGTTCTATCTTTCCAAAATCCTTAAATCATTTCATTTTTAAATCTTTAAATAAAAAACAATGAGCAAAGTAGCAGTAATAATGGGCAGTATATCAGATATGCCTGTAATGCAAGACGCCATCGATATCCTTAACGGATTTGATATAGCAGTAGAAGTCGATATTGTTTCGGCGCATAGAACACCAGAGAAATTATTTGATTTTAGCCAAAATGCCCATAAGCGAGGTATTTCGGTGATTATTGCTGGAGCTGGAGGCGCAGCACATTTACCAGGAATGGTAGCTTCGATGTCACCACTTCCGGTGATTGGTGTTCCCGTAAAATCAAGCAATTCTATTGATGGTTGGGATTCGGTATTGTCGATTTTACAAATGCCAGGTGGTGTTCCAGTTGCCACTGTGGCCTTAAATGGTGCTAAAAACGCTGGGATTTTGGCAGCCCAAATCATTGGTAGTGCTGATCAATGCGTTTTAGATAAAATCGTTCTTTATAAAGAAGGATTGAAAGACGCTGTAAACAAAGCGGCTGAAGGATTAGCCCCCCAACCCCCGAAGGGGGAGTAAAATCCGAAAAAAACACACAAAAATTATTAACTCAATACCCTACAATGCCCCCTTTGGGGGTTAGGGGGCTTAGCTATGGAAATATTAACTTCTACCTTCAAAACGAAATACAATACTGCACCCTTTTCTCAGATAAAATTGGAGGATTATAAACCTGCGTTTATCGGGAATATCGCTGCAGCAAAAGCGGAAATTGACGCCATCATCAACAATCCAGCAGCTCCGACTTTCGAAAACACTATCGAGGCCTTGGATTTTTCAGGAAATGCTTTGGACCGTTTATCGTCTATTTTTTTTAATTTGAATTCGGCCGAAACTTGCGATGAGATGCAAAAAATCGCCCAAGAAGTTTCGCCTTTGTTGACCGAATTCAGCAACGATATTACCTTAAACCAAGCCTTATTCCAAAGAATAAAATCGGTTTACGAGCAAAAAGACAACTTGAATTTATCGCCCGAACAAGCGACTTTATTGGATAAAAAATTCAAAAGTTTTTCTCGAAATGGTGCCTTGCTTTCGGAAGAAGACAAACTAAAATTGCGCGAAATCGATACGGAATTGGCTAAACTCAAATTGACTTTCAGTGAAAATGTTTTGGCCGAAACCAACAACTACCAATTGCATTTAACCAACGAAGCTGATTTGAAAGGTTTACCTGAAGGTGCTATTGAAGCCGCTAGTGCATTGGCCAAAAGCAAGGATTTGGAGGGTTGGATTTTCACTTTGGATTTCCCAAGTTACCTTCCGTTTGTGACCTATGCCGACAATCGTGAATTGCGCAAAGAAATCGCCATCGCTGCTGGTAAAAAAGCCTTTCAAAATAACGAATTCGACAATCAAGAAATTGCCTTGAAAATTGCCAAGTTACGCTTCGAAAGAGCAAATTTATTAGGCTATGAAACGCATTCTCATTTTGTCTTGGAAGAAAGAATGGCGCAACATCCCGAGAAAGTCAAATCGTTTTTGAATGATTTACTGACCAAAGCCAAACCCGCAGCCGAAAAAGAATTTGCTGAATTATCGGCTTTCGCCAAAGAATTAGATGGCATAGAACAATTAGAAAAATGGGATGGCGCTTATTATGCTGAAAAATTGAAGCAAAAATTATTCAATTTGGATGACGAAAAACTGAAACCTTATTTTCAATTAGAAAACGTTTTGAACGGCGCTTTTACTATTGCCAATAAATTATTTGGATTAACCTTCACAGAAATTTTCGACATCGATAAATACCACGAAGAAGTTTCCACATATGAAGTAAAAGATGAATTTGGCGAACTCGTAGCTATTTTCTACGCCGATTTTTTCCCAAGAAAAGGCAAACGAAACGGTGCTTGGATGACTTCTTTCAAATCACAATACATCAAAGACGGCATAAACGAAAGACCTCACATTTCTAATGTTTGCAATTTCACCAAGCCAACCGCCACCAAACCTTCCTTACTAACGTTTAATGAAGTAACGACTTTATTCCACGAATTTGGTCACGGATTACACGGTATGTTGGCCAACACTATTTATCCAAGTTTGTCAGGAACCTCAGTATACTGGGATTTTGTAGAATTACCAAGTCAGGTGATGGAAAACTGGTGTTACGAACCTGAAGCTTTGGCTTTATTTGCCAAACATTATGAAACGGGAGAAATTATTCCGCAAGAATATGTAGATAAAATAAAAGAAAGCGCCAGTTTCCAAGAAGGGATGGCTACGCTTCGCCAATTGAGTTTTGGTATTTTAGATATGGCCTTTCATAGTAACAATCCAAGCGCGATTACTGACATCAAAGCTTTTGAAAAAACGGCTTTTGAAGGTACCTCTTTATATCCTGATGTTGCCGAAAACTGTATGTCGGTTTCTTTCTCCCATATTTTTGCAGGAGGCTATTCATCTGGCTATTACAGTTACAAATGGGCGGAAGTACTCGATGCCGATGCATTTGCCTATTTTCAAGAAAAAGGCATTTTCAACAAAGAAGTGGCGACAAAATTCAAAGAGCACGTCCTTTCAAAAGGCGGCACCGAATTGCCAATGGAACTCTACAAACGCTTTAGAGGTCAAGAGCCAAAGGCAGATGCTTTATTAAAAAGAGCGGGGTTACTGTAAAAGATTGCAGATATTACAATTTAGAATTCAAAGAAAAACCGAGGTAGCAATGCTTCGGTTTTTTTTTAGAGCAATAAACGAAGTGCCAACCACCAAAAAATTGGTATCGCCTCCACCCAAAACAAGGTGTAATATTTGGACCGATTTTCATTAGCAAATGCTAAAAAAAAGGCAATAACCAGGATAAAAAAAAGAGAAACTAAACTAAAGTTCCCATTCAAAAAATCCAAAAGACAAATTAAAAACAACAAGCCAAAACCTAACTTCTTAGTTCGCTCCACGCCTATTTGCTGCGGTACAGTTTGCAACAAAGGATCATCATTTTTTAAGTCGACAATTTCAAATATGACAATCAAAACAAACACAAAAATAAACCGCTGCAAACCATATATCAGTAATAAAAAATCAAATGGCAAATCGCCTTCCAAAACAGGCAACGCAACAGTAGTCAAAGCCCAACACAAAGACACAATATAAATTTTAATCCCCTTCCAATTCCTTGCATTGCTCCGATTTGGAAAAAAAGGCAAAGTGTACAATAACGTCAAAACGATAACACAAAAAGCCCCCAATTGTGTGTGCCAACTCAATCGGAAAAAAGAATATATTGCACCTAAAAACACCAATCCACTAAAAGCAAGGATTGTCTTTAATTCACTACGAATAGTGTGTTTTCTAATTCGAACTAAAGATTCATATTTAACAAAGTTGTAAGCCAAAATAGTGCTCAAAAAGACGAAGCTTTTTAAATAAGCACTTGTTGAAATCCATAACTGTTGTTGAGTGATGAGTAACAAAGCCAAACACGACAAGCCCACATGTAGACTACCTTTGATGTAAAAATAAAATAACTGCCTGAAGATCTTCATTAAACAAAAATTAATCAATTATAATCAAATGAATGATTTGGCTGAAAAATCTATAAAAATTACCCTTACAAATAGGTTATGAATTATTAATAATACTTATTTTTGCGCATCAAAAAACAACACTTACAGTTCTTTGTTCAAGGAGTTTGCTTGATTTTTTCAAATGTAATCCAAAACATTTCAATTGAGACCTTTTTGACAAAGAAATAAAAAACACGATTAAGTACAAATGAGAACAGATGCTTTTGCTTTAAGACACATTGGTCCAAGAGAGAATGACCTTCAACACATGTTGAAAACCATTGGAGTTGATTCGATAGAACGACTCGTTTATGAAACCCTTCCAGATGACATTCGTCTAAAAGCACCACTGCAATTGGACCCTGCCATGACAGAATATGAATTTGCAAAACACATTCAAGAATTAGGCAATAAAAACAAAGTGTTCCAATCTTATATTGGTTTAGGCTATCACCAAGCAATCGTTCCTGCAGTAATTCAAAGAAATATATTTGAAAACCCAGGATGGTACACGGCTTACACGCCTTACCAAGCCGAAATCGCACAAGGTCGTTTAGAGGCGATTTTGAATTTCCAAACTATGGTGATTGAACTTACCGGAATGGAAATTGCCAATGCTTCACTTCTTGACGAAGGTACTGCAGCGGCTGAAGCTATGGCTTTGCTTTTTGATGTAAGAACCCGCGATCAAAAGAAAAACAATACCAACAAATTCTTCGTTTCTGAAGAAATTTTACCTCAAACTTTATCAGTTTTACAAACACGTTCCACACCTATCGGAATAGAATTGGTAGTGGGTAACCACGAAACTTTCGAATTCTCGGAAGACTTTTTTGGAGCAATGTTACAATATCCTGGTAAATTCGGTCAAGTATACGACTATTCACAATTTATCTCAAAAGCTGCAGCTCACGAAATAAAAGTAGCCGTTGCGGCAGACATTTTGAGTTTAACCAAATTGACTCCTCCAGGCGAAATGGGAGCAGCTGTAGTAATTGGTACTACACAACGTTTCGGAATTCCATTAGGATATGGTGGCCCTCACGCAGCATATTTTGCAACCAAAGAAGAGTACAAACGTTCTATGCCAGGACGAATTATTGGTGTTACTATTGATGCGAACGGAAATAGAGCCTTGAGAATGGCTTTAGGAACTCGTGAACAACATATCAAACGTGAAAAAGCGACTTCAAATATCTGTACTGCACAAGTATTATTGTCAGTAATGGCAGGTATGTATGCCGTGTACCACGGACCTAAAGGTTTACGATATATCGCTAATAAAGTACACGCCGTGGCTGCAACAACTGCTAACGAATTGACTAAATTAGGGTACGAGCAAACCAACAGCGCTTTCTTCGATACAATTGTAGTGAAAGCTGAGGCTCAAAAAATAAAAGCAGTAGCGGAACAAAACAACATCAACTTTTTCTACATCGACGAAGCAACAGTTTCTATTGCATTCAATGAAACCACTAGTATCGAAGACGTAGCCAAAATTGTTAGTATTTTCGCTACCGCAAAAGGAACTCAAGCTCCCGAAATCGCTGAATTAACAGTAACCAACCACTTCCCAGAAGAATTAAACAGAACATCTTCGTTTTTACAACACGATGTTTTCAATAAATACCATTCGGAGTCGGCTATGATGCGCTACATCAAAATGCTAGAACGTAAAGATTTATCATTGAACCATTCGATGATTTCTTTAGGCTCTTGTACTATGAAATTGAATGCAGCTTCAGAAATGTTGCCATTGAGCAACCCACAATGGAACAACATTCATCCTTTTGCTCCACTAGATCAAGCTCAAGGATACCAAGAAATGTTGCGCAAATTAGAACAACAACTAAATGTAATCACAGGATTTGCGGGTACTACTTTACAACCTAACTCTGGTGCACAAGGAGAATACGCAGGATTGATGGTGATTCGTGCGTACCACCAATCTCGTGGAGATCACCACAGAAATGTTGCCCTTATTCCTTCCTCTGCTCATGGTACGAATCCTGCATCGGCAGCAATGGCAGGGATGAAAATCGTGGTAACCAAAACTTTGGACAACGGAAACATTGACGTAGAAGATTTACGTGAAAAAGCGATGCTACACAAAGACAACCTTTCATGTTTGATGGTAACTTATCCATCTACTCATGGAGTTTACGAAAGCGCCATACAAGAGATTACTCAAATAATCCATGAAAACGGAGGTCAAGTATATATGGACGGAGCGAATATGAACGCTCAAGTAGGATTAACCAACCCAGCTACTATTGGTGCGGATGTTTGTCACTTGAACTTACATAAAACCTTCGCTATCCCTCACGGTGGTGGTGGACCAGGTGTTGGACCAATTTGTGTAGCGCCTCAATTGGTTCCATTTTTACCTACAAACCCAGTAATTCCAACTGGAGGAGAAAATGCCATTACCGCTATTTCTGCTGCACCTTGGGGATCCGCTTTAGTTTGCTTGATTTCTTATGGATACATTTCTATGTTAGGTGCTGAGGGATTAAAATCAGCTACTGAACACGCTATTTTAAATGCCAACTACATCAAAGAAAAATTAAGTGGTCACTATGATACTTTATATTCTGGTGAAATGGGTCGCGCAGCACACGAAATGATTTTGGAATGCCGTCCTTTCAAACAAAAAGGAATCGAAGTAACGGATATCGCTAAACGTTTGATGGATTATGGCTTCCACGCGCCAACAGTTTCTTTCCCAGTGGCAGGTACCTTAATGATCGAACCAACCGAAAGTGAAAACTTAGAAGAATTGGATCGTTTCTGTGATGCTATGATTTCCATCCGAAAAGAAATCGAAGCCGCAACTATCGAGGACAGCAACAACGTTTTGAAAAACGCCCCTCATACATTAGCGATGCTAACAGCCGAAATTTGGGATTTCCCATACAGCAGAGAACAAGCTGCTTTCCCATTAGAGTATATTGCCGAAAACAAATTCTGGCCTACTGTGCGCAGAGCCGATGATGCTTATGGCGACAGAAACCTAGTTTGTAGCTGTGCTCCAATTGAAGCGTATATGGAAAGTTAAAACCATATATTGTACCAACTTACAAAACCCTTTCAGCAAATGAATTCTGAAAGGGTTTTTCATTTTAACCCAGACTCCATGGATTTCACAACTATAAAAAAACACCACATAAAATTGCAAAAAAATAAATTTTAAAACTATTGTTAAAATTAATCACTACATTTAACAACCTAATTCTTAATTATTTGATTCGTTATGAAAAATTCAAGGTTGATACAGATTCTTTGTTTGCTATTGGTGGTTTTGGGATATGGCCAAAATAAACTAAAAGGAAAAGTTGTCGATTTTAATAACAAACCCATTGCAAAAGCAAAAATCTATTTAGATTCCATATACTCCAATGTTAAAACAAATAAAGATGGAGAATTTGAAGTTTTACTTCCTGAAAATGTAAAAACCATCAATGTAGTTTCAAAAAACCACGAATTATCATCTTCTGAATACACCAAGGAAAGTACTATGAATTTCACACTAAAAGAAGCTGTTAAATCCAAAAGCCATAACAAAGAAAATCATGATGTATCAGCATATTCAGAATCGAATCAAAAATTTATTCTTCGTGATGCACAAAAAAATAAATCTACCGAAAACAAATATACGTATCTTACAATTTATGACATGATAAGAGGTAAAGTTGCTGGAGTATCCGTTTCGAATGACAACAGAATAACTATTCGAGGAAATAGCTCATGGAGATATGTTGGCCAGCCATTATTTGTTGTAAATGGAACAGTAGTAGCAAACATTGACTATCTTCTACCAATCAATGTAAAATCAATAACAGTTTTAAAAGATAACGAAGCAGCTATATATGGAAATCGAGCTTCGCAAGGTGTATTGGTAATTACTACAAAAAATTAATTGCATTTATATTTTAACTCTAAAAAACACTTCAAGCAATCAAAAAAAAAAAAATGATTTCATTTTCATATTTGTCTAAATAAGATACTCCATTTACATTTAACTTATTTCCACTATAATTATTAATCATAAAAATAAACGTAAAGATTCCTTATGACAATCTATTAACCAAAATCGAATAGTTTTAATGATAGTTAAAAAAATGAGACTTATGTTGACATAAATCTAGTTTACAACTGAACTCCTATCGAGTCACTCAATGAAAGTTAACATCTTTTCGTGTTCAAAAAATAATTTAACCCGACAGAAACCAAATTTGTCGGGTTATTTTTTTGAATTGAATCTTCTTATAATTTAAACAGCAGTACACAACAAGAAAAACAACTTAACAATTGAATTGCTATTTAAAGCAAAATAATTTCAGAAATTTTCAAAAAAACAGTATAAAACGAATAAAAAAAACAGCAATTCATAATTATATGCATGCATAGTATATTTTTTTACGCAATTGCAATTATATTCCTTACATTAGCCGGAATTATAAAAAACACATATAAAACCCACTTTTTTTACTGATTTCGCTTAAGCAATTGTATTTTGTTTACAAATCAATCAAAAAAGTACAACAATCCTATATATGAGCATACAAATAACGGGCATAGGAAGTTACATACCTACCCTATCTGTAAAAAACACCGATTTTGACCAACATATTTTTTTAAACGAAGACGGCACTCCATTTGAATATCCTAATGAGATTGTAATTAGCAAATTTAAAGGCATCACTGGAATCGAAAACCGTCGGTATGCAGAAAACCTATACAACACTTCAGACCTAGCCTACTTTGCTTCACAAAAAGCAATCGAAAACGCCAATATCGACCCAGAAACCATAGACTATATCATTTTTGCACACAACTTTGGCGACGTAGATCATGAAACCATTCAAGGCGATACCTTGCCTAGTTTAGCTACTAGGGTCAAAAACAAACTTCAAATAAAAAACCCAAAATGTGTGGCCTATGATCTTATTTTTGGCTGTCCAGGATGGATTGAAGGCGTACTGCAAGCCAATGCATTTATCAAATCCGGTATGGCCAATCGTTGTTTGGTCATTGGAGCTGAGACGCTTTCGAGAGTGGTAGACCCACATGACCGCGACTCCATGATTTATGCTGATGGTGCTGGAGCGGCAATCATTGAAGCAGCTACAAATGACACGGGTATGCTTTCCTACGAGAGTGGCACATTCGCCATTGAAGAAGCTTCTTTTCTGTTTTTTGGAAAATCCTACAATCAAGAAAATGATCCCAAAACGCGCTACATCAAAATGCATGGTCGCAAAATTTATGAATTTGCTTTAAGCAAAGTCCCTGCAGCCATGAAAAGCTGTTTGGATAAAAGCGGCATTGACATCACTCAAATCAAAAAAATATTAATTCATCAGGCCAATGAAAAAATGGACGAAGCCATTATTCAACGGTTTTATAAATTGTACGGTCAAAAACCACCTCACGATATTATGCCGATGAGCATACATGAATTAGGCAATAGCAGTGTGGCCACCGTACCTACTTTGTTTGATTTATTATCAAAAGGCCAAATTGAAAATCACGAAATTCAAAAGGGTGATCTTCTTATGTTTGCTTCAGTAGGTGCCGGAATGAATGTTAACGCCTTTGTATATCGATATTAGAAGCAATTAATGCTTGACCCAAATTGCGCAATTCACTAATTGCTTTTTTTCTGGAGCTTATCCAGCTATCCACTACAAGTCCTCGCCCTGGAGTTTATTTCTGCAAGGCGCCTCAAGAGCTTCTTTTAGTCGCTTTGATGCACCAGCATAAATTAAGCCCCAGTGCTGTGGGCTTTTCGTTTTTATCTGGGCTAAACTATGCCTACCTAATACTTATAATTTGTATATTTGCGCCCTCTGTCTCAGAGAAAAAATCAAATTAACATGTACGAAAAAACTTTTCCTAATAAACGATTCAAGCATACTTTAGAGTTTTTACAAAAACATATTTCCACATCCGAAACTATTTTTGATTTAGGTGTTCCCAACCCGTTTTCCAAGATAATGGAGGAAAATGGTTATACTGTAAAAAACACTACTGGTGAGGATTTAGACCTCAATCAAAACGCCTTACAAACCGAGAACTACACGGTTTTTACCGCCTTTGAAATTTTTGAACACCTATTAAATCCTTTTACGGTTTTACAAAATGTAAAAAGCGACAAATTATTGATTTCTATCCCACTTCGATTATGGTTTTCACCTGCCTACCGTAGCAAAACCGATATGTGGGACAGACATTATCACGAATTTGAAGATTGGCAATTGGACTGGCTATTAGAAAAAACAGGTTGGAAAATTATTGCTAGAGAAAAATTTACGCATCCCGTAAAAAAAATAGGATTCCGTCCACTATTGCGTTTTTTCACCCCTAGATATTATATTGTTTACGCTGAAAAAGCCTAAAAATAAATCACAAAAATGAAATTCCAAATTCCAATATAGAGTGCATCTACTGATTTGGAATTTGGAATTTTAAAATTTTGGAATTTCCCTATGAAGTACTACATCATCATCCCTGCTTACAACGAGGAAGCTTTTATGGCTTTGACTTTACAGTCACTTGTAGATCAAACGATTCAGCCAGCAAAAGTTATAGTCGTGAACGATAACTCTACCGATTCGACTGCTGAAATTATCGCACAATTCTCTCAAAAATATCCTTGCATTGAATTGGTAAATAAACAATCCAATGCGATTCATTTACCAGGCAGTAAAGTAATTCAAGCCTTTCATGAAGGCGAAAAACACATTGATGACCAGTATGACATTTTAGTAAAAATTGATGCCGATTTGATTTTTCCGAATCAATATTTCGAAACCATCATACGTCATTTTCAATCCGATGCACAAATTGGGATGGTCGGCGGATTTTGCTACATTGAAAAAAACGGAGAATGGGTATTAGAAAATTTAACCGACAAAGATCATATTCGAGGGGCCTTGAAAGCCTATCGGAAAGCCGCTTTCCAACAAATTGGAGGTTTAAAACCCGCTATGGGTTGGGATACCGTAGACGAATTGTTGTGTAAATTTTATAATTGGAAAGTGGTAACTGATGAAAGTTTACATGTAAAGCACCTCAAACCCACAGGAGCCAACTACAACAAAGCGGCCCGTTATAAACAAGGTGAATCTTTTTACACCTTGGGTTACGGCTTTTTCATCACGATGATTTCTTCGGCAAAATTGGCCTTAATGAAAAAGAAACCTCTTTTGTTTTTTGATTACATCCGAGGTTTTCTAAAAGCAAAAAACAACAAAACACCATTATTAGTCACAAACGAACAAGCCCAATTTATTAGAAGCTATCGTTTACAAAAAATGAAACAAAAATTGTTTTAATAGGAGCCGTATTAGGAAGCAACTAAACCCAAAAATATAAACAAAATACAGTATTTTTGCGTTTCTATTTTGCCTACTGCACCAACTAATCTGAAACTAGAATACTCAAAAAATGATGCTTATTCGCTACTTATCACAAATTGGAAAATACTTCCTGATGCTTAAAGAAATTTTCGTTAAGCAAACCAAATGGAGGGTTATGAAAGATTTAATTTTCAAAGAAATTGACGATTTAATCATCAATTCCATGGGAATTGTTTGTTTTATTTCTTTTTTTGTGGGTGGCGTTGTTTCTATACAAACGGCATTAAACCTTACAAACCCTCTAATTCCAACGTACCTTATTGGCTTTGCAACACGTCAATCTGTTATTTTGGAATTTGCCCCTACTTTCATTTCGGTAATTATGGCTGGAAAAATGGGATCTTTCATCACTTCAAGTATTGGCACCATGCGTGTTACAGAGCAAATTGATGCGCTAGAAGTTATGGGAGTCAACTCCTTAAATTATTTGGTTTTCCCCAAAATCATTGCGCTTTTATTGTTCCCATTCGTAATTGGCATCAGTATGTTTTTAGGCGTTTTTGGCGGATGGGCTGCAGCAGTTTACGGTGGATTCACTTCCAGCGAAGCATTTATTCAAGGAATACAATTGGAATTTATTCCCTTTCATATTACTTATGCTTTTATTAAAACATTAGTATTTGCGATGTTACTCGCAACCATCCCTTCTTTTCATGGTTACTACATGAAAGGTGGTGCACTAGAAGTGGGTAAAGCAAGTACCGTTTCCTTTGTTTGGACTTCGGTTTGCATAATCACCTTCAATTACATTTTAACGCAATTATTACTTGGGTCATGATCGAAATTAAAAACATACACAAATCGTTTGCTGGCACTAAAGTTTTAAAAGGAGTTTCATGTCTCTTTGAAGCAGGAAAAACCAACTTAATTATTGGCCAAAGTGGCTCTGGAAAAACCGTCTTATTAAAGAGTTTATTAGGGATTCATTATCCCGAAACTGGTACCATATCTTTTGATGGGAGAATATATTCAAAATTGTCGCCCGACGAAAAAAGAGACATACGCACCGAAATTGGCATGGTTTTTCAGGGAAGCGCTTTGTTTGATTCAATGACAGTAGAGGAAAACGTTGGTTTCCCATTAAAAATGTTTACTAACAATAGCCCGAGTGAAATTCGTGATCGTGTCGATTTTGTGTTGAAGAGAGTTAATCTTGTCAATGCACACCACAAATTACCTTCTGAAATTTCGGGTGGAATGCAGAAAAGGGTGGCCATTGCTAGAGCTATTGTCAACAATCCTAAATATTTATTTTGTGATGAGCCCAATTCAGGCTTAGATCCCACTACTTCCATTATTATCGACAATTTAATCCGAGAAATTACAGAAGAATACAATATTACTACGGTTATCAACACCCATGATATGAATTCGGTAATGGAGATTGGCGACAAAATTTTGTTTTTAAAAAATGGTCTGAAAGCTTGGGAAGGGACTAAGGAAGAAATTTTCCTAACCGAAAACGAAGCGATAGTTGAATTTGTATACTCATCTAATTTGTTCAAAAAAGTAAGAGAAGCCTATTTAAAAAGTTAAATAGATTATCCTTTTATCGGGCACTTAAATTACTTTCATCAGCAACAAACTGTAGCGATAATCATAGCTTTTCAAAAATGGTTTTCAACCTTGATATCAATGTTAAAGCACCATTACGTATTTGCCTAAGTTGTTCCGGTTTCGCATTTTTTCTAGAGTTAGTCCTACCTCATCAAGAGCAACTTCATGAATAACGGGGACGGAGATGGCACCAGTTTCAAGATGGCTTGAAAAGGCCATACCTGCATGGACCAAACTTGACATTCCTTTTTTTCCATTATTATGACCTGCTCCTAATGAAAGTTGATGAAAACTGAGCCCTCGCATGAATATATTGTCATAAGCTTCTGTTCTCAACGAAGACACTAAAGCAATCATTTCCCCTTCGTAGGCTAGCAAATTAGATAACGCAATGTCATGCTCTCTTCCAACGGCATCAATTATTTTATCTACACCCAAACCATCAGTCATGGCCAGCACTCGATCAAACCAATCCTCCTCTTTATAATCTACAACATGAGTAGCTCCTAGTGACATCACATACTCGTGATTTTGAGAAGAGCAACAAGCAATTATCTTTTCTACATTCAATAGTTTCGCAATCTGAATAGCAAAACTACCCACGCCTCCCGAGGCTCCCATTATAAAAAGAGTATCTTGTTTTTGTACGCGCAATTTATCTACTAGGGCACGCCAAGCTGTCCAGCCAGCACAAGGTGTTGCTGCTGCAACAATAGAACTAACTTTAGGGTGTGGCAATAGCGTATTGGCATTATGAATGGCAAATTCTGCAAAACCTCCATTAGGCTGGAACATATTACCATGATAAAGCACCCTGTCTCCCACTTTCCAATGGGTCACCCCTTCTCCTACTAACACAATCTCCCCAGCAACATCCAACCCAGCTATCCAAGGATCAGACATTTGAGCTACACTAGTTTTCCAATGTATAATTTTAGCATCCACAGGGTTAAGACCACACGCAAATACTTTTACCAAAACCTCACCCTTTTGAGGTAAAGGTCTTTCAATTTCTCTCACAACAAATTGATCGCTTACTGGATGGAAGGTAACTGCTTTCATATGCGTTTTTCTATCTAAAATACAAAAAAATAAAAAAAACACATGACTTTAATTTAAATTTTAAAACATAATACACTAATTAACAACCACTTACTTCCGCAAAAAACCTCAATCTCAAGGAAATTAAAAATTTAATACTTTTTTATTTAAAATGATTATAAATAAGATACTGCTTTTTGTATCTTCGTAAAAGTAAATCAAACATAATTATGACTTTAAAAAACTATACCCTTGCATTACTTATGGTGTGCAGTCTAGCGGCCCACGCTCAAGAGAACAACCTTAAAAACATACGGAAACTTACATTTGGTGGCGATAATGCCGAAGCCTATTTTAGTCCAGACAGTAAATCATTGACACTTCAAGTCACCAACCGCGAGTTGGGCGCCGAATGTGATCAGATATTCTCTTTGGATTTAACCCAAGAGAACATCGATGCTAAAAGTTTAAAACGTATCTCTACAGGAAAAGGAAGGACTACCTGTTCTTATTTCATGCCCGATGGCAAACATATACTATACGCCTCCACACATGCTTCCCATCACGCTTGTCCTGCGCCACCAAAACCAAAAGACGGCAAATATTTGTGGGCCATTTACCCAGAGTTCGATATTTATATGGCGGACACCAATGGCAATATTGTAAAACAACTTACCAATTCCCCTGGCTATGATGCCGAAGCAGTTGTATCGCCAGATGGAAAAAAAATAGCTTTTACCAGTATTCGAAGTGGTGATCTAGAAATATACACCATGGACATCGATGGTAGTAATGTTAAACAAATTACTCACGGATTGGGGTATGATGGCGGATGCTTTTTTTCGCACGATAGCAAAAAACTAGTGTTTCGTTCTTCTAGACCCAAAACTGAGGCAGCCATAAAAGAATACAAAGACTTATTAGCTGAAAATTTGGTAGCTCCAACAGAAATGGAGATATACACTTGCAATATTGATGGTACGAATTTGAAACAAATCACTCATTTAGGCAAAGCCAATTGGGCACCCTTTTTTCATCCATCCGACCAAAAAATTATCTTTTCCTCCAATCATCATGCAACGCGTGGCTACGATTTTCAACTTTACATGATCAATACTGACGGTACAGGTTTACGCCAAATCACTTGGGAAAGTGAGTTTAATGCTTTTCCTATGTTTTCGCCTGATGGCAAAAAATTGGTTTTCTCAAGTAATCGTCAACAAGGTAAAGCAAGAGAGACCAATGTGTTCATAGCGGATTGGGTAGAAACCGATGAAGCCGAAAACGTAAACTCCAAGCAACTAAAAAAACACATTTCCTACTTGGCTTCTGATAAATTACAAGGAAGATTAGCTGGATCAAAAGGAGAAAAACTAGCCGCCAATTATATTGAGAATGAATTTAAGAAATTGGGTTTAAAACCATATCAGAAGAACTATCAACAACCCTTTACGTATAAAGTGGCCTTGAACCCACATGATACCATTTTAAAGAGTGCTCCTATTAATGGAACCAATGTAATAGGTTATTTAGACAACAACGCTAAGCACACCATAGTAATTGGCGCACATTACGATCATTTAGGATTAAACGAGCACCATCATTCAACTAAAATGAATTCGGAAGGAGAAGTTCACAATGGAGCGGATGACAATGCTTCTGGTGTTGCCGATGTTTTAGAACTTGCCAGAATCCTATCACAAAATGCTACTAAAGAAAAAGTAAATTTCCTATTTGCGTTATTTTCGGGAGAAGAAGATGGCTTGATAGGATCTAAACACATGGCCGAAACCCTTAAACAAAATTTTCCAAACGTTTCTGCCATGATTAATATGGATATGATAGGTCGTCTAGACGATAAAAAATCGCTTGTGATTGGCGGAACAGGCACTTGCCCTTCTTTTCCAGAAATCATCGAAAAAAACAAACCTGCAGGATTTAACATTACACAAGAATTAAGTGGTATAGGCCCATCAGATCATACTTCTTTTTACTTAAAGGACATACCTGTTTTGTTTTTCTTTACTGGAACACATCAAGATTACCACAAACCAAGTGATGATGAGGAAAAAATAAATTACGAAGGAGTATCGACTATCATAAGTTTTGTATTGCGTACGGTAAATGCTATTGCCGATTTGGATCAAGTTGAATTTACAAAAACAAAAGTCGAAGCTGGAAAAAAAGCACCAAAATACAAAGTTACCCTTGGAATTATGCCTGATTATACGGATCATGGCGATGGATTGCATGTGGATGGTGTAACTGAAAATCGTCCGGCACAACTTGCAGGAATACAAGCAGGAGATATCATTACCAAAATAGGTGATTGTATCATCAAGGAAGTCTATGGATACATGGAATGTTTGTCCAAATTAAATGCAGGTGATGTAAAAGAAGTAACTTTCTATCGAGGAGGACAACAAATGACCGTGAAAGTAGTTTTTTAATCTTCTTCAAGTTTGGATTGACAATTACCAAAGTACCAAATTGCGCATTAAAATAACAATCCTTGGAAAGAAAATAACTACTACATTAGTTTGCTCTTGACAACATTGCTTAACTCTTTTACAGTTTGTAGTATTCTCAATAGCTACTAACTAGAAATTCGGAATAGGAACAAACATCAATCAAACACCTAGAGCAAAAAAAACCCGGATTAATTTCCGGGTTTTTTATTTACTGTTAAAACTAATTCAACTTAACATATTCGAAGATAGATGTCCCCCTAGTTCCAGTCGAACTTAACAAACCATTGAATTTTAACTTATAAATATTCCCTGCTGCATCTTTAAGCACAAAAAAACAGTCGGTTTTGACCGAAGGAGCTGGATAAGTGACACGCCAATTGGTTCCTATTGCTCTACGCTCAATTGCATTATCCAAATCAAATTTTGAAGCAACCACATGATCAAGAGTAAATTCGGCATAGGTCTTTTCGGAAGTAGGTACGACATATACTTTTGTGCCGTTCAAATGATTCGTTAATACCGCATCTGCAAAGAAGTATGACACATTTTCGCTACCATTTAATGTATAGCCAACATAGGGCGTAAACAGAAGATCCCATTTATTTTTTAAAGGCTCTGCGTTTACAATGGTATTGGTAAGCAAACTAAAAAAAGTGTGATTAAATTCAGCCTTCTTAGGTATGATTATTTCGTTATGAGAAGTGGCATCAATAGCAGCATATTGTAATTTATAATTAGTACCACTACGCAAAATTCTGATTTTTTTCCAACCTCTAGCTGTTCCTGTCAATGCTGCCGCCGTACCTGATGCCGGAGCAGAAGCAATGTTTTGTCCTAGATTAACTAGATAAACTTTATTATTGGCATCGACCGAAGAAATTTCGGCTATTGCAGTGGCAGAGAGTTGCCCACTAGGGTGATCCACGTATTTAGCAGATGAAGGTTCATAATTGCCTGTCGTTACTGAAGCATCTTCCATTTGAACTTCATCTATATTATTCGTGTTAAGCTGCTTAACGGCAAGTCCATTGATTCCTGAATTTAAAATCACTCTAAAATCAGTACCCGAAGAAAAACCTAATTCCCATCCCACACGATTTACCGTGGTACCTATTCCAGAACTCAAATCAACATAAAACGAATGCGGAAAAGTGTTACCTCCATTCTCTACCACTACCGTTTTGGCTACCACAGGAGTTTCATTAAAATTAAGTTGAGTAGTTTTGTTGTTCTGCAAAATTTCCACTCCCTCCACAGAAAGAGAAACAATAGAGAACTTGACATTTTTCACCTCCCCCTCTATCGCATCAATCAATTTTGAAAAAGTAAACGCAATAGATGTGGCATTTGCATCAAAAGGCAAAGTCAAGGTGTTTGAAACACACTTAGGATAAGTCACAAAGTCTTTTCCGTATTCAAGTTGAGTAGGTTGTACATTCAAAACAAGAGTGCCTGCTGTAGCAACTGGCTGAGAAAAAGCTATAATGACCTGAGTATCCTGCTGGGTTAAATTGTGTTCTTTATGAACAAAAGCAACTTGTGTTGCAGGAGATAAAGAGGCAGAATCCTCGCTACAACTCGAAAAAGAGACCATAAAAAGCACTAAAATGAAATAGATATTTTTCATAAAAAATTGAATTATTTAAAGTTAAGATTGTACGATAATTTCATAAAATACGAGCGCCCATACCCCAATAACATGGAGGAAGAGGCATGTCCTTGCGAAACCGCCCCTTGATTGACTCTGGTTACATCCAATAGATTGCGGGCTCCCATAGTGAGTTCTAACTGTTTCTGTATAAAATGTTTTCTAAAAGAAACATCGAGAAAAGAATAACTATCCATTTCCGTCAAAACATACGTTGGGGCACCATTGGCATTACTACTCATAAATTGAGGTTGTTTCCCGTTATATTTAAAAAAGACTGATGCATTCGCATTCCATTTTGGAATTTCATAAGAAACACTTGCATTAAGTTGTAGATTATAAAGAAATTTGGCATCAGCAATGGCTTGTCCGTTGTCCATTTTCTGAGAAATACCAACCCCAATAATACCTAATGTTGCTTTCCATAGGTTGTACTCCAATTGATGATTCATAGCAACATTCCACATTTGATAAGTATTTACATTGATGTATTGGTAAATAGGAGAAGCGTTAGCATCAAGGCCTACATACGCCATATCAATCCGATGATTTACGTTTAAGTACGCAGCACTTAATTGATTTGAAAATTTAAAGTTATCTTGATAAGTTACTTTCTTTACATTAAGATCGAAAGAAGTACTGCGCTCTGGAATTAAACTTTCGTTACCAAAAAAATTATGGCCCGAAAACTGAATTTTAGAATACAACTCTTCAAACGTAGGCACTCGGAAAGATTTGCCAATAGAGCTTCTTAACTCTATCCCATTTTGAAATAAATATCGCAAACCAAGTGATGCCGCCGATTGCGTGTCAAATCGATTTTGCAAGGAAACTCGATAACCTCCTCTGAGCAAAAACTTATCCGTTGCTTTTACTTCAGAGGCAATAAAAAAGTCATAGTTTTCAAAGCGTTTATCAATGCGTACTAGGGTTTGACTGGGGCCATCTACTAAAGCAATGCCTTGATTATTTACAAATTCGTAACCCAATTGTAAATCAATTTTATCATGTGTGAAAAAATTACTAAAAGTCCCCGTACTGTATAAAACTTCGGCCGATTGATTAGCCGTACGACTCAAATTCTCCTCTTGATCTGTTTGAAAATTATAAGTGAAATTTTCAGTTTTTCTGGTTTGTTTTTGATGAGAAAATGAAAGATCATATTTGATATTCGATACATTTCCAATCAAATTCAAATGATGATAAAATCGCTGAGTTAGATATCTTTTATCATCAGCAAATAAATTATTACCAAAGGGTGGATTAGCAATTGAAATGAGTGAGGCATTATAATAATCGATGTTTTCGTTTAAATAATCAAATCGATAAAAAGCTTTCATTTTATTTGAAGTATAGGAAACCAAACCATTCGAAAATGTATTCAATTTAGGCAACCAAGTATAGCCACGCAAACCGTCCGATTCAGTATAATTGGCACCTTTCTTATCATCGAAGTATCCTGCAAAATGGTTTCTATTAAATCCTACCGACGCAAACCACTTGGAATTTATATTGTGCGACACTTTTACAGCTTGAATGTGTCTCCCTTTTGAAAATAAAGCATACTCTTGACCAACTGTTTCCTCCTGCACTGTAGCGGTCACCTCCCAAGTCTTTTGTATTGACTTTTTTGTAATAATGTTCAATATACCACTTACAGCATTGGCCCCATGAGTAACGCCCATCGAACCTTCTATGATTTCTATTTGTGCCACATCATCGAGATTGATTTGGGTAAGATCAATATTACTTCCCATCGACCCCTCGCTTACTATTGGAATATTATCAACTAAAATTTTAAAATAATTGCCATCCAAACCAAACATAGACACCGTAGAGCGCCCTGTACCAGAACTTGGCGTTATGGTAATATTCAAATATTGATTCAACACATCTGATAAATTAGTGGCGGCCAATTTTTGAATCTCCGCTCGCGAAATCATCCTTACGTTGTTTACTGCTTTTTTTATAGACTGAGGTTTAAACTGTGCGGTAATCACTACGCCGTTGAGGTGTTGTGGCACTAAAGAATCAGATTTTTTTTCCTGTGAAAAAACAAAAAAAGGGAGACCTATCAAGAAGGTTTTGAGATAAATACGTTTCATGTTCAATTTTAAAAGCGATAAATAATAGCGCAAAGATATTTATTATTTTTATTTATTCTAAATTAATATAATATATTTGCACTTCTATTTCCTGCTTATGAACTGTTTTTACCATTAAAAACACAGTGTTCAAATTGAAATAGAAAAATTAATATCAATACTTAATCATTCATAAAATGAAAAAACTTTTTAAAAAAACCGTTTGGACTTTAGTAGCGCTCTCCTTACTTGTTTCCTGTCAAAAAAAAGAAACAATAACTTCCCAAGAAAAGGATAAAAAAATTGGGGTACTCTTAGTAAATCATGGTTCGCGATCAGCTACTTGGAGAAACGCTCTATTAGAACTAGAAAAAAGTGTTGCGCCTTCCATTCTAAAAAGTAAAAAAATTGGTGGCATCAAAACAGCTTTTATGGAATACACAGAACCCTCTATTGCCACGAGACTAAAAGAATTTGATAAAGAAGGATTTACTGATGTGATTATTGTCCCAATATTTCTAACCGTAAGCCCCCACACTTTTGAAGACATTCCAACAATTATCGGTCAAAAAGAAGACAAAAAATCATTAGAAATGATGAAACTGGAAAAAATAGAACGATATGTAGCCAAGGCAAAAACACATATCACACCATTGCTAGATTTCACAGATATATTACAAAAAAATGTACTAAAAAGAGTGCAACAACTTTCCAAGAATCCATCAGAAGAGGGACTTGTATTAATTGGTTATGGTGATGAAGATTATGATAAAGAATGGACAGCTTTGTTCAACTCGGTAGCTGAAAATGTAAAGATGAAAATTGGAATTGACTCCCATTCCCATGGCTGGTGTGGACATATTGCACATTACAATCCTCAAGAAACAACAAAAGCCATCAACAAAGTATTAAAAACAGAAAAAAGTGCCATAGTAATTCCTGTGTTAGTAGCACATGATGAAGATTTTCAAATTGGCATAATCGGTAGTGGTGTAGCAGCGGTTCCAAATTTCAAAGAAAAAGTAATCTACAAACCCGATGCCATTTTACCTGACACAAATATTGAAAACTGGGTAATCAACATTACAAAAGAATATACAGATAAAATCACACAGCAGTAAATGAAAAAAGAAACATTAAAAAAAGTACGTAAACTCAACCTCGAATGGCATCGCGACTTGGGTTACTTTTTTTCGGGATTAATTATCATGTATTGCATTTCTGGTATAGCCCTCAATCATGTGAATGAATGGAACTCGGATTTCATAATTGAAAAAAAGAACATCTCATTTGTTGAAAACCTAAGCAAGGCAAACATTTCTGAAAAAACCATTAATGATTTGAATAATAAAGTTGGCGAAACGGAATACAAATTGTTTGATTTCCCGACGAATAATCAAATGAAAATCTATTACGACAACGCAACGCTACATTTAAATTTTGAAACAAAAACAGGAATTTATGAGACCGTTTATAGAAGGCCAGTTTTTTATCAAACTAATGTTTTGCATAAAAACAGTCTCAAAGGCTGGAAATGGTTTTCGGATGTTTTTGCTGTATTGCTAATTGTAATAACGATAACTGGAATTTTCATTGCAAAAGGAAAAAACGGAATTTTGGGTAGAGGCAAATGGTTGCTTGCCCTAGGATTGTTACCTCCGCTAGTAGCAATAGTGATTCACGCATTGCTCTAAAACAAAAAAACTATAATCCAACACAAAAAAGGATTATAGTTTTTTTTTTTATTTTAGCTTGAATCTATTTTTTCAATTGATTGGCAATACGCTTAATATCTTGCTCTTTACTTTTTGGATAAATTAACAGTACATCCTCGTTATCTACTATGATGTAATCGTGTAATCCGTCCACCACTACAGTCTTTGTACCAACGGTTCTTATGATGTTTTTAGTAGCATTTTCTAAAACAACATTCGCATTGACAACTGCATTTTCTTGAGTATCTTTTGGCAATTTATCATACAAAGAACCCCAAGTACCTAGGTCATTCCAATCAAATGTTGCAGGTAATACAAAAGTGTTTTGGGCATTTTCCATGATGGCATAATCTATCGAAATGTTTTCGGCCAATGGATAGTTTTCTTTTATAAAATTAGCTTCATCATCAGTACCATAACTGTCATATCCACTCATAAAATGAGTCAACATCTTGGGCTGAAAATCTTCAAAGGCTTTTAGTATTGACGAGATACTCCAAATAAAGATACCCGCATTCCACAAAAAGTTACGACTCTGAATAAAACTTCTAGCCGTGGCATAATCGGGTTTTTCTCGGAACTGCACTACTTTCTTTACTGGTCTGCTATCTAATTTGTCGTATTCGATATACCCATATCCTGTGTTAGGAAAAGTAGGCAAAATACCCAAGGTCATAAGCGTTTCCTCGCGTTCACAAAAATTAAAAGACAACTGTAGATTGGCAATAAATTGAACCTCATCCTCAATCCAATGATCACTTGGAGCAACCACGACTACAGCATTTGGATTTTCTTTTTTAATTTTTAAAGAGGCATACAAAATACAAGGCGCAGTATTTCGCATGGCGGGTTCCAAAATGATTTGCTCTTGGCGGACCATTGGCAATTGTTGCAATACTAAATCATTATACCCTTCATTGGTTAAGATTAAAATATTTTCTTGAGGAATAAGTTGCGAAAGACGAGAAAAAGTTTTTTGAATCAACGTTTCCCCCGTACCCAACATATCGTGAAATTGCTTTGGAAATTCGGCAGTGCTTACTGGCCAAAAACGCGATCCAACTCCACCAGCCATAAGTATGGCATAATAATTTTTATTCATAGCATTGTAGTTTAAGTTCCTAACCATTCTTAGAAACTTCGTTAATGTGGTAATAGCTCAACCTCTGCATTAGGATTGAACAAATACAACCGTTTGGAGCTCAATTCTACACATTCATAACGTTTAGTACGAAGCGCTCCTTTTTGAAAAATCTTGCCATTATGGATTCTAAAAAGACTACCATAAGGAAGTTCAAAGATATAATTTTTATCGTTTTGAGGGTCAAATTGTTTTAAGGCCAGAGACAAGGTCGCATCGGTATCACTACTTGCTGATGGATTTTTAAAATGACGCGCTAATAGTGGCAATAAATGATTAGGAAATATTTCGGGGCGAATAAAAGGAATCATCAAGCGCTGAAAAGTCATTTTCCACTCGACGCCATGGGGCTTGATGTTGCGACCAAACTTTTCAAAGGCGATTAAATGGGCAATTTCATGAATTAGGGTAATCAAAAATCGGTATTTATTCAAACTGGCATTGACCGTAATTTCATGTTTACCGGTGTGCCCTCTGCGATAATCCCCATGTCGAGTCACGCGTTCGTTCACAATCTTCAAATGGACATGATGGGCAACTATCAGTTCGAAAACAGGTTGTACTGCATGCTCAGGTAAATATTTTAATAGTGTTTCAGACAAAAGAAAATATCGTTTTTGAGATTAGGAAAATTGATGATAAACTTAGAATAGTACTAAGGATTACTAGTGGTCACTTGTAAAACTTTGCCATTGAAATATTTGTTTCCCGTCAGCGTGAAATCAAAAATGTACTGAGCCATTTCTGCGGCAGAAAGTGGCGCTTGATACCCTGGAAAAGCCTCTTCTAGCATTTCCGTTTGAACAGCGCCTAACGCTAATACATTGAAAGCTATGCCCTGTTCTTTATATTCTTCAGCTAACAACTCAGACAAAGTAATAACGGCGCCTTTGCTTGAACTATAGGCGGCTAAACCGGCAAACTTTAAACTGCCTTGAACGCCTCCCATTGAGCTTATTGTCACTACATGACTCCCTTTTTGCAAATACGGCAACGCAATTCTTGTTAGATTAGCCACTCCAAAAACATTCACACGATACACCCATTCAAAATCTTCTTGAGTTAAATTGGCAAAAGGCTTGTTTACCAAAGCACCAGCATTATGAATAACCGCATCCACACGCTTCCAAGCACTTGATAGAAAATCAATAACCTTGTACAAATCGTCTTCTGTAGATAAATCTACTGATAAACAAGTAATATTTTCGTTTTCTATAAGAGCTTGAGGTATTTTTCTAGAAATAGCCAAAACTTGATGTCCTGCATTGGCGAATTGCAAGGCCAA
This sequence comes from Flavobacterium riviphilum, assembly GCF_055231795.1. Lineage (NCBI taxonomy): Bacteria > Pseudomonadati > Bacteroidota > Flavobacteriia > Flavobacteriales > Flavobacteriaceae > Flavobacterium > Flavobacterium riviphilum. Next base: position 89,440 of record NZ_JBUYSY010000010.1, read on the forward strand.
TTCAAAGCCAATACCGCGGCTTGTTCCTGTAATTATAATTTTTTTCATTTCGCAAAAATAAACAAATGTCCTAAAACCTAACCTCAGACTTTTTAGTTTCTTTATCAGTATAAAAAAGAAAACCATCAAAAATGGGCTATCATTTTATTGATAACGCAATTTTGATGGTTTTTATTAAATAGTAAAAAAATATTAAGAAAGTCCTCTTGATATCACAATACGTTGTATTTCGGAAGTACCTTCATAAATTTGAGTGATTTTTGAATCACGCATCATACGCTCTACATGGTATTCTGCTACGTAACCGTTTCCGCCGTGAATTTGAACCGCTTCATTGGCTACCTCTAGGGCAATTTCAGAAGCATACAATTTGGCCATTGCTCCAGAGTGCGCTATATCTTGACCAGCATCTTTTTCACAAGCAGCTTTCATAATTAACAATTTGGCCGCAGTAATTTTCACATACATATCTGCCAATTTAAAAGCAATGGCTTGATGATTGAAAATTTCTTTACCGAAGGCTTTTCTTTCTTTAGAATACTTTAAGGCCAATTCATAAGCACCAGTTGCTATACCCAACGCTTGAGAAGCAATTCCAATACGTCCACCATTCAACACATTCATAGCGAAAGCAAATCCGAAACCGTCTGCCCCAATTCTGTTTTCTTTGGGTACTTTTACATCTGTAAATAGCAAAGAATGCGTATCACTACCACGAATTCCCATTTTCTTTTCCTTAGGACCAATTTCAAAACCGGGCCAACCTTTTTCTACAATAAAAGCATTGATTCCTTTGTGTCCCTTTTCAATATCTGTTTGTGCAATTACGATATAGGTAGAAGCCGTACCTCCATTGGTAATCCAGTTTTTAGTACCGTTTAACAAATAATAATCTCCTTTATCAATAGCTGTTGTTTTTTGAGAAGTCGCATCCGATCCTGCTTCTGGCTCTGATAAACAAAAGGCTCCAATGACCTCTCCTTTGGCCAAAGGCACTAAATATTTCATTTTTTGTTCCTCGTTGCAATACTTTTCTAATCCGGCGCAAACCAAGGAATTATTTACCGACATGATCACTGCAGCTGAGGCGTCCACTTTAGCTATTTCTGTCATGGCTAACACATAGGATATACTATCCAACCCGGCACCACCATATTTGGGGTCAACCATCATTCCAAGAAATCCTAATTGTCCCATTGCTTGAACTTGCTCAGTTGGAAATTTGGCATGTTCGTCTCTTTCTATAACACCAGGTAACAACTCGGTTTGTGCAAAATCTCTTGCCGCCTGCTGAATCATTATATGCTCTTCGGTAAGATTAAAATCCATATCGTGTTTATTTTAGTAATACTTTAATTATTCGAACCAAAAGTAATATTTTTTTACATTACACTCAAACGATTTCGTATTAATGTATTTTTTCTAAAATAAAATAACAAAAACTACAAAAATCACAATGCCACACAAAAAACGATTCATTAAATCAATCTTTAAAAGTTAAAATATATCATTTCAGAATACCCCACCAAACTATTTTTTAGTGTTTTATCCCTAAAAAAGAACCAATTAACCCTCAATAACCCAAGCTTTTCACGCATTAATTTAACATAATTCTAAAAAAAATAAAAACAAAAATCAAAAAATAAAAAACATACGATGTGAATTTTAAAAAAAACAAAGTGATTCCACAAAAATCAACTCCTTTACAAATAAAAAAAGGCTTGTATTTACTTTTGCAGTCAGCTAAAATCAATACAAAAATGAAACCTTATTCTCTTATTGCCTTTTTCGTTTTCCTGTTTACTCTATCAGGATATTCACAAGAAAAATTTACAATCAATGGCGTAACAGTACCAAGAACTATAGATTTTGAAGGTCAAAAACTCCAGCTAAATGGTTTTGGCACACGATCCAAACTTTGGGCTGAAATCTACGTACAAGCACTATATCTAAGTGTGCTTTCAGAAGATGCCAAAGACATTCTTGAAAGCGACAACAATATGGCCATCCGATTACAAATCACCTCATCATTGGTGACTTCTCAAAAATTATCCAAATCATTACACAAAGGAATGATTAAATCTGTTGGGGAAGCGAACTTAGCCAAATTTAAATCGCAAATGGAGATTTTAGAGAAACTATTAAATCGTGAAGCAACGCTTGAAAATGACGCATTCAATTTGGTTTACAACGCTAACGAAAAATCGATTTGGGTTTTCAAAAACAACCAATTTGAAGGGAAAATTTCAGGATACGACTTCAAAAAAGCTTTTTTTGGAATTTGGCTTTCCGACAATCCCGTTGATGACGAACTCAAAAATGCCCTTTTAGGCAAAGTAAAATAAAAGCATTAAAGCATCTTTTTGCCCCTGCAAAAAAAGCCGTTGAAGATTTTTGAAAATTATCTCAACGGCTTACTTCTTTTTATATATTTGTCAAAAATTAAACAAATCGCAACAAATGAAAGATTTATTAAAGAAATTCGAAAATAAACAACCCGAAATCGTCTTTAATTGGAAAGATTCGGAAACAGAAGCCGAAGGCTGGACCGTAATCAATTCGTTGCGTGGCGGGGCTGCCGGTGGCGGAACAAGAATGCGCAAAGGATTGGATATGAACGAAGTGTTGTCATTGGCCAAAACAATGGAAGTAAAATTCTCAGTCTCAGGACCAGCTATTGGTGGCGCCAAATCAGGTATCAACTTTGACCCCAACGATCCTCGTAAAAAAGGCGTGTTACAACGTTGGTACAAAGCGGTTTCTCCTTTATTAAAAAGTTATTATGGAACCGGTGGCGATTTGAATGTAGACGAAATCCACGAAGTTATCCCAATGACCGAAGAATGTGGGGTTTGGCATCCGCAAGAAGGGGTGTTCAACGGACATTTCAAACCTACCGAAGCAGACAAAATCAATCGCATCGGGCAATTGCGTCAAGGTGTAATCAAAGTAATCGAAAACCCAAAATTCTCCCCTGATGTAACTAAGAAATACACCGTTGCCGATATGATTACCGGTTATGGAGTGGCTCAAGCTGTTGGACATTATTACAGCATTTACGGTGGCGACATCAAAGGTAAAAAAGCCATTGTTCAAGGTTTTGGAAACGTAGGTTCGGCTGCAGCTTTTTATTTGGCTGAAATGGGCGCTAAAATCGTCGGAATCATTGATAGAGACGGAGGATTAATCAACGAAAATGGTTTTTCATTCGAAGAAATCAGAACTTTATTCCTAAACAAAGACGGCAACAAATTGGTTTCCGAAAACATGATTCCTTTTGAAGCAATCAACGAAAAAATATGGACTATTGGGGCAGAAATTTTCACGCCTTGTGCAGCCTCTCGTTTGGTAACTCAATCTCAAATGGACAGTTTAATTGCGAACGGACTCGAAGTAATCTCTTGTGGCGCAAACGTTCCTTTTGCCGATAAAGAAATCTTCTTTGGGCCAATTATGGAAGATGTAGACCACAAAGTAAGCTTGATTCCTGACTTTATTTCCAACTGTGGAATGGCTAGAGTTTTCGCCTATTTTATGGAGAAAAAAGTACAAATGACCGACGAAGCCATCTTTCAAGACACGTCCGAAACCATCAAAAATGCTATTGTAAAAGCACACGCTTTAAGTGCTGCAAAAAACAACATTAGCGCGACGGCTTTCGAAATCGCTTTGAAACAATTGGTGTAAAATCAACATACAAATTTTTTAAAGGTGCGGTTCCTCAACCGCACCTTTTTTTTACTATCTAATTTCATTTTTAGGAGCAGTAACAAAAGGCTTTCTGGGCAGCATCGTCCCGCTGTCCGTTATATCTTTGCCTTTTTAAAGAAAAAAGGCAAAGGATGCCACTGCCATCGGGGCTAGAGAGCAACAACCTCAATTTTTGCTATCATTTTCACTACAACGCTTCTCTTTTCTTGACAATTTTTAGTACTTTTCAGCGTTTTTAACCCATACTTAAAATTCAAAACCATAATGCAATCCCCAGTTACCTCAGATAAGAAAAAAGCCATCGCCTTTTCCGTAGCAATATACGGAATACTGCTATTGATTTTATTTTTTATCCGTTTTTGGCCTCCCTACAACCCCGATTCTTTTACAGCACTTGCTGGCGGTGGCGGCGGTGGGCTTACGGTCAACTTTGGTGATAGCGAAATGGGACAGGGTACCGATTACCAAAGCGAGGTTTTGGACGTAAAAAACCAAACCAAAGTTACCCCCACAGAAACAACTCCAGACGAGGCCATCTTATCACAAGAAACGACCACGGAGGAAAGTGTAGTAATTCCCAAAAAAGAGAAAGTAAAAAACACCACGGCTACTCCAAAAGAAACCCCAAAACCCGTTGTCGAAAAACCAAAAGTTTCCAACACTACCAACGATGCCTTGTCGAGCATCCTAAAAGGCTCCAACAAAGGAGGCGATGGCGACGATAAAGTAGCGGGCAATAAAGGAAAAGCCAACGGAAGTTTGAGCGCCAAAGATTATTATGGTTCTGGAGGTTCTGGCGGCGGAACAGGCGGCGGCAACGGAACCGGAAATGGCATTGGCACCGGTAGTGGTTATGGCGCAGGAAGCGGAGGTGGCTCCGGTGGAGGCGCAGGCTATTCTTTAGGCAACCGCAGGGCCATTTCAAAACCTGTTCCAAAATACACTTGCAACGAAGTAGGCAAAGTAGTGGTAGAAGTAGCTGTAGACCGTAATGGCAACACCATAAGCGCCATTGCAGGAAGCAAAGGAACCACCAATACCGCCAAATGTCTTTTGGACCAAGCCAAAATTGCAGCAATGAACACCAAATGGGACGCTAGCAGCAACGCACCAGAGAAACAAGTCGGCAAGATTGTTTATAATTTCAATTTGAATTAGATATCGTAACAACAATATGTCTTGGGACTAGTTAAAATGCGTGAGGGATAGGAGCTAGCTACCGAAGTAGCGCGGATAGCCCGACCGCAGAAAAGTAAAGGGGCGAATAACACCTATGCTATTCGCCCCTTTGCTTTTATGGGGTCACGCCCAAATTATTCTTATTTTGGACTGGTGGCTATGACAAACTTTAGGTTATTTTTTACGCCGATTTGAAGAACGTCAACCAAGTCTTGAACTTGTAGGTTGAATGGAATTCGGACGATAACCGTTTGGTCTTTTTCGCCACTAATTTTTCCCATCAAAGTGGTTTCTAGGTCTTCGAAAGCTACGGGTTGTTTGTCGAGATAGAACTTTTTGTCTTCGGTAACCGAAAGGCTAATGTATTGCTTATTCGTTTTTTCGTTGGACTTGGCTTTGGGCAAGGTCATTTTAATCACATTGGGATTGGCCAGTGTGGAAATAATCAAGAAAAACAACAATAAGAAAAACATAATATCGCTGAGCGAAGAGGTCGCTACTTCGGCGTGAAATCTTCTTTTTCTTTTGATCGCCATAACTATGCTCTTTGAATAATATTTACAAATTCTAAAATCTGTTTTTGCACTTTTAGCGCAAAATTATCAATCTTTCCGTTCAGCAAATGGTAGGCACTGTAGGCGATGATTCCAACAATTAATCCAGCACCACTACTAATCATTTTCTCGTACAATCCACCAGAAATGTTTCCGATACTGATGTTTTCAGTAACCGAAATACTGTAAAAAATCTTGATAACCCCTGAAATGGTTCCGATAAATCCTAAGGTTGGAGCAATACCTGCAATTAATCCCAAATGGCCTAAATGCTTTTCCATTTGACCAATTTCGATATCGGCAGCGCGATCCATATTCGATTCAATCTCTGCGATGGGACGACCAATCACTAAAATCCCTTCTTTAATAACCGTACTCGAAGCCGTTGTAGAACGCTCAACAATTGCTCTAGCCAAATCAATATTCCCTGAATGCAATTGTTCTCCCACATCGCGCAACAAACGATCGTCAATTTTTGAAGCTTTTTCAATGTACATATACCTTTCAGCAATAACATAAAACGTATAGAACAACAAAATGGCAATTGGAATTAGAAAAAAACCACCTTTCAAAATAAATTCTAATACCGAAATTTCAGTATTAGGAGCAACATTTTCAATAACAGCAGTAGAAGTCGCAGCAGTAAGTGAGTCGGCTTGTAGAGAGAGTAAAGTAAACATATTTTATTCTTGATTTTTACGAATTAATTCTAAAAAATATTTCAATTTTGCACTAAAGATACTTTTCGTTCTAGTATTAAACTAAAAAAAACGAAAAATATTTTAACCCTCAATTTTTTTTTCAGAAAAGATGAATTACCAAGAAACCCTACATTGGCTTTATAATCAGTTACCCATGTATCAATTACAAGGCGCATCGGCTTATAAAAAAGATTTGACCAACGTACATCAGTTAGCCGACTACTTGGGGCATCCTGAACAAAAACTGCGATGCATACACGTGGCGGGCACCAATGGCAAAGGTTCTACCTCTCACCTCCTCGCCTCTGTTCTCAAAGAAGCAGGGCTAAAAGTAGGTTTGTACACCTCACCACATCTTACAGATTTTAGAGAACGCATCAAAATTATTTCGAATGCCAATCCAGAACAAGCTTGGGAAGAAATTCCAGAAACTTTTGTGTGTGATTTTATCAATAAACACCGTTCGTTTTTTGAAGCACAGGATATGAGTTTCTTCGAAATGACCGTGGGTTTGGCTTTTGATTATTTTGTAAAAGAACAAGTCGACATCGCCATTATAGAAGTTGGAATGGGTGGTCGATTGGACGCTACCAATATTATTACGCCATTAGTTTCGATTATCACCAATATAGGATTGGATCACACTCAATTTCTTGGTGATACACTAGCGGCTATTGCTGGTGAAAAAGCAGGCATCATAAAACCCAGCATTCCGGTAGTGATTGGGGAATACACTCCAGAAACCTTACCTGTTTTTATTAGCAAAGCCAAAAGTTGTTTTGCTGAAATTCATTTGGCGTCGGATTTGATTTCGAGTACTTACCCTTCCGATTTACTTGGCGATTACCAAGTGCATAACAAGAAAACCGTGATGCAAACCATAGCAGTTTTGAACGAAAACAAAACCCTAACAGTTACACCAAAACAACTCCAAACAGGGATGGCCAACGTAATAAAAAACACAGGACTAAAAGGTCGTTGGCAACAGTTGAAAGAGCAACCCAAAGTAATTGCTGACACCGCCCACAACAAAAACGGTTTGGAAATCGTAATGCGTCAAATTCAAAAAGAGAAATTTGACCAATTACATCTTGTTTTAGGAGTAGTCAACGACAAAGATTTAAAAGAAGTGTTGCCTTTGTTTCCAAAAAACGCGATATATTATTTTTGTAAGCCCAATATTCCACGTGGCTTAGATGCAACCACACTGCAAACCGAAGCGCAATTATTTGGCCTAAACGGAGAAGTATACTCTTCTGTTTCAGAAGCCTACGAAGCAGCATTGAAAAAGGCAGCTCCTACGGACTTTATCTACATAGGCGGAAGCACCTTTGTGGTTGCAGAAATTTTGTAATTTTTTTTCATTTTTGCTTGCACATACCGAAAATGGTTGTATATTTGCACTCGCAATCACAAACGATAGCAACCTAGTAAAATAGGGCGATTAGCTCAGCTGGTTCAGAGCACCTCGTTTACACCGAGGGGGTCGGGGGTTCGAACCCCTCATCGCCCACCAAAAACTCCAAAGTCATTTGATTTTGGAGTTTTTTTTATCCCTCTACTCAAAAAAGCATTACAATAAT